>JBJXFZ010000075.1:0-3166 GCA_046154245.1 Pyrinomonadaceae bacterium
CCGATCACGTTCACGGATTCACGTGGAACGTTGAACCGTGCAGGACGTTCGGGCCGTCAAACTGCTATGACAAACTTGTCTGACAGTCAGTTGGCCTCGTTGTTGGGCGTGTTTAATACACCTTGCGGTATTTTCTACGTCAATCCGACTGCGATCAACATCAATCAGGCAAATCTTGCTGCAGGTAACTGTACGGCTTTGAATACCGGTGTTCCGGCAGGCACTGTCGGCGGTGCGGGTTCGAGCGGTTTTGCTCAACCGACATTTGCCGGTCAGGCCTTCTTTAACAACGGCCCATTGCAAACGGGCGCACTGCGTCGCGCGATCGTGAACGGTCCTTGGTACTCAAGTGCCGACATTTCGTTGTTGAAGAATTTCAGCATTACTGAGCGTGTCAAGTTCCAGATCCGCGGTGAAGCGTATAACTTTACAAATACGCCTTACTTCGCACCGGGACAATTCATTGACATCAACAGCACTTCGTTTGGACGTATCACCGGCGTTGCCGTCGGTGCCCGCGTTATCCAATTTGCTGGACGTCTTACCTTCTAAAATTCACTTTTTAGATAGACTTACAAGGCATCGTCGAAAGGCGGTGCCTTTTTCTTTTCAGCCACGTCACATTTGGTTTTTGCTAAGATAGGCTTCGGGAATGACAGCTTACGCACTCGCAGTTTTGATCGCCGTGTTCTTTTTAACGAGCGTGATAGGTGTAGTCACGGGCAGCAATTCGCTGATCGCTGTGCCGGTGATGTTTCAATTCGGTATCGAGCCGCGTGTTGCGGTTGCGACGAATATGTTCGGCCTAGTGTTTATGGCCGTGGGTGGAACAATTCCGTTCGTTCGTCAGCAGAAGATCGACTACGCGCGCACTTGGCCACTCGTCGCACTAACTGTAGTAAGTTCGGCGATCGGCGCGTTGATCGTCGGTGTCATCAGCGACACCAGCATAAAGCTGATCGTCTCTATTGCGATGATCGCAGTCGCGATATTTTCACTTCTAAGACGCAACGCTGGCCTCGAACCCGCTGAGCGCCACGCTTGGACGTTGCCGCTAACTTACGTGCTCGTGTTTTTACTCGGAATTTACGGCGGGCTGTTCAGCGGCGGTTACGTGACGATACTCACAGCCATTTGCATCGGCATCTACGGAATGCGTTACAGTGAAGCCGTCGCATCAACAAAACTTGTCAATGTCTTTTCTTCCGCGATCGCGACGGCCGTTTTTATGTGGCAAGGATTAGTGGATTACAAGCTCGGATTGATAATCGGCATCACGATGTTCTTCGGTGCCTACATCGGCGCTCATTACGCGACAAAGCTGAACGATGTCTGGCTGCGACGAGTGTTTTTGACTACGGTTTTGCTGCTCGCGATCAAAACAATTTACGACTTTATTTAAATTAGTCGAGCGATTCGCCGCTTCCGGGCCTTGTCGATTTCGGCTTGCTCTGGCGCGTCGGAGTCTTTGGTGACGGCTGCGGCTTTGCTTTGTCCGTCGTTGCGTCAGCCGGTTTGTCGGTCGTCGGAACCGGATCCGTTTTCGGCGTTGGCGTCGGTTTGGGATTTGTTGGCGTCTTTCCGGGCGGCGTCGCCATCGGTTTCGCACCGACTTGATCGGGACACGGAACAACCTCACGCGTCTCGATCTTGGTGCATTCGCCGGTGAGAATATCCTTTCTAACAAATTCTATCGGACCGGTCTGCGGCATGAACTGACTCGCGCCGGATACGTCGCCGCTGACGCGCGAGCCGCCGGGCGGAATGTTCGCAGGTGGTGCTCCCATCGGAACCACGCCGCCATTCGCCCAAGCGTTATAACCGTCGCCCATCCCGTCGCCGCCGATCGTCATTGTGTTAAGACCGGTCATCATCAACTCTTCGGGCGAAGTGCCGTCCGGGATCCTCATCAGCCCGTCTTCCTGCGAGCCCGTAGCGGGCCCGAGCGGCTGAACCGGCAACGCGTCGGCGTCGGCTTGCAATTCGGTTGTCGGGTCTGTGCCTCGAGTGTAGGTGACGTAGATCATCGCCGCAGCGAGTAACATAATTCCGGCAAACACGACGAACGCTGTCTGCCAGACGCTGCGTTTTGGCGAGTCTGCGGTCGCAGCCGCTGCTTTTGTCGAACCGCCAACGCGCGAAGCGAGAATGTCGAGGTCCTCAGCAAACGCGCTCATCGTTTGGTATCGATGTTCTGGGTCGGCCGCTATCGCACTCAAAATTATTGGCTCGATCTCTCGATTCAGATCTTCGCGAAACGCCGACAAAGGCGGCGGTGGCTCGTTTTGTTTTGCGAGGACATCGGCTGCGGTGTTGCCTTCAAATGGCGCCTCGCCGCTCAACATTTCATACAACATCACGCCGAGAGCGTAGACGTCGGAGCGTTCACCAACGACGGGATAGTCACCAAGCTGCTCGGGCCCGTGATAACGTGGGTCGGCTTTGCGCCCGACATTCAATGCATCGCCGCCGAGACCGTAGACTTTCGCAGTTTGCGTTTCATCTTCGGTATTAATGAATACATTTCGCGGAGAAAGATTGCCGTGAACAAGCTGCTTTTCGTGAGCGGCAGCGACGGCGTTTGCGATCTGTCGCGCGAGCTCGACAGATGTCGCCTGGCTTTTCATCGACCTATCATCAGCTAGCGTTGCTCCATCAACAGAGTCGTAAACCGCGTAGCTCACGTTCTTGGCATCGGTGCCGAAGTCGTTGATATTAAGTAAGTTAGAATGCGTCACAGCCGACGCTGCACGAGCTTCGTCGATAAAACGTTTTGTCCAGCGAGCATCGACGCCGAGTGCGAGTGGAAGCAATTTTAGCGTCACGGCCTTGTCCATCACTTCGTGCCGGCCGTGATAAAGATCGCCCGCCTCACCCTCGCGGATCAGCTCGCCGACGCGGTATTTGTCCGCAATTAACTTGTCTTCAAAATCACTCATTCGCTATTTAGAACGCCGAAAAAACATTTCGGTTGCAATTAAAGGATAAATCGCGAGCCGTTCTTATTCAAGAAAAAACGGATGAGGCACGGTTGGCCCCATCCGCGATGTGTAAAATCTGTCGTCTCTTTAAAGCTTGACGAAAACAATAAGCAATGCGAAAAGCACGAGTGACTCGATAAGCGCTAGCGCGATGATCATCATCGTCTGCACGGTTCCGGCCGCAC
>JBJXFZ010000093.1:0-9582 GCA_046154245.1 Pyrinomonadaceae bacterium
CTTCGATGCTGATCACGGATATCAGGGCGCATCGCGGAAACGTAAAGGTGCGCGTAATGGACTATCGGCATTCATTCAAGCCTATTTGTAAACTCTTTGGTGGCCGTCATATCGAGTTCAACGAAGCCGATCCGAAACCGATCAATATCTGGAACTATCCGGGAATCGAAAAGGGAATCCGCCCCACAAAACGCCAGCTTTCGATGGTGTTGACTGACATCCTCATCCTTAGCAAGACGCAAAAGACCGATGCGATCACAAGTGCAATTGCCGCCACCGTTATCGATGAGGTCTATAAGATGTCGCTGGCTCGCAACGGAGCGGGCAGGCCGAAATTCCAGCCTACTCTCGGTCATTTTCTCGATGTTCTTAAAACCTATCACTGGGAACCGGCTCAGCAGGAACTGGCGAGTGAGCTCTATTTGAAATTAAATGTTCACCGAAAAGACCCGTGGCTTAACTCGCCAACCCATCCCGATTATGACCTTCCATCGATGTTCGATGTGTTTGAACTCTCCGGAATTAGCGGCCTCGACGAAAAGATACGTGAAAGTGTCGGATTCAGAATAAGCGCACAGATAATGCAGGAGATCGGCGAGGAAGACGAGCGGATGCAAAAGACGCCGATCCTGTTTCTTTGCGACGAAATGCGCGAGATCAACAAACACTTTCCGGCGATACAGGAGCTTATTGCTGAGGCGTCCGTAACCGGCCGTAAGGAAGGACTAGTAACGGTTCTATTTTCGCAGGCCTACGAACATTTTACCGGAACCACAGAGCGGCCCAATGAGATAGGAATAGACCTGGTCAAGAATTCCGGCGTCAAGATGATCGGCAAACAGATCGGCGGCTTCGACCGCTTGGCCGCGGACTGCGAGTTGGCATCTGAGACAATTGCAGCGATCCGTGCGATCAGAAACCAGTACGGCCGATACACGCAATGGGTCTTCGTCATCGGCAGCGGAGCGTACAAGATCGTCCAGATGGCCGAAATTCGGCTGTCACCCGCAATGCTTTGGGCTAACACAAACGACACGAACGAGGCAAATGGGCGAAGACTTGTCGAGAATATTCGGCCCGACCTCCCGCCTGAGATCGTCGTGTCGTGGCTGGCCTCGAAGTATCCGAGCGGATTGACTGCGGTCGGACTCACAGAGATATCGTCTTTCGATTTGAATGAATTGAACGGTTTGGAGGTCGCAGCATGATCGGCAATAACGAAACACTAAGACAGATCGTTCTCGGGGCAGTACTTTCTTCGATCTTGATTGGGATCGACGTTCGCCCGGCGCAGGCACAGTGGACGGTATTCGATCCATCGCAATACGTCCTACAGGTAGAGAAAAGAATCGAAGAAGCGGCCCGATGGGTTGAAACCATAAATCACTACATCCAGATGTATGAGAAGGCGGTCCAGCAGTACGAGAAGATGGTGGAAAGCGTAACCAACCTGCGCGGCATCCTCGATAAAGTCGATGAGCAGATCATGCGACACAAGCAGCTGATAACGACCTACGCCACTGTCGGTCGTCTGATACGCGGGACCTTCGAACTTAAGAAACGGATCGAAGCTACCATAACCAGCCAAATACACTCAGTCGTCAATATCGCACGACGCCTCAAGAACGGCATCTTCGATATGGAAGCAAACAAGCGCGATCTCGACGATTTTCTTCGGCATTCGATCGGTCGGAGCGCCGATGCCCACCTCAAGAATCTCGAACGCCTCGCAAAGCTCGATTCCGAACTTGAACGGATGCTATTTGACCGCGAAAATATGCTTCTCGATCTAGCCAAGCTTTATGAAGAACGGGAGAAGATCGCAGATGAAACCCGCGCGATCGAAGCTAATCCCGCCGCTAATCGAGACGGCGTTCAGTCTCTAATCGACCAGATGCTCGCGATCAATCTACGCATATCAACGGTTGAAGGCCAACTGCGCGAACTCGAAGCAAAGATACACGCAAAATTTATTGCCTACGGTCTCAAGATCGAACAGATGACAGAGTTCGGAAAAGAAATACGCCGAAGCACCGAGATGATGACGGGTATCACGCGAGCCTCAGATGAATTCCTGCGCGAACTTGAACGCTATGAAGTATGGAATGACGACGTCTATCAAAGCCCGCTTCCATGAGCACGGTATCTAAGAACTAAACAAACAAAAACATGAGAAACGTGACCCCTTTTCGCCACGCAGTACTGACAGCTCTCTTCGTTCTTGCCTGCTCCATCTCCCCCTGCCTCTTCGCCACGTCAGCGGCCGGGCAAACTCGGCCGCGCCCTCCTCGCCCACCACGTGTCGAAGGCCAGACTCCAATTGGCACGATGAATGGGCAGCCTGTGACGGCAAACGATCTGATAATGACGGTCAACCCGGACTCTCCGTTCATGCCGCCGCTCGACGGACGTCCGGCACCCGCGCTTCGCGAATTCGAGAACAGATACCCGGCGAATCCTGTTGCGACACCGTCTCCAGGCCCGGTCGTTCCGCCCAAACCTCCCGCGCCGAGTTTTAGTGAGCAGATCAAAAATCTCATGCGGACCGGACAGGAATGGCTATTTCAATCCGTCCTTAATGCAATCGTCAAGCCGCTAATGCCGATCCTCACGTTCTTAGCGTGGATCATTGCGAGTTTTGTTCTGATCTTTGCGTTTATCCGCCGGTTTCATGACAACCGCGGCCTCGGTCCCGAGCAACTCGTTGCGTGGGCGATCCGTTCGATAATTTCCATGGTATTGATCGGTGCCAGCCCCTTCATCATCGACGGCCTCACCATAACGGGCAAGTTCTTTGCGCGGCCAATTCGCGCCTACAACCGTTCACTCGTCGCCGAATTTGACGACAAGATGAAAAAGTATGTAAAAGCAAACTTTGCCGTCGAGGACCCTAACGCATTGCTTGCTGAGCGCCTTCCGAACGGAGAGCCGGGCCTTGTCGGCATCATCATGGATAAGGAATCGTCGGTAAAGGACATAACGGGTGAACTGAATATCCTCGGGTGGAATCTCCCGAGGATGTTCACCTTTATGGTGATCGGCCAAAATATAATTAAGTTTGGCGGGCTCTTTCTAGCGATCGCGGGACTATTTATCTTAATAGGTCTTAAACTCGCGGCGCCGGTAATGGCAGCCTTTGGCTTTGACGAGAAATTCGCCGCTCAGATCTTCTATCCGTTCTGTTGGGGCGTGGCAACTTTTGCGTTGGCATTTCCGATTGTAAAGGAAGTGACTCTCTATGTCTGTTACGGTCTCGGCGTTCTCGCTCTTTCAATATACAACGGTGAGAGTACATTTTCTCTCGATCCCGTAACGGCAAAGATCATTACTAACGGTGCATACGATCCAGCATCAAGCGCACTTATTGTCACAGCATTGTTCTTCGTCTCAAGCCTCTGCTTCATTCTGGTTCCGTGGCTCAGTTACCGAGTTCTACGAGGTCAGGTTTATGAAGGTGTTTCTCAGATTTCGATGGGTTGGATGCTTTCGAGTATCGGAACCGCGCTTGAGACATACGGACTGGTAGCGGGAGCCGCCATCAATCGACAAGCCGAAAACACCCAAATTCAGGGCATCTACAATGCCGAGCAGACGGCCGCGAAGAAAGCTCTCGAAGCCGCAAACCAATCAACGGACGCTCGTTTGGTCTCGTCCGTAGCCAGTGTCGAAGGCGGCCTTGTTACTAGTCTCGGTCAGATACGAGCGAACCAGGTGACGCAGACTTTGCTTGCCGAGGCGAACAAGACATTCGGTATCCTCAGCAGCTCAGCGGCGACACGTCGCGAGATCACCGGCATGCAGGCTGAGGCAAAGGGTGCTCAGGACGGTCGAATATTCGATGCAGCAAAGGAAACCAATTTGCGAACTCAAGGGACACTTCAGAACTTCGGGATGATGAAATATGAGGCCATCCCGGGCGGCACATCCATCGCCGGAACCACCGTCCCGATAAGAAAAGGTGTTGAACTGTATGATTGGTCCAACGATCAGCATGTTATGCAGGACGCAAACAAGCGGATGAATTCAACGACGCTCGACAATACCGCCCTACAAAACAACAATACGCAGATCGTCGCCGATCAGAAGATAGAGGCATCGAATACTTATCAGTCGGACATTAACAAGGCGTTCGAGGGGCAGGCATCCTCGAGCGTCGCTGCTATTAACAAGGGAACCAGCATCGCTGCCCAGAGCAGTCGTCAGGGAGCGGGAATCCAGCTATCAGGAATTCGCCGTTCGGCCGACATGGAGAAAGTATCTAATCAACTTAACTTTGAGGGACGAACAGAAGCCGCTTCAATAAACCAGACCGCCGCAATGGAAGCTGCCCGGCTCAGGATGGTCTCTACGGTCGTGACCGGCTTCTTCAGGGATATGGATCGGCGTTTGGAGGAGATGAAACCGAAATATTAAGGAACAAGGAACACTGACTTAGCCAGTCAATTGTTTCCCGAGGAAAACCATGCGACGGTTGCTACCTTTTCGTTTTCAAAAATCAGTTCGAGTTCACTGAGGCTTTTGCAGGCTGAAATGGCTTAAAAAATTTGTAGTATCCGTCTGGAGTTCCGCTATCGAATAGCTCGGTCCTGATTCGGGGCGCGAATCCATTTCAACGAAGATGTGCACCTGCATCTTGCATTCAACGATCGCCACTAATGCTCGCCACTCCGTCGCATCACTGCTTTTCACAACCAGCCAAAGTGTTCTTAATCGCCGGCGTTCGGAGTGATCGAGGGATTCATTGCCTCGAATGCTCTGGATTGGTCTGGTAATCGCTTGAGCCTTGGTATCGATTTTGACGAGCAAATGCTGTTTTTGTTTTGTACCTCTTAATCGATGTCAGATGGCTTTTCGTAAGTAATTATTTTGCCTTTAAGTGACGACTTTGCCTTTTTTACAGCAAAGCCTTTCAATACTTTCCTTTAACGAAAACAATAAATCCTTTACGATGATTTGAAAACTTGACAAATTGTTGTGAGACGGCTACGATTCCGTGAATCTTATACAAGTTTCAGCCATTAAGACAGTTAGAAGATTTTAAAAGTAATTGGTCCTTTGAGGTGTAGTTTGTTAAACCTCCAATCAATGGATGTTCATTAACCGGTTAGCCTCTAAGCTTTTGTTTAGTTGGCAACACCATATCCCGAATGAGCATTTTTCTAAAGCTTAAGCTCGCAATTGTCCTGATCACACTTTTTCTTATCGTTTGGTGGGGATTCAAAAAGTCTGTTGCATACGCAGAGACTTACGCAGACCGACCTGACAACTATGAGCTGCCATTCGGTGACAACCCATTCGCCCCATCCAACGCCCAGGTTGTCACCAGACAGTTCATCTCGCAAAACGATTTTATATCCGCGGCCCGTTGCGCGGAATGCCACCAGGACACACATCGCGAATGGAGCGAGTCTGCACACCGCAATGCGTTCAGGGAACCCTTCTATCAGGCTAATGTCGATCATCTGATCCGAGATCGCGATATAGCTGTAACCCGTCATTGCGAAAGCTGCCACAACCCCGTGGCTCTTTTCTCAGGAGCGCTTTCGAAGAACGCCACGATGAAGCGCCCTTTCGACGAAGAAGGTGTCACATGTTCCGTCTGCCACAGCATCGAGTCTGTTACGACCGAAGGGATCGGCAGCTATTCCATCAACACGCCTGCGATCATGGTGAGGGCGAACGGCGAACGATTCAAAGACGCCAGCAACCAGGACATCCTGAACGATCTGGAATCTCATCGTCGGGCCGTGATGCGCCCGCTGCTACAGACGCCGGAGTTCTGTGCTGCCTGCCACAAGGCCGCTGTAGTACCAGAACTAAACGGGCGTAAATGGTTCCGCACTTTCAGCGCTTACGACGAATGGCAACAATCGGCCTTCTCCAACCAGACGACGCAATCGCTCAACAAGCGTCAGTATCAAAGCTGCCAAAGCTGCCACATGCCCGACCAAAAAGATGTCGGGTATAAATCGCACCGCTGGGCGGGCGGCAACACCGCGATCCCGGCCCACTACGGTTGGAAGGATCAACTCAAGGCGACCGAGGACCTATTAAAATCGGGCATCGTCGGGGTTGACATCATCGCCGTTCGTAACAATTCGCTGGCGACCCAGCAGATTACCGCACCGATGCTCGGCGATGCGAGGGATAACTCCATGCAATCGGCTGGTAACAACTCGATCCTGCCTGCACCGAACGAGACGATCTCGGTGGACGTGGTGGCGTCGAATAAGGGTGTCGGCCATTCATTTCCCGCTGAGTTGCGTGACATGTTCGAGGCCTGGCTGGAGTTCAGGGCAGTGGACGCCAACGGCAAGACCGTTTACCACAGCGGGGCGATCAGCGATGACGGTTCCCTAGAGTGGAAAGCTCACGCCTACAGAAATGTCCCGATCGATAGCCATGGCCAGCCGATAATAAAACACGACATCTGGAACACACGTGTCGGAGCAATCGATCGTTTCATACCCGCCGGGCGCGCAGATTTAGGACGATTCACCTTCGTAATTTCGCCTGACGTAAAATCGCCGCTTAAACTTACCGCTAAAGTTAATTACCGGCGCTTCAACAAGCGGTTTATCGATTGGGTGAACAATTCGCACCCAGTGAGTCAGTCCCCGGTGGTGGAGATGAGTGTCGATAACAAGATGCTCTATTTTACGTCTCCTCAAGGTCGGATGATGGCCGCCTCAGACTACACAGCGGATCAAAGAGAAAAACTTCGCCTTAGGTGGCGAACATACGCCGTTGCTCTGTTCGATCAACAACAGTATGAATCGACCGTTATGGCTATCGATGAGGCATTGAAATACGCCGTTCAAAAATCGCCCGAAACCGCAGCTTTGTGGACGGATCTTGCTCTGGCGTATATGAAAATGGAGCGGGCTGGAACCTCACAACTGATCTTAGATAAGGCCAACGACGCGATTGCCAAGGCGAAAGCGATAGCTCCGAATGAGGGGCGGGTGCGTTTCTACGACGCCCTGCTCAACATCAAGCAGTTCCGATACTCCGAAGCCCTCGCAACGCTGGAGAGGCTCAGCCGTGAGTTCCCGCGCGACCGGCAGGTCAAATCGCAGCTGGCCGCACTCTATCTGTTGCATCGGCGCGATGCGGACGCGATGTGGGCTTACAAGAGCCTTTTGGAGATAGACGTGGACGATACCGAAGCACACTTTAAGTTGGGCGGTCTGTACTGGCGGTTTGGACTATTTGATTTGGCAAAAATCGAGCAGAGCAAGTATTTGCCGCGTCACACCGACACCGTGGGTGAAACGCTAAAGCGGGATTTTCTGCGAAGTCGCCCGGAGCTTTACGAGACCTGGGCCTGGCGTGAGTTTGGGGACAATCCAATTGGAACGAGCCCTTGAAACGAGCGTTCGCCAAATAGCCTGAAGTCGCTGTAAAATTGTTTAGAAAAATAAAGTTTCGAAGATAATTCAGCCGTCCTAATGATATGAAACAGGTAAACTCATCGCTCATCTCAATGCAATCTCGTCGAAGTTTGACGATTATCACGGTTCTGTTCATTGTTTGCGCTGGACTCGCGGGAGAACAATGGTCAGCGTCGGCTGCAAAGCGAACGAACTCTTTCTTCGGCTTTATAGTAGGAAGCAGTTACGACGAAGCGGAGAAAAATGAAGGGACATCCTCAAATAATGAAAGGCTGACTAACAGTCCAGAAAGTGATGCGGCGAAGTCAAAGAATTTAGCGGCGCCGATTTCGCTATATGAAAATCGAGCAGAGGTCTTACCGCTTCCTTTTCTTCAATCGTCCGCAACCCGAGCGACGGTGCGGCACGGGTTCAATTTGAACGGACGGATCGAAGGTTCAGTCCAGCAACTCTTGGGCGAGAATACGATTCTTAACAGTTCATCGGTTTTGACCGGCGACTTGCTCGTCATCGGATCGCCAAATCTCGTGCGCAATGGAACATCCACTTTTGGAGGGACGGTTGTCGGCACAGGAAGCTCTCAGCCAAGCAACTACTCGATCACATTAAATAGCGGCTCCCAACTCGGACGGCTTCTGACTCGCACGAATGCAATTGCCATGCCAACCGTCGCGGCACCTCCTGCTCCTCTAGGAACGCGCAACGTCACGATCAACAATTCGACGCAAAGCATTGGTGATTTCGCTACCTTGAGAAATTTAACGCTTAACAGCAACGTCGGGAATAAAGCGATCCCGCCCGGCACGTACGGAACGTTTAGCGCCAACAGCGGCAGCGGGTTCATTTTGGGAATCGCGGGGGCGACCCAGCCGGCCGTCTATAACTTCACCTCATTGACGCTTAACAGCGGCAGCCAGTTTCAAGTCGTTGGGCCAGTCATGATTACGCTTAATTCCGGCTTGACCCTAAACGCTTCCACCGGATCGCCCTCCAACCCTGGCTGGTTGCAGATCAAGGTTGCATCGGGCGGTGTCACGCTAAACTCGGGCAGCGCGTTATACGGCAGCGTAGTTGCTCCATCGGGAACGGTGACGGTTAACAGTCGCTTGGAGGGAAACGTGACGGCAGACCGCTTGATAATCAACAGCGGCGGCGTTTTGAAAATTATTCAACAGGGCGACACCACGCCGCCCACAATAACGGTTCAGCAGCCCGTTGATGGTCTGGTCACCAACGCCGCTCAGGTAACGGTCTCCGGCACTTCCAGTGACGAGAGTCAGACCACGATCGTCGTAAACGGTACAATGGCTGCTATCCAGGGCAACACATTCACCGCAACGGTTATGCTGAATGAGGGCAGCAACAATATTTCCATCCAAGCAACCGACGCCGCTGGAAATCAATCAGGTGTTACGAGAAATGTCGTCCGAGACTCAAATGCGCCTGTTATATTGCTACAGCAGCCTTCAGACTATTCGTATACAAATTCCGAGATGATTTCCGTAGCAGGCACGGTTAGTGATGCAAATGCTACAACACTTTTGATTAATAATAATCCAGTCCCAATTAGCAACGGTTTTTTCAACTCGTCCATACCATTGCCAATTGAGGGTATGAACAACTTCATTATCCGGGCGACTGATGCTGCCGGTAATCAAACCGAACTCGAGCGATCGGTCATAAAGGATAGCACTGCGCCTAGTTTGACCCTTACATATCCAATAGAAGGCGAGACCACAAAACAATTAAGAGTCTTGGGAAGCGTTGCGGACGCTTCGCCGATTTATGTCGACGCCGTTGGACAACCTTTAGCTGTTGATCAAAATGGTGTTTTTGGTGGTGATGTACAAGTTGCAGAAGGAGAGCAAACTGTTCGAATAACGGCGCGGGACGCCGCAGGTAATCAAACTCAAATTGTTCGTTCGGTCATGATCGATTTGTCACCACCGGTACTAAGTGAAATCCTTCCGGCAGAAGGAACAACTGTTGATTCTCCGGCAACAATTAGCGGCCGCGTAACTGATGCTTCCACCGTTAGCATAACTGTTAACGGCTCATCGACGTCTGTTAACAACGGTATGTTTACTGCGAATGGTATTGTGTTAATTGAAGGCGATAATCAAATCACAATCACTGCTACTGACGCTGCAACTAATGAAAGTATTGAAACATTCTTCGTAAAAGGTAG
>JBJXFZ010000097.1:0-14655 GCA_046154245.1 Pyrinomonadaceae bacterium
AGTCTATTCAGGAAACGCGGAATATTTGTCTTATCGCTGTCAGGAACTGCTTCGACGCCATCGACTGATTTCACAAGCCCCATGTCTCTAAGGACTTTCCTTGGATCGTCGAGACCCTCGATCTCTCGTCCTCGCATGATGCCAGTCAGTACGACACTTAACGCCGAACGCCCTTCTCTGGATTCAAGATTATATTTATCAAGGTTGCCGGCCTTTTCGGCACGCCGGTCGCCCTTTGTAAGGGCTCCCATATTACCAAGCCTTCGGGCGATAGTTGAGGAGAATCTTTTCTCACCGCCGAGTTCCGTGAAGACGAGCAAATACACTGGCGGTGCCACTTGACCAGTCCGATGTGTACGCCCGAAATCCTGGATCTGTTTATCGGCTGACCATTTTAGCTCCGCAGCAATATGGAGTCGTCTCTGCTGATTCCCAACGGTTTTGCCTGCATGAAGGCTGTCTCCGGTTGATGCCACTTCGGACATAATGGCGATCCGTTTATCACCATTCTGAAAGGCATTCTTTTCGTGAAGGTTGATAAGCTTCGAAGGAACACCAGCAAGTTGGCGCGGCCGATACTCCAGAGTGCCTTTTGCCGTCCGGATCAAGCGTTTCTTCCTGCCGGTCATCTCTGCAATATTCTCTACACCGAAATAGTTCACGAGTTGATCAAGCGGGTGCTCCGGAACCTCAAGAATTGATAGCTTATCCAGAAGTTCTGTTCGCAACTGCAAAGCTGCGCGACTCTCAACCTGATCACCATTTGCGTCAACCAGAGGTATATATTCAATAGTTCCGCTGTAAGGATTTGTTCTCTCCTGAAAACACGTGGTTGGAAAGCAGTTCGCTACCAGACGTGTAAGAGTTTCTCTCGGGCTGAAATCGAGAGCATCGATCGCTTCGTCCTCATCCGCTGCCCGTTCGATCTGTTTCTTTGTCTGGCTCTCGCCAGTGCCGGTTATGGACACAACAATGGACTCTTTTCTGCCAAGGGCATCCTCGATCTCACGGATCAGAGTCGGCACCTTAAATGCAGTGATCAGATTACGAAAGCAGCGCTGATGCTCCGCCCAGAACTGATTGAGGGCGCTGCTTCGCGTCGCCTTGCCGGAGTTGGTTAGATCCAGCGCCCGGTGAATATTCCGAAAGACTTCCTGCCAGCCCTGGGCCATGTTGTCGTACATCGTTCGCTGTGCAGGCGTCAGTTTATGAATTACCTCACGAAACTCTACGGATAGTCCAGATTCCGGATCGGTTCCCATACTCAGATTGCCGCATAGGTATCGCCCCATCGCCTTAAGGTCGCGGCAGACCATTTCAAGCGCACCGACACCGCCGGATTCGATCTCTTCGGCGAACTGCTCGAACCCGATCGGAAAGTTGGTCCCTTCTCCCCACAAGCCAAGCCGTGACATATAAGCGAGATGCCTTACTTCCCCCGCCGAAGTTGCCGATGAATAGACCACTCTAACATCCGGGAACTTCTCAGGATTCTGAATCTCAAGCACGGCGGCCCCCGTCAGTGTCGATTTTCCGCGGTCGTCGGCAAAGGCATACTTGGCTTTATGACCTTCATCGAAGATCACTACTCCGTTTGGTCCGAGCCATCGTGTTATCTGATCGATCCTTCTATTGCCCTTCTTCGATCTGGCTATTAATGAGCGATACGTGCAGAAGACAATGCCATCCCGAATGTCTATTTCCTGATCGGTATTAAAGTCATTTATCAGTTTGATCGGAGGTATTAGACCGAGTCTTTTAAACTCATCGGAAACGGCTTCGATCAGATCGGCCTTTACTGAGAACCAAACCGCTCGCCGTCGTCCCTGAAACCAGTTATCCAGAACTATTCCGGAGAGCGAAGCTGTCTTACCAGTTCCGGTTCCGTCGCCGATGCTTATACCCGCTCGTGCTCCGTCCGCAAGTCGTTGTTCGTGCGCCTGACCAGCGTAGATGATCCGCTCCAATTGCATTGCGGATAGTTTTCCGGTGTCAGAGAGATACTTTGGCAGTCGCGGGCGATAACGTATTGGCGGCGGTTCGACGTTGGCGAGTCCGGGCGGTTCCACGATCACTCCCGGGTGTGATGACCCGCCGAAAACATATCTTGGAGAATAGATCTGAATCTCCGGATCGCTCTTGGGGTGTTCGACCGTCGAGGTTGCTTCACTCAAAGCAATAATTGGCGCAGAAAGTCCTTCCGAACTCTGTTCTTGAATGGAATACATTGCTTTTTCTATTGGTCAGAAACGGAGATTTGACGACATCGCTTGTTCGAAGGCATCCTCGACCGACAGAGCAATAATATGCGGAGCCGCTTCAAGTTCGGAACTCGAAGACGTATTGATCGCAAGCCGTTTTGTGCCGAAAATTAGCGTCGTCTTAACGCTCGTGCCGTTGCCGTAGAACTCACTGCCCGGCAGTTCGATCGAGGCCTTTAATTGGATCCCGGGACGGAGATTATTCCAGAAGCGGTTGCCATTGCGGGATCTCGGCGAGCCGTTCTCGCCAAGAATAACCGCGAACCGTCCGCCCTTCTTTAGCCTTCGCAAAGCCGACTCAACATGACGAAAACCGAAATCAAGGCTGTTATGTTTCACACGGCCGCCGGTCGACGAGAATGGCGGATTGGCGAGAACTACATCCGGAACTAGATGCTCCGGCAACAGATCGTCAATGAACTCTCCATCAAAACCATACGGCTGAAATCCCAAAGTTTGAGCCAATTCCCTACGTCTCGGGTCAATCTCGTTGGCTATTGCACTTGCTCCGGCCGCCCCAGCCCATACTGCGAGACCGCCCGTTCCGCAAGACGGCTCAAGGACAGTCTCACCGGGCCGAATATTGAGAAGATATACTGCTAGGTATGCGATCGCGGCGGGCGTCGAAAACTGCTGAAAAGTGATCTGCGTTTCGCTTCGCCATGTCTGCGTCGGAACTCGTTTCTGGAGGAGTCTTAGGATCGATGAAAGTGCGTCGACTGGATCGCCTACTGCAAGCAACTCACTTCCGTATTTCTTCTGAATGAGTGAGTTCAGCGCAGTCTCAGCTATCTCGTGGAAGATATGTGAATCAAAGGTAGCGTCAAAGCCTCCACACTCCTTACACAGTTCAATGAGTTCCTTATTAGAGATCGACTGTTCGCCGTCTATAATTTTGGCGACTCGTCCGATGAGGCCTGTAAGTGAGTCTGGAGAAACAGTTGGCTCGCACATGACGCGAACTGCCAGCCGCTTATTTTGATAGAGAGATTCCAGCGAGTTGATGGCTTGCCGCGTCGAAACATTCCGGCGTCAGCGCTCTTATCCACTCTGAAACGTCGAGATACTTGAGAGGCGCACCCGCGATCAGCGCATCGTCGATTCCTTTGAAACGGTTGTCCCACGCGAGAATTCTTGTGGGTTTGTCGCAAGACAAGAATCGCTGCTCCCGCTTGCGTAATGCGACCAGTGAGGCCATTGCTCGTGCCACGTGCGGGTTAGTAAAACAGTCCGCATCGAACGCGATCTCCAAAACCTTTTTCCGCGCTGTCTTAACTATCTCTTGATGAGAAGTCGCGACGCCGCTGTTGGCGACAACGTAACGATCCGGCAGAAAGCTCTGTGCGGTGACGGCTTTCAGCGCCCCTTCGGTAACCAGCACCGTCTCGATCGTCTTGCCTTTGAAACCAGCGGCACCTTCATAGTGAAGTGGAGTGCCGGGACCGCAACCGTCGCGCTTCCGGACGGACGAAAGCCAGAGATACTTTCCTGATGTGTTCGTAGATTGCCGCATAATCCGGATCTGGCAAGCCTGAATCAAACCCTTCGGATCATAAAAGGGAATCACTAGCAGATCGCCAACAGAGTCAAAGTCGCCACCTAATCGCAGGCCGCCGTTCGATCCGCGCCAGAATCCGGGAACGCCATTGAAAGTCGGGGTGATTCCGTCCTCCTGTACAAATGATTCAATGAGTCTCCGCACAAGTCGATTTCGTTCGATCGTTGTTTTAGGATATCGGCCGTAGTTGCCCAACGTCCGAACTTGGGTGGCCAGTGGCCATTCGTCGCATAATCTTAACTCGTTGTAATTAGTTAAAGGTGAAAGTTGAATTAGTTTTTGATAGACCTTATTTCTGATGTCGATCGGGGCAATCGGCTTTTGTTTTGAGTACGATTGAGGTTTTGCGGAGAAGGTTCTGTACTGACCGATTAGTCTTTTGATATTGCTGTAGTAGATTCCCCAGCCATCGCGACCAAGCCTGTCGGCATTTGTCGTAGAACGAGCGCAAAAAGAAATATTCTGATCTCTCGTAGTACTGCACCAATCCGGTTTGCCGCAAATTCGGCATGGACTCTTTCTTGATACTCGACGGTATCCGATCATCATATTTTCTTTTCCTGATCCTTTCCCGCCGCTTTTTCAATATTTTCGATGATATCTTCTGCAAAAATAACTACTCTGGCGACCTCACAGTTCATTCAGAAACGAAAAATGCCAGTTTGATAACAGCGGCAGGAGACGCGAAGCCGGAAGGGGGCGGGTATTAAGCGGAGGATGTACAAGACTATCTCAGAGTAATTCTATCTTGACCGCACTACCTGTTGGCGAGTTCATCGATGACCGAACCGTAAGTGCCGTACTCGATAAAATCAAAAGCATCAATCGCCTGATGATGGTATCTCAACTGACCCCTAGCCGGAACTTCTCGGCTACTGTTTAATACATACCTTAGTTATGCACCAATTTTCGCAATCCCGGTTAATATGACAATTTGTGGACCTCTGCCAGGGAGCAATTCGTCCATTCCGGACCGACATCCATAAAGGATGTCACATTGCTTCCGTCGACTACTACCACATCCGCCTTAAGAAAACAGTTTGGATCGTTGAGGTACGTTAATATAATTCGAGCATCCCTTAGCTCGGTTGGACCGGTGTAACGATAGATCTGCGGCGCCTGCAGTTCGCCGGTGCTACCTTGCAAATACAACAGCATGGATCTGGATTGTGGAGAAGTTGAAGACGCGACGCTCACCGCCAGACTGTCACCACTGGGCATTTCTCTTGATGCTATACCTAACGGAATATTGCCCATGGGTAGTTGATATTCCCGTATAACCGCGAATATGCCGTTTGAATCCTGCTGGTACACCCTTACGCTGGAATCGCCTAAAACCGCAATCTCTCCAGTAGTGTAATCGCCAACGAAATTACCCACAGCGTAATCCATCGTCTGCTTGACGGGCGTCCTGTTTCGCAAGATTATTGGCAATTCGATTGGCGGTCCAAATGTTGTTGCGGACGTTCGATTATAAACCACCAAACGACCGCCGTTCCCAGATAGCTGTTTTATCAGAACAAGATCTACTAAGCCGTCACCATTCACATCTGCCATTTGAGGCGAGCGTAGGTTTGCGGTCGGATCAACGGGCAGATTCACAGGAGGGCCGAACACATCATTTCCAAACCCATCGCTGAACCGAACCGTTAGCTCAGTTCCGCCGGTGACTTTCAAAAAGGCCAAAAATGCCTGAGGAGGATAATATTTGTCTCTTCCGGCTGCGACAAATTCGCTTTCTCCTGTAAGACCGCTCGCGAGTTGCACGGCGGGCTCCATTCCGGTGAAAGAGAAGTGCACGCTTGTCAGTGTCCCTGGCTGACCCGGCAACTGTGCGATTACATGCGGATCCCCAGAATCATTAAAATCTGAGCGTCGTAAAACCGTCCCCGCATTGACCAGGTTAAACGGCAGTGAAATATTCGCATCATGTCCAAGCTGGCCATTTTGATTTGCGGCATAGATTGCACTTGGCGTTCCCGTATTAAAGCCAAAGAACACGTCCGCTCTCTGGTCGCGGTTGAAATCGGCCTGACCTAGAGCGACCGGAATATCAGGCAATGTCAGCGAGTAAATCGTAGTAAGATGCACGTCGCCAAAATCTGTAACGGCGCCCACCACCGGCGGCAATGGAGCGGGAGAGAAATTGATCTCTCTGCCGTTTAATGTTCCTGTAACGCTTAGATTGATATTGCCCCTGACCGTCGGAATACCGGTAAGCGCAAATGTCCCGTCAGCGCCGGTTTGCGCCGTAAATTCACCAAACACTGTCACATCAAGCCCCGATGCCGGCACATCCGGCCCGTCAAGCACACGGCCTGTTACAGTTGTCAATGGGTCGGGAACGACAGCAACGGTTCGTGTCGCGGTCGTAGTCCGTCCTAGACGATCCACCGCTATAACCTCAAGGTTCAGAGAGTCGATTCCCGTTGGGACAGTGAACGACTGCTCAAACGGCACCGATTGGAAGATTGCTGTCTCCACACCATTAACGCTGAAAGTCAATTGAGAAATCAACCACTCATCCGCTACTGACGCAGCGAGCCGGACAGTTTGCCCCTGAATCAACTGCGTGCCTTCGGCAGGGCTTGTTATGTTGACAACGGGCTGTGGAGGCACAGCACCGTTGTAATTAGGCGTCTGGTATCTTGAGACAACGAGATACGACAGTCCGTTGTCGACTCCTTTCTCAGCAGACTGAGCAAATCCTCCGGTCAGGTAAACGAATTGGTCGTCCACTGCGATACCGGTTCCATCTTCAAAACCAATATTGCCTAAATCAATTCCACCACGGTAATTCAAAACCGAAGGAAGCCCGACGTTAAAAAATGGAACAAAAGGATTGGCTTGCACTGTTTCCGCCGCGAATAACGTGTTGCCCGTCAGAGCGACATCACGAGGTTGGAACACATTGACGTCGAAGCTTGAAGTTACCGCTGGCACCGCCGGATTAGTGAAGTCCACGATGCGTAACCCATTCATCCATCCGGCCACGTACGCGAAATTATCGCGAACTGTTAAATCTATCACTTCCTGCGCTTGAAACAGGGTTCCAACAATTTGAGGAGCAGCCGGATTGGTGATATTCACGACGCGAACGGCGCTCGACGGAGTTCCTTCAGCCAGAACAGCGTAATTGCCGGAAACATCGACGCCTCTGGTCTTGCCCGCCGTATCTATCGAACCAATCAATTGAGGAGTCGCCGGGCTGGTGACGTCTATGATTTGTAAACCCGATAATCCGTCGGCTATGTATGCCGTGGTTCCCACGACTACAACATCATTTGCCTCGCCCGGAGTGTCGAAACTGCCGGCTGAAACCGGATTTAACGGATTAGCAACGTTGATAACTTGCAGACCCGAAATACCATCGGCTACATACGCAAAACCATTAACAACACGAATATCATTAGCATTGCCAGGCGTATCAAGCGACGCAACGATCTGCGGCGATGCGCGGTCGCTAATATTTACGACCTGTAGGCCCGCAGCACCGGCGGCAACATAAGCGTAATTTCCGGCAACGTCCACATTATTTGCGTAGCCGGGAATCTGCAGCGCCGATAAAGCGGCCGGGGCGAAAGCAATGACATTTGCCGATGCGTCAGCCGTCAACGTACCGTTTTGCACGCGAATCGTCGTTGAACCGGCTGAAACGCCAAAGACCGAGCCGGTAGCACCGACGGCGGCGACAGCCTGATTAAGAGATTGATAAACGGTGTTCGGATTATTCGTCAGATCGACAGTTGTTCCGGTATTCGTGATTCCTGTCACAGTCAATTGCACGGGCGCCGTGCCAAATATCGTATTGACGATTAAAACGAATGGGCTAGGTGTAACTTCCAAACTGACGATGGTCGTATTTGGTGGTGGTGTATCATTCGGATCGAGCGGGTTGTAACCTAAACGTATCTCCTCGCCATCCGAAACACCGTCGCCATCTGAATCTACCGAGTTCGGATTGGTTCCCTTTTCGACCTCGTCGCCATTTGTCACGCCGTCGCCATCAAGATCACCATCCGCGTCTGACGGGTCGTTAGGATTGGTGCCGTTTTGGGCTTCATCCTCGTCGGTCATCCCGTCGTTGTCGCTGTCCCGTCGAAAGAATATTTCCCCGGCATTCACAGTATTGTTAGGAATAAGGAGAACATCAAAACTCTTACCCTGCAATGTTGGCGGCGGAACAGGGCCCTGCGACTTTACGATAAAGGGCGCCATCAGCAGTGTACAAAGCGCTCCAAATGCTGCAAAAGAGTTTTTGACTTTTAGAAGTGACATTAAAGTTCTCCTGAATGATTGTGTTAAGTTAAAGGTTTACCGGCTTTTATCCTATTTAGTACGTTGCTGGCAAAGCTGCATTGATCTTCGTTCCCGGATTTAGCAAGCTCCTCAAGTAAAACGACGAGGCCCTTCTTGTCGAACTTGGCAAAACGGTAAAGCGCCCAAATGCGAGAAGATTCCCCGGTCGAAAAGGTGCGGCGCAAATACGAGTGTTTTTCATCAGCTAACATCTGGTCCAATGCTTCACCCGATCTTATGAATGCGGATAGAAATGCAGCGCTTTTCTGTTCGTCGAAGTACACCTCAAATTCTCTAACGACCTTGTCCCCAGCTTCGGATTTAATGGTCAGTTTGTACTTGCTTACATTTAATAACTCCGAACTAAAGATTTTAGCTAAATTCAGTTCCAAATTTGTCGATTCGCCTGGTGCGAGTTTCACGAATCTAGGTTCGCGCTTCCTAGGCTCTTGAAATATACGCCATTCCCCCGATAAAGGGGGCTTTGTTTCTTTCGGTATGTCCCAACTGCCGTCATAAAAACTTTTTTTGTTTTGTTGCTCAATATCATCTTCGTCAAACAAACCAGTCAATTCAATGTTGAACTTTTGGTGTTCCGCCTCTTTCACGATTTTTATAGAGCTGCTGGTGTTAGTTATTGAAATTTTAATAGTCGGAGTTTCGCCGAAAAAGTAACGATCGTTGCACTTAACACTAACCCTTGTCACTTTAGCGTTCGAACATGAATTTTTGTTAGCGTTAATGGTAATGCGACGTTGGATCTCTTTTTGTTCCTTTTTCTGAGCTTGCACAGCCGTCGACGTACTTCCTAGAATCGCACTTTGCGCACTTATTTTCAGAAAAGTTCCAGAAAATGGGCTACAAAAAAACGAAAGTGCTACAAAATAACTTTTTAGTGACTTAAGAGACAGCATTTTTAAGTTCCCCTGCTTTCTGCTTGTAGAGACTAGCAAATAAAATAACGATTTAGTGTTTCGATCTAGGTTTAGTAGATTTTGGGCTAAGCCTCCGTACTAAAAATAAAAGAAGGACGGGAACTAGCGGGGGCGAGAAAAAAAATATAGTCCACCATATCCCTTCAGTATTTTCCATATGAAACCAACCTGCCAGCCGCTCTATTGATATGTACCGAAAGGAAAGTGCAAGGATCCACAAAAGGAGTCCTATTAAATAAACCAACGCCCCACCTCCGATAAGCGCCAAATATTTTCCATGATTCCAAAAAACTGCCCCGACCAAAATAGATACCAAGATGATGATGAATATAATTGTTAACAACTCTTGCATACATCGGAATTAGGAACGACCCAACGCTTTCATGTACAGATGAACTCGCATCGACAAAGAGTGTTTTACTGTGATCGCAGTCGGTCAAAAAAACTCCCTTCAGATACCATTTAACTAAGTTTTCCTCATAAGTTTAGACATTAGTTTTTCTATCAAAACCGATCACGGTAGTGACGCCAAATTGCTACAACTATAAAAATTAACACGGGCACAAACGGGGGTAACAAGAAAAAGCCCCCGCGCCAAATACCAGTAGGTAAATCCAGATCTACGCTTATTATGTGAAAGTACAATACGAACCACCATAAAAGAAAGAAAAAAATATAAATTAGAGGTGAGTATGCAATAACCGTTGTCCAAAATCTATATTTCGGTTTTATCAAGCCGATAATAATGAGCATCGCGCTCAAAGCAATCACGATAATTAATATTGAAAGCATTGTTCAACCGAGTAAGTTTTTGATCTCCGTTTTCCACACTCTATTAATGTTTTAATCTACCGTGATAAACGATAACCAATTGCGACAATAAGAAAAAAAAGCACAGGAATGGTTGGCAGCACAAAAAAATGTCCGTTGCCGGTTCCCCAAAAATCAGTCAGTGTATTTGGGCTTATTACTTGAAAGTACAATACCACTATCCAAACATTAAGTGCCCCCCACCATATCAATGGCAAGAGCGCAAAAACCGTTGTCCAAAATCTATATTTCGGTTTTATCAAGCCGATAGCAATCAGCATCGCGCTCAAACCAACCACGATAATTAATATTGAAAGCATTGTTCAACCGAGTAAGATTTTCATCCCGAGTTTTTTGTTCCACTTGAACTTTTTAACGTGTTCTTCATTACCTGATCCCGACGGTTGTTAATTCAGTAACTGCCTGTGAATCTGCTCTACCTCAGCTAAATTTTTGCTCGCAACAATCCTCTTACTCAAATATTTCAAATATGGGTTGGCATTTTGCTCTCCAACTTCCTGAAAGAGTTTTTTTGCGGCTTCCAACTCACCGAGTCTATAACACGCCACGCCTTTGTAATATTTAGCACGAGCTGATAGACCCCCATCCCCCGACATCTCAACCTTTCTTAAAATCCTTTTAGCTTCCGCTGCATCAGGTTTTCCTACAAACCCCTTAATCAACATCAATGAGACAGCAATGCGGGACAATTGAGCATACCTTGAATGAGGATAGCTAGCGATTAGCCGATTAAACTGTCTTTTGGCATTACGGTTAAAAGAGAAAACAGTAAGGCCGTCTTCATTGAGAAATCTGTATAAACCATGTCGCCGGATAAATTTATAAGCCGCTGCGTCCGCGCCGATTGGCTTATTAACCGTGATACTAATCGGCTTACTCACAATACCGTCCGTTGCTCTAATTGCATACTTTCCGGGAGATGAAAAAACTTGTCGCCCTGTTTCATCAATATCGATCGTGTGAATACCTCGTTCGTATACTGAATTAGGAGCAAAAAACATAGTAGTAGGCTGTAACGGAGGATCGCTGATCGTGCTAATTCCATAACTATATTTTTCATAAATTATCCAATTTATTTTGCCTGCCCCAACTTTTCGATACTCAATCAAAGTAAGCGGAATGCCAGTTATCTTATGAATTTCTGAACTTTCATTTCGCAATTCCAATAAGAATGAAACCGCTTCAAACGGAAGAATTCGTGTTTCTGAGATTGTCAAAACAACCCTTGGTCTTTCAAGCTGAGCAGACTCAAAAGCGGCCCTACTATCTTTAATGAAGCAAGAAACAAGAAGAATCGCTAAAACCAAAACTTTTTTGTTGAAACAAAAAAGGACGTTCATAATAACCCTACCTTCCGGGACCCTTCACCTGTTCTTTTGAGATGAGTGAGTGGTCCCCGGTATAAAGATGATTTCAACTTTAAAGGGCGGAGTGAAAATTACACTAAACTCTGAACTCCTTTGATTTTTGTTATAATCACTAGAATAAGAAAAACGAAGTTCGAGGACTTTTTCTTTTTGTCCTTGAGTGAGAGCAGAGAATTTCCACTGTTTTGCAGCTTTCTCACTTGCGTCAATCAATCTTTTATGGCCTGAAATAACCTTGGTAGAGAAGACCGAGCCGTCAGAAGAAATCTTAATTTCCACAACTACCTCACCTTCAATTCGGGTGGCCGCAGCAATTGCCGGGTACTGCGGGGCAACAGCTCTTACTACAGAAAGCGTTTCCACTTGTTTCCCTTCAATCTTCTGGGCAAGCGACATCCCTGACATGCATATAAGTGCAAAGCACCAAAGTACGAATATTTTAGTAAGTTTGTCCATAATTTCACCTCAATTTGCTGTTACAAGTGCTGATGTATCAGCATCCCGCTTCGGAATTAAACATCCTCGACCATTGCCGGTCGGAAACAAAAGCTCTCTTAAAACATTTGAATGTGCCGGTTCACCAGGATATGGATTCGTAGGGCTAATGAAAATAGAATGAGCAGCTTCGTGCGCTATATCATTGAAGTTTGCCGAATCATCCACAAATGTATCGGCGCCTTGATTGGTCGCATTAATTCTCGTGACAACTCCATTTTGATCCGCTGTAGGAATTTGTTCATCACGTTCAATTTCCCAGACAAAATAATATTCTTGCCCTTCACGTTGTGGGTTAGTAAGGGTTCGTATCGCGGGGAAGTCAGCATAAGATACGATCCTCCCCAGGTCATCGGGGTGCTGGTCAAGAACTGCTCCTCCGGGATTCCGAAGCACATATTCAATTCCTGTCTGAGGCGTTAAAATTGCATTCATCTCGCGAACGAAATTTGCCGCAACAGTATCAGCTTGTGCCTGAGTTGTAGCTCTATTGGTACTATGATTTCGTTGTCCCCTGCTATTACTATCAGATACAAAATGAAAGGTCACAGGTATTTGATATTTTCTTCTTACAACCACGCCAAGCCTAGCTAATTCAACCCCATCCATAGTTACAATTACAAATGCTTCGCCGCGGGCAACACTAGTAACCGTTACCGTCTGAGGCGAGTTGGTCGCGTTTTGGGGATTAATCGTTGCAATGTTCTGATCCGTTACATTAAATTGGATTCTATTTGCAGCCGCAGCCGGCGTTACGACCGCATTCACTTGATTCGTCGTACCTGCTATTGGTTGCTCGAAAGTCCCATTCATAACCACTGTTAGCCATAACGGTTCGTGAGGCGGATTCTGAGGAACTTTCGTATTGTCAAAGCCGTAACATACACCTCCTGTTGGCACGCCGGTAAATTCAACTTTAACGACATTTACTTGAACTTCGGCACTCACTTTACCGCCGCTAGAACTTTTATACTCAACCTTAATTTTTGTAACTCCAGCTTTTTTGCCAGTTATGACAACTCTATTAGGCGAGCTTTGTTCGGTATGGCCCGATGCAAATTGAACTGTTGCAGTACTATCACTATCGCTCTTCCATTTAAAAGAAGGGATTCCACTAGCCGCAGATGTGAGTGTTGCGGTTACCTCCACAGTTTTATCAACCCCGACAAACACCGTCTGTGGAGAAACGGATATGGTCGGGGCCTGCGTTTGAGTAAGGGCCTCCATCTTAACAGAACGAGGTGCTGAGTTTCGCGGTAAGCTGAAGGAGGCGCGGTAATTTAGTCTTATTAGATCGCTTGAGATCGGCGAACCCGAAATTAAGATGGCGCGGGTACCTTCGACCCAAGCCTCGTTATTGATTAAATCTCTGCCTTCGAAGGTGGGATTGTCTTTAATCTGAACATGCCCTAGAACTGTGACCTCTGGATCGGGTTCGGGTGGTGGTAGTGCATGCCAAGCTCCAACCCTGATGCCCGTTCCTGCGTCACTTTTCACTTCCCGTCCATCCGAGCTAACCCGCCCTGTTCCAACTCGAACATAACGACCTGCATCATGGTCGAAACTCATCAATAGCACTTCGCTATTTGTCGCCAACCGATCAAGATTCGGAAAGCTGATTTCGAGCGGTGTCTCGAATACAGCCCCGGAAGGTTGCACGGAGATATAGAGATTTGTAGCGCGGCCGTCTTCTAGTGTCATCGGAACGCGATTGGTCGCAATTCGTGTGACAGATAATCGCCTATCCGTTACATCTGGCGGGAAGATAACTCGTGTGCCTGCTTTTGCAGTTACCTTGATCGGACGTTCTCCTCCAACTACCGGTAACTCGTATGTCGTGTCCTGCAGGACGACGTTGTTTTGATCAAGTGGTAAATTGATGCCCTCGTTGACCCTTGGGAGAAATAAGGGACGGCCTAGTTGATTTTCAACTCCGGGCAGAACGTCGAAGTCATAAGTGATGTTCGGCCATCTCCCCGGCAAAGTGACCTGGTCTCGGCCGATCAATTCCAGCAACTGGTGTGGACCCGCCGGTATATTGCTGACAATAAAGCGCCCGTTGCTGGCAGTCCGGGTTTGTTGCCCACTCATGCGGACAATGACATTCGGCAACGCTCTCAAGTTTTGATCAACTACAACTCCTGAGACAGATGTTACGTTCCCCACTGGTGAGGGTAGGGCCTCGGCGAGAAACACGGCTGGGGTTAACACGTTACCGCCAAAGTCGGCTCGAATTTGTTGTAAACCAGGACTTGCACCGGAAACATAACGGGTCGAGGCGTGCCCGAGCGAGTCGGTTTGAATTTCAACAGTACTACCACCGGAAACAAATTGCCCGCCCCCCGCCTGAACTGTAAATCTGACTGTTGCATTTTGCACTGGATCGCCGTCCCTATCTGTGACAATTGCAACCAAGGGTCTTGGAAGTTCAGCTCCGGCGGCACCTTTTTGAGTATTTCCTGTGGAAACATTAATTTGAGCGGGAGTGCCGATGGGCGGCAGATTCAGACCCGGATTGCTCGTTATCGAAACCGGAAGAGCTGACGATTCATTATTTTCTGAATCTCTAGCAGCTACTGTCAGATTGTTTATTCCAGAATTAAGGTTGACATTGGCAACAAAAAGTCCATTTCCGGACGCAGCTTGCGCTGTGACAGGCTCCATTCCGCCGGCGATGGTTACGGTAGATCCGGGCTCCGCTGTTCCCTCAATAGTTTGAAACCTTAGCTTGGTCGGAGAGATAACTTCGAATACCGATGGAGGATTTGGTGGCGTGCGATCTCTACCTTTTACGAAGAATGTTTCAATACTTTCATTAGTTGCAGCGTCAGTAGCAGTGATTGTGATTTGATTATCGCCTTCAATTAACACAATACCATTCGCAGTAAACATACCGTTGTTAACAGACG
>JBJXFZ010000111.1:0-7888 GCA_046154245.1 Pyrinomonadaceae bacterium
CGCGAATCACGTCCGTTATGTCCATCTCGATGTCGTCACACACAACGGCAAGGTTGTAGAGCGGATGTCCGTCGGAGCGGAGAAGCACGAGGTCCTCGGTTTCTGCATAATCGCGCTCCTGCACGCCGAACACGCCGTCCTCGAATGACGTCTTTCCCGACTGGGGCACCTTTAAACGGATCGCAAACGGTTCGCCGGAAGCCGCTCGGGCGTCCGACTCGTCTTTTGGCAGATCGCGATACGGGTTGTCCCGCATGTTTTTGTCGCCGCCCTGCGCGCGGGCACGATCCTTAATCGTGTCCTTTACGTTAGCGTCCGATGGCTCGGCTTTTGGCGTAAAGTCGCGGTACGCTTTTCCCTCAGCGAGCAGCTTCTTTGCCGTCTCGCGATGCTTGTCAGCGTTGTTTGATTGGAAGACGATCTCCTCATCCGGCGTCAGGCCGATCCACGCCAGGCCCTCGAGAATCGAGCGGGTCGATTCCTCGGTAGATCGCGCGAGGTCCGTGTCCTCGATGCGCAAAAGAAACTTCCCGCCTTTTTGCCGTGCGAACAAATAATTGAAAAGTGCGGCGCGCGTTGCACCGACGTGCAGGTAACCAGTCGGCGAAGGTGCAAATCGTACTCGTACAGACATAAAGCAAGATTTTCACTTAACCGGGCTCGGAACGCAAAATCACGGTCCGTCGGAGTTTGCCTTAACGCTGTGCCGCGCACCGAGATAAACTCCGCCTAACTTGGTAACAAACGAGATAACAACCATTGGGAGATCAGTCATCTCAATGCCACTCGCCGCAACAATCGCCAAATCGATGGTTAGGTAGATCAGCCAAACCAGTATGCCCGCGGTGACGGCAAGCTCCGCACCGACCCGCTTTCCGATCCAGCAACCGGCCATGTACATCAGCGGAATGCCGCCGATAATGCTTGCCACCGGGCCGAGTCTGTTGGCGGCCTGCTGATAAAAGCTCTCTTCGTGGCCCGGGTTTATAACGTGGCCATAAAGCACCATGAACAGAAAGAACAGCATCACGTTAGCGACACCCGCAATGATCGCCGTCGGCAACGCCACCCACAGTTTGGAGCTTTGTTTGTTGTCTTGCTTCATAAATTCTTGTCAGCCGCCGACAGCAATTCGCGACGACGCAGTAAACCGGCGCTGACCAGCGTGACAATGACGCCGACAGGCAGTATCTCTATCAACGAGAATCCGAACCGCACAAAGAAATTCTTGTACATCTCCATAAACCGCTCACCCTCGACGCGCGCGGTTTCGATCTCCGCGTCCGAGGCGCCTTCCTTTTTCATCTTGTCCAGGTAAAAGGTCGTGTACTTTTGCATAAACTCGTCTCCAACCTTGGGGTAGTACAGCTCCCAGCTGACCGCGTAGCAAACCGCGGAGATGACGGTTATCAGAAGACCCGCCTGAAGCCCTTTTAAGAACGTGATTCGGCCACCGTTGTTATCCCGATATGCCTTTATGCCAAAAAACACGAGCGAAAAAGCGATGATCATCGTCGCGTAACCCCAGATCATCCCGTTGTCGAAGTTGATCGCGCCCGAATTCACAAAACCCATCAACAGCCACATCAAAAGACCGGCGATGACACCGGAAATGAGACCAAACACCAAAACAATTTTTGTCATAGTTCACTCCTAATGCGACAAATCTAGGCGATTTCGGCGACGCGCGCATCGCCCAAAAGTATGAATTTCAGTTTTCGAGTGCATTTCAGCCAAAAGTGCTAGGGAATTATCCGCAATTCCTTTGCTTTTGCAATCGCCTCGGTGCGGCGGCTCGCATCGAGCTTGGCGAGAACGTTTGAAACGTGGGTCTTAACGGTCGAATTCGAAACAAAAAGGCGACCTGCGATCTGCTGATTTGAGAGGCCGGCGGCGATGAGTTCCAAAACCTCGTACTCGCGTTTGCTTATTCCTGTCCGTCTGAGGTTTGCCTCGTCCCGGTCGAATGGGCCTGAAACTTCGATCACCTTGGGCCGCGTAAGCCGCAAGCCCGCCCAAATGCCGAGGGCCGTAAACATTAACGCAACTACGCCGATGTAACCCTCCAGTGGAATATCGCGAACAAAGTACTTGTATTCGATGAACTTGAGCAGCCCGATCATTGCCGCCATCGCGATGCCGTAGATTATGATCGTCCTCCGCATAGAGCCCAAAAACGACGAAAGGCCGCACTTTTCGGCGGCCAATCCAAAACCTGAGATCCGTTATCTAATGGCGGAGACGACAGGATTCGAACCTGTGAAGGGCTTTTGACCCTTAACGATTTAGCAAACCGCCGCTTTCAGCCGCTCAGCCACGTCTCCGCGAGTGCTGTAAAGACAGGTTTCAATTCTAGCCGACGGGCAAACTTTGTCAAGTTTTAGGGCATCTCAAGGGGCATTGACAGTTGTCCTACACGCCTTGACAGGCGTGATTTTAGCGAACAAAATACGAGGGTAACTCGCGCTCAGGGTTTTAATGGGGTTTTCGAGCCAAGTAAAACGTGTCCTCACGATCTCGTCGTTTCTGCTCTGCAGTTTTTCAGCGGCGGCGTTTGCCGCGCCCGTCTCCGGTAAAAATATCGTAATTGAAAAAGGCAACCTCGGTATCATCAAAGGCGTGGTCCGAGACGAAGCCGGGAACGCCATCGCTGACGCGACGGTCGCCATCTTTCGTGGTAGCACCTCCAAGTTGTTGAAACAAGTTTCGTCGGCTCGAGACGGGAGTTTCATTGCAAAGATAATCCCAGGCAAATACACGGTTCTTGCGGTCGCCCAGGGCTTCAATCCGGTCACGCTTTTCGGCGTCGAGGTAGCAAGGTCCACTGAGTTGGTTTATGGCTTTAAGCTTGAGCGAGCAGGCAGCGGTAACACCCTGCCTGAAAAGCGAGTTGATCGCAACAGCTCGAAATGGCGAATTCGCGCGGCTCAATCTCAGCGTTCCATTTATCAGAATCAAGAAGGTGAAACATCGGCGGTCGCAGAAAATCCACAGGACGCCGATAAAACAGAGGACACAACCGAGCCGTCGACCGGGCGTAAAGCACAGACGGTCGTTGATACATACTTTGCCGGAACATCGCGTGGTAATTACGCCGGGGTTAACCTTGCAACGCTCCTGCCGATCAACAGCGATTCGGCCGTCATTTTTGCAGCTCAAACTGCAAAGGGCCGCGACGCTCCGCTCAGATTTGAGACAGCCGTAAAATATAGCCCGTCGTCAAAGCATCAGGTTCGAATAACGGCATCCGCAGGAAAGCTCGGCAGTATCACGAATAACGGCGCGGAGAGAACGCTCGGCCAGTTTTCGCTTGCTGCGACCGACGAATGGCAGTTTCGCGACGGTGTGATACTTGTGTTTGGTTTCGACTATTCGCGTTTTGTCGGTGCGGGTGACGACGTAAGCCTTTCGCCGCGGCTGGGACTGCAGTTCGATCTCGACTCAAAAACACGCGGACGCGCCGCGTTTACAAGCCAGACGGAAGAAAAATCCTGGGCCAATGCGATCGATCTCGAAGGCGAGCGAATTGCATTTACCGAGCCGGTCGCTATCGAGGACCTCGTCATCGTCGGTGAAAAGCCGCAGATGAATAAGAGCCGTCGACTTGAGTTTGGCATTGAGCGGATCTTAAGCGAGAGATCGAGCATTGACGCAAGCGCCTTTTTTGACACCACGTTTGGACGCGGCGTTAATCTCACCAGCATTTCGTTCGACGAACTCGGCGCGGGCTTTAGCGACGTGGTTGCGAATCAGCAAGGTTCGGCACGCGGCGCGCGAATAGTTTACACGCGACGGATCGGCAGCATTTTGTCTGCGTCGGGTGGTTATGCGATCGGGAACGGTCAACAGCTCTCGGCGAGCGCGATCTCCGATCCGTCAAGGATTTTTGAAAGCAGCTTTTTCCAGTCGTTTTTTGGCCAGGTGGCCGCCGACCTAAAAACCGGTACGAGCATCCGAACGATTTACCGGCTCTCGCCGCAGGCGACCGTATTTGCCATAGACCCGTTCAAGGGACGTCTCGCGATCTATGATCCCGGTTTGAGCGTTTATGTAACGCAGCATGTGCCAACTTTTGGGTTGCCGTTCCGCGCCGAAGCGATCGTCGATGCCCGGAACTTGTTCGATTTTGCGAACGGAATTACGACCGACGAAGGGTCGCTTATACTGAACGCACAGCGACGAATGGTTCGCGGTGGCATTCAAGTTAGATTTTGATCAACCGCGGACGCGGCACGAATTTCGTAAGAGATTTTAGCGGTTATTTCTTACAGAACTCATGTCCGACGCGGTTTTAGTTTTGTCCAAAATTTCGGATTTCCAGCAAAATGCTGGATTGTATCGTTTCGCAAAATGGACGACGATGCCGCGAGAGCCCATTTCTTCAAGGAATTACCGCTCTTGTGAACACCGTTTGTTTCGCCGCTTACTGGAACGCCCCTTGCGTCTTCGTGCGCATGGCAAAATGTGCCTTTTGAACGGATGAAGGAAAAGACCCTGACAAGCCGCAGTCTGATATGGCTGATCGCAACCGTGCTTTTTGTTGCGGCCGGGGCTCTGAATTTGTCGCAACGGGCATTTCAAGGTTTGCCGGCTACGGACGGCGTGCGGTGGGTTCAACGCTCTGACGGCGTGTATGCCGAGAAAGTAACTCCGGGTTTTGCAGGATCGCGCGCCGGGATCGCGACTGGCGACAAGCTCATAGGCATCGGCCTCGATGACAAAAAGACTGATGAGATAACCAGCCCGGCCGACGTGCAGATCTATCTCGAACTCGCCAGCGTTGGTGGCGATCTCACTTACTTTTATCAGAGGCCGTCCTACTCGTTTGCCGACAATTTCTATTTCGCCGACCTCAAGAATATCGACTCGGTACCGCGATGGCCGCCATCGACGATCTTTTTGCCAATTGTCGGTTTGATCTGGCTCGTTGTGGGCGCGTTCGTTTTGTTCAAGCAGGGCAGCCGCTCGCCGTTTGTGCTGCACTACGCGATCGTTAGTCTTGCCGCATTCATTTTTCTCTCGTATCGGGCGATCGGCATCGGTAAAGATTTTGATCTCGCGGTCGACCTACTCGACAGCATTGCGCTCGGGCTCTTTGTTCCGCTATTTTTGCATTTTTGTGTTCGCTATCCTGTCCGGAGCGAGGTCTTTGGTAAAAAGCGGTGGCAAACATATGGGCTCTACATACCTGCGAGTGTGTTCTCGCTCGTCTTGTTATTCGTCTCGCTTATCCCGCAGTTCTTTCCGGAATCGGGTTTGACGGCGGCGATCGCGAATCTGGTCGATCGCACCGATCTCTTCGGGCTTCTGTACCGGTTGAACTTCTATCATTTTCTAATCGGCATCTCCGCGGGTGCCGCGATTCTCGTTTGGCGTTTCTTCAAGAGTGGTCAACCGGTCGTCCGACAGCGGCTCAAGTGGACGATGGTCGGCACGGTTGCAGCTGTAGCACCGGTCGTACTGCTGCAGCTCGTCGAAAAGCTCGCGATCGCCATCCCGGATGATTACTTTGCCACGGGAGTCACGACGCTTCCGCTGGCGCTGATCCCGCTAAGTTTCGGCCACTCTGTCGTGCGTTACCGACTGATGGACGTCGATGTCGTCGTTCGCCGCGCGTTCGTTTTCGCGCTCACAACGCTGATGATCGCGATGATGATCGGAGCGGTGGCGCTCGGCCTCGTCTTTCTCGCGGTTGGCAATAATCTTTCAACGACCGAGATCACGTTGCGAACGATCATTGCGATCGTCGCGATGGGCGCTATCGTCCTGCTGAGCGAGCCGCTGAAAAGATTTTTGCAGGAGCGCGCCGACAGATATTTCTACGGTGAGCGCTACGACCTGCGTCAGGGCTTGCTCGATTTTGGCCGCACATTGTCGGCGACAACGGCGCTCGATCCGCTGCTCGAAGGGCTGAGCGACAGATTGCAGCAAGTGCTCAATGTGCAAAAAGTCGCCGTCTTTATCGAAGACGAAACCGAGAGCTCGCATTACCGTCTCGCAAAATCCGCCGGTCTCGATCAGGAGTATAAGATACCGGCCGATTTCAGGACGATGATCCGCCGTAAATCTGCGGCCCGCGGTATCGTCCGAGCTGACGAACTCGCCTCGGACGACATCGACCTAACAGACTCGGGCGAAAGCAACGGTAATGGCAGAGCCGTTGTCCGACAAGAATTGCACTATTTTGTCCCGTGCGTGGCGGGCGGCAAAATGGTCGCCGTTATCGGCCTTGGCCGGGCGAGCGACGGCTCGCTGCTATCAAGCGAGGACCTCGAGATCCTCAAGACCGTTTCGGGCTATATCGCCGTCGCTATCGAAAACAGCCGCCTCTATGGTCAGCAAAAGCAGCACACTGAGGAGCTTGCTCTGCTTAAGGAGTTTAACGAGTCGATCGTCGAGTCGGTCAACGTAGGGCTGCTAGCCGTCGACGAATCGGGGCGCGTTACTCGCTGCAACTCGACGTTCGAGGAAATGATGGGTTTCACGCGTGACGAAGCGGTCGGCCAGCTCGTTGACGAAATTTTCGACGAGAGCATGTCGCTAAACCTCGAGAACATTCTCGGCAAATCGCGCTGGCATCTGACGGAAATTCGCAATGCCTACAAGCTGCACACATACGACAAACACCGCAATTCGTTGATACTGAACGTCGCCGTTGCCCCGCTCAGATCAGTTTCAAATCAGCAAACCGGAGCGATCATCGTCATCGAAAATGTGTCCTCGCGGGTAAAACTCGAACAATCACTGCAGCAAAGCGAGAAGTTGTCGAGTATCGGCCTGCTTGCGGCCGGCGTTGCACACGAGGTCAACACTCCGCTCACCGGCGTCTCGTCTTACACGCAAATGCTGTTGGGGATGATCCCCGAGACCGATCCGAAACACGCACTCCTGCAGAAGATGCAGCGGCAGACCGATCGCGCGACGAACATAGTCGGCAACCTGCTGAATTTCTCGCGAACGGGGAGCGCGGAAGATTTTGTGCCCACCGACGTTAACAAACTCCTCAACGACACTCTCCAGTTGCTCGAACCGCAGATTCGAAAGAGCAATGTCGAGCTCGTAAAGGATTACGCCGACAATTTGCCGCCGATATCGGCGAGCAGCGGCAAACTGCAGCAAGTGTTTACAAACTTGATACTAAACGCACGCGACGCAATGGGTGGCGGCGGCTGGATAACGCTAGCGACGATGAATTACGAGGAAGCGGCCGTTGTTGTAGAGATAACCGACACCGGCGAAGGCATTCCGGCTGAGAATCTGAGTAAGGTGTTCGATCCGTTCTTTACAACCAAAGGCGTCGGCAACGGCACCGGCCTTGGCCTAGCCGTGACATACGGCATCATTCAGGAACACGCAGGAACCATCGAGGTCCAAAGCCGCGAGGGCGAGGGCACGACCTTCCGAATGATGTTCCCGACTGCAATGGCCGACGTTGAGCAAAAACGCGTTGTCAGTCATCAATGAAGTTTGTCTTGACTTCCGAGCAAATGGGCGTATTTTAGAAACTATCGAAACTTAGTTTCACAAAATCAGTCAGAAAAAGGAGTACTCCGATGTTCCTGAATCCCTCAACTGGCGGCGATCTTAGACGGATCGTCGTGCTTCTCTGTGCGTGGTTGTTGACTGGAGTGCGAGCATCTTGCTCGCAAACGCTCAGGCGTTTTGGCTCGCGTATGTCGGTGCGCCTCTGCGCGTGTTTTTTGATTGTTGGTTTGGTTGGCCAGACTTTGATCGTCGGTCCGATACCTCGGGCGAAAGCAAATGTTACTCAGTTGCCTGCGCCGGTTTCTGCACCGCCGGAGCCTTTCTTAGTTCAAAGTTCCGGGTTCCAAGTTGCAAGTTTGTTAGAGCTAGGCGCTGACGCGTTGTTTGCGTTTGCAGCGCCGAA
>JBJXFZ010000116.1:0-40924 GCA_046154245.1 Pyrinomonadaceae bacterium
GAGCTTTAATCGTTCGACTTGCATGTCTGAGGCACGCCGCCAGCGTTGATTCTGAGCCAGGATCAAACTCTCGTTAGTTTCCTAGTTCATCATTTTGACAATCAAGCCCTAAGGCTTGACCCGCCAACAGATGGAGATCTGTTGGACTTTTTTGTTGTTCATACGAATTAACACATGGACACGCATATTCAGTTTTCAAATATCAACTTCTTTTACGTCGCTCTCCTTAAAACTTCACCAGAGGCGAAACTCTTGATTATACAGATGATAATCTGCCTGTCAACCGCAGTAAGCAATATTTAAGAACTTTTTTTGAAGTCCCTAAAAGCTTCGCTCAAATCGGCAACTTTTGATTCTCTTTCAGGACTGAATGATTGTCAAGCACGTCTACATCGAATACCAAATAAATACCGGTGTAACGCTATTCCTTAGCTTCAAGCAGGAGTTCGATTATCTCTCTCACTGTTCCGCTACCGCCGTTGAGTGTAGTCACGGGATCGGCAGCGGCTTTAACGGCGGCGTGCCCTAGTGCGTGTCATAAGCGGCCACCGGAAAATCGCCGGGAAGTCCCCACCGACCGTATTGCGTCACGCCATCAACACTCCTAAGTATGTAGAAAAAGCCATTGGTGTCGCGCCAAACAGCAACATCCGTCTTCCCGTCACCGTCATAGTCGCCCTGCGTCAAGAAGTCCGACCCACTCAACCCCCAGCGAAAATGCCTCAATTGGCCATCCGTGCTCTTCCGGATATACCAGTCAAAGTTGCCCGCGAAATCACGTACAACAGCGATGTCGGTAATCGTGTCGCCGTCATAGTCGCCCGGGACAACGAAGTCATTCGTAGTTCCCCAGCTAACGACGAGAACATTGCTGTTCGAGCTTTGCAGTATCCAGAATATGGCCGGTGAGCCGGCCGAAGCGCCTTGCCGTTGGATAGCGATGTCGAATTTGCCGTCGCCATCATAGTCGCCTGGCGCAATGAAATCAGTCGAGAGTCCAAATTGCGTCATGGTGGCAGAATTCGTCAAACTACTCCAGACCCACCAAAACATCGCCCCGCCCTCTCTACGCACGACGGCAAAGTCAGTTTTGTTATCGGAGTCCCAATTTCGGGCGACGGGTTCATCACCCATCAAGCCGAAATGAAAAACTCTGTAAGTGCCTGTGGAGCTTTCGAAATAGTAAAAATTCCCGTCTGTCTCACGCCAGTGGGCGACATCGCCTTTGCCATCGCCGTCATAGTCCCCCGGCGCAATGAAATCAGTCGAGAATCCAAAACGCGTATACGCAAACGTCCCGCCACTCCTCTGCGCGTACCAGTACCCATTCGACGGCCGGTATAATAAGAAATCGACTTTGTTATCATCGTCATGGTCGAGAGCCGTGGTTAAACTTGGCTGGGCATGGCCGGCAGAGGCAACGATCAACGCGGCAACGATCAGGAATAGCTGCCTTATAAAATACCTAAAATTTGTAATTCTCATGTTTACTGTCCTCCTCCTGTTTAGCTACGACTCGTACACGATAATAGTAATTCGATAACTTCCCTAACGGCACCGCGTCCGCCCTCGCGGGATGTCACAAAATGTGCCGCGGCCTTCACCTCGTCAAGTGCATCCGCGACAGCAATCGCAAAGCCTGCGAGCCGCATCGCGTCGATGTCAGGTGTATCATCGCCGGCGAATGCGATCTCGTCGGGCGAAGTGCCCGCCGCCTCGACGATCTCGTGAAACGCAGACGACTTTTCTTTACGACCTTGCCAGATGAATTCAACGCCGAGCTGTTTAGCGCGCATTTCCACAATCGGCGAATTGCGGCCTGAAATGATCCCTGACCTAAAGCCCGCTGCGTGCCAATTAACCAGCCCCTGCCCGTCGCGAACGTGAAAAACTTTCAGTTCCTCGCCCGACGGACCAAAATAAAGACGACCATCAGTTAAGACGCCGTCGCAATCCAAGATCAGCAGCTTTACTTTTCGCGCACGCTCAATTACATCCGCCGAAATGTTATCTGCGACCATATCAACGCACCTCAAACATATCAACGGCGGCGAGTTTCCATCCGCTTCCAGATCTAATCAATCTGTACACCGCCATACCGCTCTCGGCTTCTTTGTTAAGGAGTTTGATCGTCATGCCCGTCTCGACGAGAACCGTGTTTGCGTCCAGCCGGTCAACCGCTCGTATCTGCGATTGCCACTGTTCGGTCGAACCTGCGACCCCGCCGGCAAATCGAGTGACCTCGCCCGGCATAACAAGAGCATCGACATCGGCTTTGCGGTTGGCTGTCGCAGCTCGGTCAAAATCAGCAAAGAATGTCTTTATGTTCGGATCGATGGCGGCTGTTCCACTAAGTTTGTTCCTCACATTTCGTGCGGCGAGACTCGCTCCATAATCCGCGTCAGTTGCGATCGCAGCTTCGGCGAATCTCAAAGCAACGCTTACTTGATTGTTACGGCTCGCGATTTCGGCGAGCCCTACGTTCGCCCACGCAATGCTTCTTGCGGTCGGCAGCTGCTCTGCCAAAACTGCGATGAATTCCCGTTCCGCATCGACAGTCTTATTCTGAGCAAGCAGAGCTCGAGCCAAGAATATCCGCACATCGTCAAATCGGGGCCGCTCGCGAAGCGTTGCCCGAGCCTGGGTCTCAGCGCCGGCAAAATCCTGCTTGTCAAAAAGCCGCTTGGTCGCGAGCAGCGGGTCGCTATCACTTGAATCGCGCGGAGCAACATCGTCCGAGTAATCGATCTGCGGATACATCTTTTCTGGATCGATCTCGACACGTACGATCTTTTGTGGCGTTCGGAACGCCACTTCGCCATAGTTCGTCGCTCGGAGCGTGACCGGCGAGTTCATTTTTTCGCCATTTGCCGTAGTCGCCACAACATCGACTGTCGCATCGATCGAACCGGTATTTCTCAGGCTTACGCGCGTCTCGGCTCCAACCACCTGAGGCAGGCCTGCCAATAGGTTCATGTCGGTTACCTGATCAAAGAAGTAATCAACGATCTCCTTTTGCGCAGAAAATGCAGCTCGCAATTCGGCAAGATTCAGTTCGCCGTCCTGGGCGTTGGTGCGGATAATGTTCGCGAATTCTGCCGCACCGACTCGTTTTGCCAAAATCCGCCAAGCCATCGCACCCTTATTCGCGACCTCGGGATAATAAAAATCGTCAAGCGGTGAAACGATCGCCATCGGAGCGTCGCGCTTCGAAACTGCCGCGTACGAATTTCGCTGGCGAAGGCGCTCGATCTCAACAATATCTTTGCCGTATTTACTCTCAAGGAACTGCGTCGCGATATATCGTGCAAGTCCCTCGGTGATCACGCCATAACCCTCGCCGTTAGCCGCCGTCGATCCGCCGATCCACATCTTTACGACGGCCTCAGCGATGTTCATCGCTGTCAACGAATCTACCTTCGAGCGGCGAAAAACTGCCTCGTCGACAAGAACGGTTCCACCGCCGGAAAACCCGGCCCCGCGTCGGCTCGCTACAATTCGCAGCGGCGTCGAAGGAGCATTCCCGAGAATCGCACTTACAAATGTTCTAGCCTCGGACATCAACGTCGCAAGTTCCGCGGCGCGCTTTTGTCCATCGGAGCTGACGCCCTTTGGCAAAAACACGGCTATGCCGTTTTGCTCAGATGTTTCCCAGTTTCCAGCCACAAAAAATGGTTGCGAATTCAATTTCTGTTCGAACGCACCTGCGGTTTCAGCTCCCGACGACACTATTGAATGGCCACCGGTCGCCGCGACCTTTATACGCGTCGGCGCAGCGTCCCCACCGCGTGTAAAAAACCAACTGTTCGGCGTCGGGTACCAAAATGAGAGCGGCAGAAATTGCGAGCCGACCGGCGAGAGCGTGTTAAGCGAAGAGTTGTCTTTGACCGTAAGTTTGTAATCTACGGTCGCACTCACGACGCCATTCGGAGCTATCGACGCGAACCGCACGCCGATGCGCTGCAGCGATGTCGCGGAAGTTAACTTTTCCTCGTTCTTAGAAAAATCAACCGACGCGTCGTTTATCTTAACCGCCGAAACTTCTGCAAACGGAGAGATCCTCAACGTCAACGTTCCGGCAGGCGAACTCGATACGTTTTTTAAATTCAGGATAGCCTTGACCGTCATGCTACGCGATCGTTCGTCCTGCGGCAGCGTCACGTTCAAGTCATATTTCTGCACCTGCCAGGTTGCCGATGCGGTGCGGGTCGGTGTCTGTGCAAATGCGGACACGGACAATATTGCGGTTAGAACCGTAAGTAAACCGATCTGAAAATTCTTCATTGTGTAGTCTGTGACTCGGCGCCTGTATTCTCGGCTACAAGCTCGTGAATAGCCTTTAGCTTTTTCAAAAGTTTTTCGAGCCGTGCAAGCGGAAGCTGATTCGGCCCGTCGCTCGGCGCCTTGGCCGGATTATCATGAACTTCCATAAACACGGCATCGACGCCGCATGCAACGCCGGCACGGGCGAAGTTTTCGATGTATTCCGATTGCCCGCCCGTTGCCTTGCCGAGACCGCCGGGCAGTTGCAAGCTATGCGTGACGTCAAACACCACGGGCACGCCGAACGAGCGCATCACCGGAAACGAGCGAAAGTCGACGACAAGGTTGTTGTAACCAAAACTCGCGCCGCGCTCTGTGAGCAAGACCTTTTCGCAACCGGCAGCCTGCAGTTTCTCAACGATGTTCTTTGCGTCCCAGGGGCTTAGGAATTGTCCTTTTTTAACATTGACGGCCTTACCGGTTTTTGCCGCCGCAATTAACAGATCCGTCTGCCGACAAAGAAACGCCGGTATTTGCAAGATATCCGCGACCTCGGCGACTTTCTCGGCTTGCCACGGCTCGTGAATGTCGGTTATGACCGGGACGCCGACTTCGTCTTTAACCTGCGCTAAGATGCCGAGTCCAAACTCCATCCCGTCGCCACGAAAGCTCTCGATCGAGCTGCGATTCGCTTTATCGAACGATGATTTGTAAACAACATCGACGCCGACGTGTTTGCAAATATCGCTGATCTCCCGCGCCATAAACAGCGCGTGCTGCGAAGACTCAACGACGCACGGCCCGAGCAGAAACGAAAGTTTTCCGCCGCCAAAAGCAACATTGCCAATTTTAAATGAGTTGATCTCGTTCATTGAACAAAAATCTAACAGGATTTACAGGATAGTCAGGATAGAAAAAGAATACAAATCCTGCTCATCCTGTTCATCCTGTTTAAATTAACGCAAGATCATTCGACGCCGGCGGCTTCTACGTGTTCAGGCAATTCGACCTGTTTGTCCGCTGCGACGTCGTGTTCGAGATTTTCGCTGTGAAGGCGATTTTGCCAGGCGGCCTGTACAAAAGCGTCGAACAGCGGATGCACCGCAAGCGGTTTTGATTTGTATTCGGGATGGAACTGGCACGCTATGAAGTACGGATGCACCTCGCGTTGTAGCTCGATCATCTCGACAAATTTGCCGTCGGGCGACACGCCGCTAAACACAAGGCCTTCTTTCTCGAGGACGTCGCGATACTCGGGGTTGAATTCGTATCGGTGGCGGTGGCGCTCGCCGATCTCGGCCTCGCCATGATAAATGTCACGTGCGAGCGAGCCTTCTTTGAGTTCGCACTTCCACTCGCCGAGCCGCATCGTTCCGCCGTATTCCTCAACGTCGACGAGGTCGCGGAGTTTGAAGATGACCGGAAATGGCGTTTCTTCATTAAACTCGGTCGAGTCGGCATCACGCAGGCCACAGACATTTCGTGCAAATTCGATGCACGCCGTTTGCATGCCCAAACAGATACCAAAGTATGGCGTCTGCGATTTGCGGGCGTATTTGATCGCTCGCAACATGCCCGCGATACCGCGTTTGCCAAATCCGCCGGGCACGAGTATCGCGTCAAAATCCTGCAGCTCGTTTTCGTAATCGTCCTTCATCAGATTCTCTGACTCGATCCACGTGACGTTGACACGCAGATTATTCGCGACGCCCGCGTGCGTTAGCGCCTCACGCAGGGATTTGTAAGAATCCTCAAGCTCGACATACTTCCCAACGATCGCTATGCGAACTGCTCCCGCGGTCGGATCTTTTATCGTCGCGACGAGGTCACGCCAATTGCGCAGATCAACGGTCGGGAATTGCTCGTTCAGGTGCAGCGTGTTGACGATCAGATCATCGAGCGCCTGTTCGTGAAACGCGAGTGGCACTTCGTAGATCGTATCGACGTCGAGGGCCGAGATAACCGCGCCTTCCTGAACGTTACAAAACAACGCTATCTTTTTCCGTAGATCGACCGGCAGAGGACGCTCGCTGCGGCACAACAAAATGTCAGGGGCGATACCGATCTCGCGAAGCTCCTTGACCGAGTGCTGCGTCGGTTTTGTCTTTAATTCGCCGGCCGCGGCAATGAACGGCACTAGCGTTACGTGAACATAGATCGCGTTATTACGGCCTTCTTCGTTACCGATCTGGCGGATCGCTTCCATAAAGGGCAGCGATTCGATGTCGCCGACCGTGCCGCCGATCTCGACGATCAGAACGTCCGGCTCATGCATCTCGGCAACCTTTCGCACGGCCATCTTTATCTCGTCCGTGATGTGGGGAATGACCTGGATCGTCTTTCCCAGATAATCGCCACGACGTTCTTTTTCGATCACTGACAAGTAAATTCGCCCGCTCGTCCAGTTATTTGCCTGCGAGAGCTTTGCGTGGGTAAACCGCTCGTAATGTCCTAGATCGAGGTCGGTCTCGGCCCCGTCATCGGTCACAAACACCTCGCCGTGCTGGAACGGCGACATCGTGCCGGGATCGACGTTGATGTACGGGTCGAGCTTCATCATCTGCACACTCATGCCACGAGCCTCGAGAAGACATCCGATACTCGATGCCGCCAGCCCTTTCCCCAAACTCGAAACCACACCGCCTGTTACGAAAATGTATTTAGTCATAAATTTCCCTTGCGGCTACGCCGCTCTATTTGCGGAAAAGTTATTCTTCTCCATCCGCCTTCCCTTCACGTTTCTTCTTCTGAAAGGTCCCTTCTTTCATTTGCTCGATCACTTCCTTCGCACGTTTCTCTGCCGGATCCATTATCTCTTGCAAAGCACTCATCGACGCCCCGAGCATCGTCTTTTCTTCTGCGGCACGCCGCTCGAACTCATCCGATGTCGAAACGCGCGGCTTGCTCAAGAGTTTGAGGCCGACCGCCACGCCAACGATCAACAACACAAAAAATCCAAGTCCGATCCAATCTTGCATAACTTCTTACTGTGCCGCATGCCCAGACTTCAATTTCAGAAGCTGCTCGACAAGTTGCAGATCTTCTTCGGTATCGACGCCGATAGACCTTGCGGCGGCCGCGACGACGCGGATCTTTGCGCCGTTCTCGAGCGCACGGAGCTGCTCGAGCATCTCGAGCTTCTCAAGCCTCGTTTGCGGCAATTGTGTAAATTCGAGCAGGTACTCACGCCGATACACATAAAGGCCCGTATGCTTTCTAAAGTTCGCAAGCAGGTTCGGCTCTGTTTCTATCGCCCGATTTGGATCGCCGCCATAACGCTGGGCTGCCTCGCGGGGCCACGGCATCGGTGAACGTGAAAAATGTAGAGCGTATCCCTTGTCACCAACGACGACCTTTACATTGTTGCCATTGAGCAGTTCGCCCAGGCTGTCGATCGGCTCGCACGTGGTTGCCATATCGGCCGCCGGGTCGTCTATCAACGCCGTTACAGCCGAGTCGATCGTGTCAGGCGAGATCAACGGCTCATCACCTTGAACATTCACGATGATCGAACCTTCCGGTAAACTTTGCGCGACCTCGGCGACTCTATCGCTCCCAGATGTGTGACCGGGCGAAGTCATAACAGCATCGCCCCCAGCATCTGCAACAACATTCAATATCCGCTCGTCATCGGTCGCCACGATAACGCGCGTCACTGTTCGAGCTAGACGAGCTTGTTCCAACGTTTGCAGGATCAGCGGTTTCCCAGCTATTTCGCGCAGCATCTTGCCCGCAAGCCGCTCAGACGCATAGCGTGCGGGGATAATTGCTATCACATTTTGTTGAGGATTTTTGCCGTGTAGCTCCACGGGATTTTAGGTTATCCGTATTCGCGCATAAACACAAGATAAGAAAAACAAAAGTTGCCGCAATGAGCCTCAATTAGCTACACTCATCAACGTGGAAACGCCCGAAAAAGTCGAATATTACGCAAATCTCCCCGTTCCTGAAGCGCCGCAGCCAAGTGTTGAGCCGTCACCTGACAGCCCGCCTTGGGCTTCGTGGGAAGCTATCGGCGTTTGGATCGCGAGTATTCTGCTTATTGTCATTATTCCCGCGATCTTTTTGCTGCCATACCTCGCTCTGCGGGGCGTGCAGTTAACGGACAGCGAAGCCCTGGTCGAATTTGCAAAAACAGATGCGATGGCGATCGTTGTCCAGATCTTGTCGATAATTCCGGCGCACCTGGCCACGATAGCCCTCGCATGGCTCGTCGTAACGCGAGCAAGACGCTTTTCTTTTAAGGAGATGATCGGCTGGCGTTCAGGCGGCTTCGCATGGTGGCATTACATTGTCGTGCTGGTCGGCTTCGGTTTGATAGCGGGCGTTGTTGGCAGTCTGATACCCGAGCAAGAGAACGACCTTATCAGGATGCTAAAGAGCTCGCGAACCGCAGTATATTCGATCGCGATCGTCGCGACCATAACCGCTCCGTTTGTTGAGGAACTTGTCTATCGCGGGGTTCTGTATTCCGCCTTTCAACGAGCGTTGGGCGTTCCGATGGCCTTTATGCTGGTGACCTTCCTCTTTGCCCTCGTACATGTGCCGCAGTATTGGCCAAGCACGTCGACAATTTTTCTGCTGACTCTCCTCAGCGTGATCTTAACCGCGATCCGCGTCAAAACTGACAATCTGCTGCCCTGCATTATTTTTCATACGCTGTTCAACGGGCTTCAATCCGTGTTTCTTATCATCGAGCCCTTTATCAACCTGGAAGAACTTCAGAAGCAAACTGCATCGCTCCTGATAAAATAAACTAGAAAGCGCGCCACCCGAATCGGATGGCGCGCTTTCAAAACACTAGCGGGTTACTACCTCCCGTCCGGCTTCTTACCGTTCGAGACCGGCGCCGAGGGCGGCGTAACGATGATCGGCGGTGGCGGTGACGGAGCGTCCCGAACCGGTTTCATGTCAGCAGGAAACTCACTCCCGCGGGTCGGGTATTTGATCTCGCGTTCTCGATCGATCTGTTTGTAAGGCGGCGAAGCGGTCTGAGACTGACCAGTATCAGCCTTCGGGTTTCCGACGCGGGTAGGCGGCGTCTTGACCGTCGGCGTGCCGGGTGGCGGAGGCTGGTTAAATACGATCGGCGGCAAGTTGTACCACCAAATATCTGCGCCATACCCGAACCCATATGGTGAATTCCAGCCGTATCCGAACGGCAAAAAACAAAATCGCCGTGTGAACGGGTCGAGTACCCAAAGGCCGTACGAGGAGAACATATTCCATCGTCTCGAATCAAAAGCACTCAGCAATGACGCACGCACGTCGCGATTCTTAAGCGTTGATGAGGTTTTGGCAAGTTCCTTGGCCCGTGATCGGCTCCACTCCGCAAAATCGTCACGCTTGCCGCGGTCGAATTTCGCAACTTCCACCTTTGTCCCACTGACAGTAGCGACGCGTCCCTCTTTCACTGTGGTCGTGCCGAGAATCGCCTTGCCCTCGGTTACGGCAACCGAAAGTACTCCGTCGCCTGCCAGATCAAAACGATAAACTCCTGATTCGATCAAGCTCACCTTTCCCTGCGGCGTGAAAATGGAAACGGTAAATTCACTTGTCGCAAAAACTTCGAACATCGCGCTGCCGCTGTCGAGTTGTATCTGCAGATCGTCGAGCGACGTAGTTTTGAACTCCATCGACGAATTGGCTCCTAACCGGACGTACGACCCCGGATTGAGCAGTATCTCAACGCGCCCATCAGCTCCCGTCGAAACCCTGTCCCCGACCTCGATCTCATCACCCATAACGAGCACGCCGCCGGTGTTGTTAACTCGTGCAACGCTGACCTGGCCTTGAGTGTAGTTCACACCACCGGCCTCTGCTGAGATCAGGTATTTATCAGAAGCGGTGGTCCGCTGAGCCGAAACTGTCGCAACGAGGCCGACAGCCATCACTGCGATAATCATCCATCGAAAGCAAAGTTTGTTCATTATTCCTCCACTACGGGCGTTTGATGTCCAAAGCATATGCCTGATTTGCCCAAAACACAATCGTTTTAATTCGTTTTAATTGAAAAATTACATTGCAAGATCGCAGGAACAACCTTTCCGCCGATTTCGTTATCTAACCTTGTGCGTGTGGCCGAATCGCCGCACGCAGCCCAAAACACCGCGTTATGGCAACCTTTAAAGATCCGAATCAATGTTTTGCACCGCTTGAGGTTATTGAGCGACTGCTTGGGATTCGCTCGGAGCTTGGATTTACAGAAACACTGTATTTGCACAGATCGCAGGAGTTGATGGACTTTCTGGATGCTTACGGTTTTGATATTTACGCTTTTTCAACCCGCAACGACAGAATAAACCTGGACGATTTTTCAACGCCGGTGGTGCCGGGCGGCGACAATGTTCACAACTCGATCACGGCACATTAACAGATTCACAATTTCACAACTGAAAGAACGCTCGAAAGGGTGAAATCAAAAGGCAAAAGTAAAAAGGCAAGATCAGCCTCGAGCTTTTGCCTTTTTACTTTTGCCCTCGCTCTCTCTTACTTTGCCTTTTGACTTTTTTACTTTTGACTAGCGTTTTATTGTGCTTTGACAATAAATAGCGTTCCGTCGTCGTCGAGAAACTTGCGCTCGGTAAAATCAGCGATGCCTTTGCGGACGTGATCGATCAGTTGTCTTGCCGGAAGATCTATCCCATCGAGGATTCGCTTTGCAAGACGTTCGTTACCATATTCTTCGCCGTTCGGATTTGCCGCCTCAGTGATCCCATCGGTGTAGAGGACCAGAACCTGATCGTTCTCAAACCTGATAAAGTGCTGGTGGTAGTGCAGCTCATCAAACATCCCAAGCGGCATGTCGCCATACTCCACAAAGCGATACTCGCCATCGGGTTTGATCAGCAGCGGCGGATTGTGACCAGCGTTTGAGAAAACGAATGTGCGGTTTGTCGAATCCAGGATGCCGTAGATCGCTGTTATGAACTGATTGTCCTCTATCGAATCGTGCAGCAGATTACTAACCTTAGAAAACGCGATGTGCGGTGCATAACCGACTTGAATGCCGGCGCGCAAACTCGCACGCAAAAACGCCATCAACAGCGCAGCCGGAATTCCTTTACCGACAGCATCTGCGACGACGATGCCGATCTGATCGTCAAAGATCTTTACCCAATCGTAATAGTCGCCGGAAACTTCCTCTGTCGGGAAGATATATGCGCTGACATCAAAACCGTCGATGACCGGATCATTCGCGGGCAGAAGGTCGAGCTGCACTTGCCGCGCGACGTCGAGTTGTGCCTGAATTCGCTTCTTCTCGACGACTTGCTCGTGAAGCCAGACTTTCTCGATAATGATCGCGACCTGCGAAGTAAGCAGCTGTAGGATGGCGAGATCGTCATCGTTGTAGGCGTCGAGATTGTCGCTTTCGAGATCGAAAACGCCGATCACGCGGTCGTTCGAGATTATCGGAGCAAGCATCTCGGAACGTGTACGTTCACGTGCGGCGAAATAACGCCGGTCCTTGCTAACGTCAGGGGAAATGATCGGTCTACCGGTCTGTGCGACGGTTCCAAGAAAGCCCTCGCCCATTTTCAAACGCGGCTCGATCTGCTCGAAGCTTATCTGATAGCCGCGAATCGACTTGGATTTGAAAACATATGGATTTATCTCGTCGCCCGGCTCGATCAGATAAATACCGGCTGCGTCGTAGTGAATCAGCGAATCGAGAGTATCCATCACGAGATTCAAAACTTCATCGAGATCGAGCGACCGGCTGATCGTCTTTGTAATTTCGAGCAAGAGGCGCAGTTTATCGACTGTGGTTAGCTGTGTAGTTTCTGCTGAAGTTATCGTGTCTGACGGCTGCATTTCGCGAAAGGTAAATTGCGATTATACACCATCAGCCACTAAAGACCTTTGCGGCATAGTCGTCCCATAGACGTGAGACTTTGATGCGAAACTCAACCAGCGCGCGGCTCACGCAGAAATGGCGCGCGATCTCATGGATCGTTTTGCCCTGGCCGACCATGCGCTTGAGAGCTGTGTATGGCACAAGCGCCGCGGCCCCAGTGCCGTAAGCTTCCTCCTCTATCGAGTGATTGTAGTCACGAGCAACGATCTTGCCTTTCACACTGCGAGCCTCGATCGCGAGGCGGCTCGGCTTGTGGCCGAGAAAGACATGGCTGATCTCTTCCATAAGCGTCGCATTGTGGCGATTTTTACCGTGCGTCGGATTTAGAATGATCAGCTTTCGGCCGTCTGGCAGCTTGTGAGACGCAGCGCCGCCCGACCACGCGTCTTTGCCGCCGCCGAGCAAGTGCGATCTCGCCTCGGAACTCAACGCGGCAATCTGCTCGAACGGAACGACGAGCAGTTTAGCGTATCTGGCAAGTTCAAATGGATCGAGCGGCTGGTCATCGCGCGTCAACCCTGCAAATACCCGCAGTCCGAGAGCGCGGATCTCGTGATGACGACCCTTTTGTGTCGGAGGCAGGTCCATCGCCTACCAGGTTGATTTTTTGAATTCAGAATCGACGTCCTCGCCGGAGAGCGCGACGCGGTAGTTCTTTGATTGCTTTTGTTTTGTGATGAGCAGATCGTCTTTTGTCTTCAGAAGATCGGCGCGGTTATAAACCGAGATCTCAAAGTTGTAACCGTGTGTGATCGCGTCCTTTGGACACGCCTCGACGCAGAATCCGCAAAAGATACAGCGGCCATAATCGATGTTGTAAACCCGCGCGTATCGCTCGTCGCGGCCGACTCGTTCGGCATAGGGACGCGCGTCGTCCTGAGCTTCGATATAAATGCAATCCGATGGACAAGCGGCTGCGCACAGATAGCACGCGACACACTTCTCCTTGCCATTCTCATCGACGTGTAGCAGGTGCTGTCCACGATAGCGCGGCTGAACCGTCACCGGCACGTCCGGGTATTGGACGGTCCATTTGGCACGCGGGATCTCTGAGATGGTTCGTTTCATCCCCTTGATGACCGCAACAGTTGATTTGATTACGTCTGTGACAACTGACATAAGCTAATTATTAAAATGCGCTGCCCAGAGACCCGGCGAGGGCTCCGGCGAGATACAGGATGATGACGATGATTCCCAGCACCACGCTGATCGCACCGGTGATAATGCCGCCCATCGCGAGACCGGCTCCGCCATAATTTGCGGGATCAGAATTTGCCTTGCTGCGGGCGATAAAGCCCATAACGATCGCCGCGATACCCGGTATGAACCAGCTACAGCATATCAAGCTCAAAATTCCGCAAACCAGGGAAATGATAGCGAGTGTTTTGTTCTCACCACCGGCTCCGGCCGGCGGCGGTTGAAATGGGGTGTTCGAACCTGTCTCCTGATTTTGCCAGCTTGCATCCGGCGGCGGTGGCGGTGTCCATTCCTGTACCGGCGCTCCTGGTGGCGTAATTGCCGCGGCCACTTCGGGTGGAATAACAGTGTCCGCCTCTTGTGCCGCGGGTTCGGGTTCTAAAAACATCGGCGGTGCCGGAACGGCCGCCTCATTCGCCGGCGAAGGTTCGGAAAAAGGCGACGGAGGCGGAGCCATGTCGGTAAAGCTCGGAGGCGGCGGCTCGGGCATCGGCGGCACTTCTAGAACGGGAGCTTCGGCTTCCATCTCGTCCGCCTTGATCTCCTCGACAGGAGCTTCGCCGCCGAGCACCTTTTGCATCTCATCATCGGAGACATACATCGTCTTTAGCGGATCCGCATTTGGAGCCTCAAGTATCTCTTCCGGAACCGAGATGGCAGACTGTGACGGAGAAGAATCATCCGCGACCGGATCCTCGGGCGCCGGCGCGATGTTCGCAGCGGTCCCGACTATCGTCGCGTATGGGTCGAACGGAGCGTCATCGATGAGCGGAGTTCCGTCAACCTGGCAAAAACGCATCGCGTCGTCAAATGTTTTCTCGCAAGTCGGGCACTTTTTCATAATTTCACTTCCTCTCTGGTGAATCAAAAAATAGACATTGCCTGAGTTCTGGCTTCGCCTAAAACCCAAAACAAAAGATCTAAAGCCTTTAACGTTTTATACCCTTACGCCTGGACTAATTCAAGTTTGCTAAAGAAATACGCGATCTCGATCGCAGCGTTTTCGTCCGAGTCGGAGCCGTGAACTGCGTTTTCGCCGATCGACGTTGCAAAATCCTTGCGTATCGTTCCCTCGGCGGCCTCAGCCGGATTCGTCGCACCCATCAGTTCGCGCCACGCCGGAACGGCGTTCTCTTTCTCAAGCGCCAACACGACGCACGGCCCCGACGACATAAAATCACAAAGCTCGTCGTAAAAGCCTTTGCCCGCGTGAACCGCATAAAAACCCTCAGCCTGCTTGCGTGTCTGATGGATAAGCTTCATCCCGCGGATCTTAAATCCCCCGCCCAAAATGCGCGAAATGATCTGCCCCTGTTTCCCTGCCCGAACCGCGTCGGGCTTTATGATTCCAAATGTTAAGTTGTTCATTTATTAATAACCTTAAGTAGTTTGATCTGGAGCTATTTTCAGCTGCTCAAGCCTTTTTTCACGTACAGCTCGCTGACCACAAACTTCCGGCGAAAGACCTTATGTCGCACTAACAACCTCACCGCCTCAAATGCCTCGCGCCAGCGCCTCAGCCATATCGGGGCATTGCGAGGGCTCAAGTTGCTTCTCAGCGGGAGACCTTCGTTCTCGTAAAAGTCCAAAAAGCCAAGAAGGGCGTTGAGCTTAGATAGTCCACCGCGCACGATCTCGATCTCAAGCCGTTTGGATGCGGACCAGACCGAGAACATCTTTTGCCGCACGCAGGCCATGAGCACGATGGCCGGCACGCTGATCTTGATATCGACGTTGTCGATATCGGCACCGAGATCGACGACTTTTTTCGCTGGAAAATCGACAAGCCAGAACTTTTCACCTTCGGGATCGCTCGTTTTGAAAAGCACGCGCGGCAAGAGTGTTTTGCGAATCAAGAAAGTCGTCGAGTTTAAGAAACCTCTAAAGTATCTCTCAAACGCATTAAAACTCGCCTTGTATTGCTCCTCTTTCGCATATTGCTTATCGAGCTTGTCTGCGTATTTCTCGGCCATCGCGGCTATCACAGTTTCTTTTTGTGAATAGTCGAACTCGCGCAGATCGAATCCTTCCCCTCGCGTCCAGGAGCTGCCCGGCGCCATCACGACGCACTCGGACCCAATCTGGCGCGTCGTCGGATGTGAATTGTAATGGCTGGCGACCATTTGCGGATCGACCCCGGTGACATTGAATCGCCTGGTCTCACGGTGCAGAAAACAGTGGTTGCTCGCGAACGGGATCGCGAACTTAGCGTTCACCGCGTAGGCAAAATTTGTAAATTCATCGATATAATCCTGCTGTGTCCGAAAGTCGGAATATTCGCTCTTGTAATCCTTTATGCAGTACGGAACCGGCGTCGCCGACGAATGACTGCGAAACACGAAATCAACCTGCGGCAACCTTTTCTTGATCTGCTCAAGCGGCAGTCCAAATATTTTCGAATCATTCGCATTTAGCAGGGTGGTCTCGCCGTCCGTTACCGCGGCCGCCGAATCCGCCGCAAACAGTCCGAACTGAAACGAATGGAGTTCACAGCCTTGCCAAAGCTCATATCTGCCGCCGTGCGGTATCTCGGTGATATTTGTCCGCTTGATCGAGCGCAGATCGCGCACCATGCGAGTGCCCGGTATCTTTGGCACCAGGAATTTAGTGTCCTTATCAAAAAGCCGCAGACTCGGGGAATGAAAATGATCCCAATGCAGGTGCGTAAGATAAATGTAGTCGGGCTTGATGTTGTCCAAAAACTCACGTTCGATCTCTGGAAAGTTCCACCAACTGCGCCAGTAGCACGAGCCGATCAGCCACGGATCGAACATGATCGACCGCCCTTTATCCTCGACTAAAAGACCTGCATGGCTAAGAATCGTGAACTTCATCTCGTGATTACGTCTGTTAGGCGGCTGCCTTCGTACTCAAAACGTCCTGCACCGCTGCGCCGATATCTGCCGGCGACTGAACGACGCGAATCCCGGCCTCGGTCAACGCTTTCATCTTTTCAGCGGCCGTGCCTTTGCCACCAGAGATGATCGCACCGGCGTGCCCCATTCGGCGTCCGGGCGGCGCGGTTTGGCCGGCGATGAATGCGACGATCGGTTTTGTAACATTGTCTCTAGCGTAAGCTGCCGCTTCTTCTTCGGCAGTGCCGCCGATCTCGCCGATCATGACGATGGCGTCGGTCTCGTCGTCGTCCTGAAACAATTTTAAAGCGTCGGTGTGCGTAGTGCCGATTATCGGGTCGCCGCCGATACCTATCGCCGTCGACTGGCCCAGACCGAGTGCCGTGAGTTGTCCGACTGCCTCATAGGTGAGCGTGCCGGAGCGCGAAACGACGCCGATGCGGCCCTCTTTGTGAATGTGGCCGGGCATAATGCCGATCTTACATTTACCGGGCGAGATAATGCCGGGGCAGTTTGGGCCGATCATTCGAGTGTTCTTGTCGCGAAGATATTCGTGAACCTTTACCATGTCCGCGACCGGAATTCCCTCGGTGATCGCGACGACGAGCGGAATTCCGGCGTCTGCGGCTTCCATGATCGCGTCCGCCGCAAATGCGGGCGGCACGTAGATCACGCTCGCATTGGCGCCTGTTTCGCGCGCCGCATCGGCCACGGTGTTAAATACCGCAACGCCTTCATGCGCTGTGCCGCCTTTACCGGGCGTGACCCCGCCGACGACATTGGTGCCGTAATCACGCATTTGCAGCATGTGAAACGTGCCTTCTTTCCCGGTTATCCCTTGTACGATCAGACGTGTATCTTTGTCGACTAAGACGCTCAAATTAACTCTCCTAAGTCAGTAAAAATCGAATTGAAAGTATAGCACGCGGGCATTTAAGGTCAGAAATGCGCGTGGGTGCGAGGACGCTCTCGCCGGATTGCAGCACTTTTCCTGAACCTTTTTGTCTTTTGCTACGTTTGCATTGCTGGTTCGACACCTCGTCAATCGTTTCTTCAAACGCCACCGGCAGAGCAGTCGGTTCTGACTATGCGACAGATCTACTCATTCTACATCGACGCGTTCTGGATCGCCATAAAGTCGATCCTCGAACACAAGCTGCGCGCGTTTTTGACACTGATCGGCATTATCATCGGCGTCGCTGCGGTCGTGGTCGTCGGTGCGTCGATCAGCGGTCTAAAAACCTACGTCGTGGAAACCGCGTCGAAAATCCTCGGCTCGAACCACTTTATGATGGATCGGATGGCGTCGATGGGACGAATGGAGGACGCAGAATTCGAACGTCGCAATCGTCGCAACAAAGAGATCAAGTGGCACGAATACGAATACGTCCGTGACAACTGCGAACTTTGCGTCGAGGTCGGCGCTCAGGTCAACGCCCGCGCCGATCTAACATTTGACGGTATCGAGATGCCATCGACGCGCATTATGGGCATTACGGCCAACATGGCCGATATCGAAGACAAAACGATGGCCGACGGGCGCTTTTTCACCGACGAAGAATCGACCCGCATCTCGTACGTGGCCGTAATCGGAAACGATGTGAAGGACCGGTTTTATCCAAACAGATCCGCAATAGGCGGGGAGATCAAGATTCGCGGCATTCCGCTTAAAGTCATCGGCGTCGAACAAAAACGCGGCTCGTTCTTTGGCGACTCGCAGGACAGGCACGTCTATATCCCGATAGTTTTGCACGGCCAGATCTTTGCGCGAACCGGTGGTTTGCAGCTTCATGGCAAGGGACGAACGAGCGAAGTTTTTAAGGACTCGATCGAGGAAGCACGTCAGTTACTGCGAAATAAACGCCAGCTTATCGGCAGCGAGGAAGACACGTTCGGCGTCGTGAATGTCGATGATTTCAACTCGACGATGGATCAGATAACCGGTGCGATCGCGGCCGTTGTCGTTCCGATAACGATGATCATTCTGGTTGTTGGCGGCATCGTCGTTATGAATATCATGCTTGTCTCGGTGACCGAGCGAACATTCGAAATAGGCTTGCGAAAAGCGCTCGGCGCCACGCGGCAGCAGATACTTTTGCAATTTTTGATCGAGTCGGCTTCGCTCTGCATCGTCGGCGGATTTTTTGGATTGCTCGTCGCCGTCGGCGCGACGCAGCTCGTCGGAATGGCGCTCGAGATCACAATGACGATCACGCTCGGCTATGTAATTTTATCGGTCGCCGTGTCGAGCATAATCGGCGTCGTCGCCGGCATCTATCCGGCGTGGAAGGCATCGCGTCTCGACCCGATCGTCGCGTTGCAGCAGACTTAGTGCACAGTGAATAACGAATAGTGAATAATTTTAGATTCGCTGTTCACGGTTCACTGTTCACTGCGAACTGTTCACAATCATGAGAGTTTCGACATCATTACCAATAGAAGTCATGCGGATGGCGCTCGACAGCATCGTCGGGCACAAGTTTCGCTCCGCGCTGACCATCATTGGTATTGTTGTCGGCATCATCACCGCAGTTGTGGTCGCATCGATACTGACTGGAATGCGCCAGTCGATCGTCTCGATCGTTGAAGATTACGGCACAAACAACATTTACGTCTTTCATCTCTCGATGGGCGACGGCCCGCCAAACCGGGACGAACGCAACCGCAAACCGCTCACGGACGCCGACGCCGCGGCTGTGTTTGCACAATCTAGCGACGTTGAAGACATTGCGCTCGTCAATCCGGGTATCGGTAATTTCGGCTCGAGCTTTGACGACAATATGACGTACGAGGGCCGCAACTACCGCTGGGCACAATGCGACGGGGTTTCGGTGAATTACGATCTGATCACAAATCTCTCGATGCGCGAGGGCCGCTGGATAACCGAGGCAGACGATCAGCAACGTCGCAACGTGCTTGTCATCGGCATCAACGCACGCGAGGCTCTATTCCCAAACCCTGAGGAATCAGCCGTCGGCAAGGTCGTTCGAATGAACGGCGACACGTGGGAGGTCATCGGCGTGCTCGAGAAGCGAAAGGCCGGTTTCCTCGGCGAGAACGAGGAGGACAGCAAGGTCTTTGTGCCCTATCGCACCTCGCGAAAGGTCGCCCCATTGCGCAATTATCTGCTAATCATCGTGCAGGCAAAGGACAGCAAGCTCAAAGACGTCGAGCAGGAGATCGAAGGCATCCTGCGCCAGCGTCGCGAGGTCAAATACGAGCAAAAGAATGATTTCGACCTAAAGACCGCGGATGCGTTCATCGAGCAGATGGACGGCATCATCGGCGGTGTGGCGTTGGCGGCGATCGCGATCTCGATGCTCGGTCTGCTTGTCGGCGGCATCGGCGTGATGAACATCATGCTCGTCTCCGTCACCGAACGCACAAAGGAGATCGGCATCCGAAAAGCGATCGGCGCGACGCGCAAAGCAATCGTGTTTCAATTTCTTTTAGAGGCAATGACGCTCACCGCTATCGGCGGCGTCATCGGCGTGGTTCTCGCCGTCGGCATCAGCAGTTTGATCATGCTGCTTGTCCCGAGCCTACCCGCGACCGTCGAGCTGTGGATGATCGGCGTTTCCCTTGCAGTCTCGGTCGGCGTCGGCCTGATCTTCGGCGTGCTTCCGGCCCGCAAAGCTGCACGCCTCGACCCGATCGAGTGTCTGCGATATGAATAAACTCCCTAAATCACGTGTGAATACGCGTCCGCAGGCTGTAAATGTGCGTCCGCAGGCTGTAAATGTGCGTCCGTCACGTGTGAATCCTCGTCCGTCACGTGTGAATGCCCGTCCATCAGGTGTTAATGAGCGTCCATCACGTGTGAATGCCCATCCATCACGTGTGAATGTGCGTCCGTCACGTCTGAATGTGCGTCCGTCACGCTTACAGGTCCGATCTGTCACGGAACAACCCCTGTCCGTCACGCAACAGGACTGTATTGCCGCGCAAAAGTCCTCCCGAGAGCCAAAAACAACCGCCGCCACCCGCAACAAATCTATTTCGGTCAGTATTTATCGATATTTGAGCCGATTACGCCATGTTCGAACAGCAAAAAGAGGCGGTGTCAAAACTCAAAATGATGAGTAACATCTCTTCGCCTACGCCGCCCTATTTGCGGAAAAGCTGTGCTTTTCCGAAGTGCGTTGCCCTCGGCCCGTGCGGCTATGCCGCTGTATTATCCGGCGGTTAAATGCTGTGCGAAATGGTTTTGCAGCGTCGGCGGCAAAGCCGCGAAGAGAGTTAGCCGAATACGCGGAAAAGCGAAGCTTTTCCGCAAATAGACGGGCAAAGCCCGGGAACCTCAGTATTGACACAGCCTCCGAAGCCGGAGCAATTGAAAGAGGCCGCCTTTTGAGACAGCCTCATTTATCTGGTCGTAAATATTCAACCGTTAAGGCAGTCGAACCAAGTAGACATCCCAAGCCCACCTTCCGAGTTGCGCGTCGTTGGCGTCGCGAACCCGCGCGCGGTACTTAAAACGGTTTCCATGCTCGTCTGTGCGGTTCGATTCGCGATAGTCAAGCTCGATCTTCCGCAAACCAAGCTGCGGCAGAGTAAATAGCTCGTTCGATTCGGAGACGCCATTATGGTTCGTGTCCTGCCAGAGCCGCAAACTGTCGAAAACATCGTCCCTGCGGTTTACAAAACCATCACCGTTGCCTCCGTTTTCCCATTTATCAAACTCGGCCAGTGCTAAAAAACCATTGGCCTCCGCCGAGATGGGCTGCGGCGAGAAATTCCCGAACAATTCTTCGCCGTTGTCTATAGAACCATTACCATTGCGATCGAGGACAAGCCATGCGTCGTCTGTATTCGCCGCCGTCCATGCAGTTCTTTCCCTGTCTCCAATCAGATTGTGGTCAAAGTTCACGCCGTTCACGGCGTTCGTTAATCTGAAGCCATCGCCTGAAACATCAACGACTATTGGCGACGTAGCTCGCAACTGACAACAGCATCCCTGCCCAAAATCGTCCCACCCTTGCGAACATCCGCCAGCCGGGTACATGCAATAGTCCGGCGCTCCACTGCAAACCGTTGTAATTCCTCCAGCTTCATAGGAGTCAGGAAAACAGAATCCGTCAGGGCAAGACGACGGCGGCGGCGTAGGCGTCGGAGTTGGGGTTGGGGTTGGGGCGGGGCAATACACCCTTTTAATGGCCTCCGTATCGCACGATGTTATCTGAGTAGCGTTTCCCATTATGGACCTGCCTGGAACTCCAGGAACTGATTCATTGTCCAAACCGAATCCGTGGCCCAGTTCATGTGTAGCAATGACCCTCATGAAATTAGGGGTATTAGAGTTCCATGGATGGATCATTTCTATTTTGGCGGCTCTGATTTCAAATAGCTGGCTGCCCCCTATATATCGGAACTCCGGATGAAATTGTGTTCTAATAGGCGATCTGTAATACCAAACGACATCATTCGGCACTGCGGCATTAGGATCATATGGAGTCTGAGAACGCGTCGCGGTCTGAAAGGTCACTCCCGAACAGTTTGCAACGCTGTGCGCATTCCAGTCAGATGCTCCATCCCTCATCTGTTGGAATTCAGAATCCGTTGTTGGGTCAAACACGACAACACCGAACGATCTTCCTTGTGGCCAAGCTTTTGACTTTGGATTATCAGGAACGACAAGTCCAGGTTCACCTCCGCATGTTACCTGAGCTCTTGTGGTTGGAAATGACCAGTGAAGAGACAGAACCACCGAACACATTAAAACAAGCGATATTTGTAAAGCTAACTCGTACTTGTTCTTCACGGCTTTCTGTCTTTAGGTTGCGATAACTTTCCTCGCACGGTTTGAAGGAAGTCGGATTTGCCCATTCGTTTGATATCGTCGGCTGCGCGTCCAGAGTCGAGTGGAACAATCTTCGTTTCCTGAAGGTCATATAGCGTCAGAATCTTGTAGTTTTCGCTCTTTTTGTCGGCGCAAAGAAAAAAGGCATATTCACGTCCTTCTTCGGGCAAGCCACGCTGACTATCCTCGTAAAGGACTTCCTGTCCATTTGGGTATCGGACAACGCCCCCCGCCCTGTCCAGTGTAATTAAGCTGTCTCGTTCAAGTTCTATCGAAAGATTGTTCTTGAGTATCTGGCCGACTTTTACTGTGAATTCTGAATAGACGCCGCCCTTGTCATTCGAGAGATGCGCTGTCACTTTCACGACCTTTCCGGTTACGATAAGTTCACTTTCATCTGTCGGAATAACCGGCGGGGGCTCATTTTCAGTAACCCGACCAATCACTGCAGTCTCCGGGTGTGGATTTGCTGTCACCCAGCCTTCGTTATCATAACGCTTGCTTGTCCGGTTTCGTCGTTCTCGTTCTGATGGTTCTAATACCGTTTCCTCGTTGTAATCAGCTAGGCCATATTTGCCAAAATCCGGGCCATTTTTCGTCGGCGTCGCCTTTGGCGAAGCAGTAGATTTCCCCTGACTCAGAACGTTTGGCTTATCAAATGTCACCGCTATGGTCGTAATCACTAACACCGTGACTATCACCCAAACTACATTGTTACTCTTCATAACAAACCTCGTTTATTTTAAAATTAGTTAATGGCTGCTTGGTCTTCGGAAGGCGAAACAACCGGGATCGTTGTCCAAAGCGAGTTTTGGGCTAACACGGGCATAATATACCCGGGTGTTTATGTAGTCAAGAACTTAGGCAATGTGCGCTTTTCACGAACCTAATTTGATCGTCGGTTCATGTTGCGGGACGACGACGTTCCAGCCGAATTCGTCGCGTATGTGGCCGGTCAACGCTTCGGCGATCTCTGTTTTTCTATTTAAAGGCACGACTGGAACGGCGATCCGTCCCGGTCGCAAAGCGTCAAAGCTCGATACTATCGAGTGTCTGCGATATGAATAGCGAAAGCTAGCCGCACGGCGAGCTGATAAAATTGTAATCAAATCCCTTTGTTTTTCCGTCTTTACTTGCTTCGACGCGGGCAAAGAGTTTGTCGCCTGTGCGGCGATAAATGATCCGCTGCGGAAAATCGTGCTGTAAATTCTCAAAGATCGCTTCGCTCGGTGATGAGCTAACGAGTTTGAACGCGGTCTCCTCTTTATTCTGCGATGGTTTGGCGACATAAAAGATCGAGCCGTCGCGCATCTCGATCCGCGTAAATTCGTAATTCACCACCTTACCGTCGCCCACCGATCGAGCCACGCCGAGCATGATGCCGCCAAGCGGCTTCATCCATTGCTCGTCGGTGACCGACTTGCCGTCGTTTATCTGCCAGCAACCCGCCATCCACGAAAGAGCCGTAACCGGTTGACTTTTGTCCTGCGCAAAAGCGGTGATCGATATTGCCGCGATCATGACGAAAACGTGTAGTTTTTTCATATGTGTCTCCAGAGGATCATGTTCAAGATTCGCGCAACATGCCTCGATCTGTCTTGTAGAAATTCGACAAAATCAAGCTCCGATAAAGGCTTGGGCCAGCGGGTTCTTCTCTCGGATAAAGGCAGTCGGGCTCTTGCCGGCAAACTCGCTAAATTCACGAACGAAATGCGGCTGATCGTAGTAACCAAATTTGAGAGCAAGCTCGCATAGATCATCGCAACGCTGAAACTGGTTCGCCGCCACAATGCTCTGGAAACGAATAATGCGGCTGTAGAACTTTGGTGAGACGCCGACCAGTTGTCGGAAATGGCGCTCGAGCTGTCGCTGGCTGACGCCGAACTCGCGTGCGGTCTTGAAAATCGAAACAACGCCGTCGTTTTGCACAATATGCTCTTTGACGGCCTCAACCAAACTCTCGCTCGAACTTTGCGCTTTGATCGAGTTGAGCAATATGCCGTCGATGATAGCGACCCGATCTTCTGTAGTCGGGGCCGATCGAATACGGTCGTCGAGGTTTCTCTGAGTTGGTCCGATGACCGCATCGAGTTCGACGATCTTACCCGTAAGCTCGCTGAGGCCGCATTTAAAAAAATGGTACGCACCCGCAGTTTGAAACCGGACGCCAAAGAGATCGACCGTGCCAGTCGGCTGGATCTTCACAAACCGCTGCATCTGTCCGACAACGATCGCACTAGGTTGTAGTTCGATCTCGCCATTCAAATGGAAACGGCGAAAACGATCGGCGAAATTGAAAACAACCTCTAAACAACCATCCGGCAATACCGTCTCGGGTTCGCCAGGCTTGTCGAGGCCATCGATGGAGAGGGTCCAGTAACACTTCACGTATCGGGCGAGCGAAGACAGCGGCTGGACCTCTTCGTAATGCATAAGCGTTTACAGCTCTATCGTTTGTTCGTATTGCGGCACAACGACGTTCCAGCCGAATTCGTCACGGATGTGGCCGGCCATCGCTTCGGCGGCATCGGGCTCGCCGTGTGTCGTGAAAACCATCTTCGGCGTCGTCTTGAGGCCCAACAGCCAACGAATTACTGCCTTCCAGTCGGCGTGAGCGCTAAAGCCCTCAACTTTCTCGATATGGCAACGCACCGGTATCCAGTTTTTCATGATCTTCACTTCGCGCTCGCCATCCTGGATCCTCCTTCCGGTCGTTCCGGCGGCTTGATATCCAACAAACACAACGGTTGCGTCCTCGTTTGGCAAGATACGCATAGCGTGGTGCAGCACGCGGCCGCCGGACATCATGCCCGACGCTGAGATGATGATCCGTGAGCCTTTCATCTCGTTGAGGCGTTTCGATTCGTCGCGGCTCGACGCCGTCTGCATCGACGCGGTTCGCAGCGGATGTTTTTTGTGCGCCAGCAAGCTTGCGTACTCGCGGTCGTGTTCCTCGTGCCAGCGGTTGTAAACCTGCGTCGTCTGTGCTGCCATCGGCGAGTCGACGATCACGGGCAGAACCGGAATCCGCTTCTGCTCCTCAAGCTCGCGGATCATGTAGAGCACTTCCTGAGTGCGTCCGACCGCAAACGCCGGGATCAAGATCGGACCATTCCGCTCGACGGCCTCGTTAATGATCCGCGCCATCTGCGTTTCTGAATCGGTCTCGCCGTGCAAGCGGTCGCCGTAGGTCGACTCGCACATCAGGTAATCGCAATCCGGCGGCGGTGCAGGGTCTTTGACGATCGGCTGATCGTAATGACCGAGATCGCCGGAGAACAGAAACTTTATGGTTCCAGGTTCCGAGTTCCGGGTTCCGAGTTGGGAATCGCCACTCGGAACTTGGAACTCGGAACTCGAAACTCCCTGCATTTCCACAAGCACAAGGCTCGCTCCCATGATATGTCCGGCGACAAGAAAACTCGCTCTTATGCCATCGCAAATATCGTACGGCTGGCCATCGTTCGGCACGAGCCGCAGCATCTCGAGCGTCGCTTTGGCATCCCGCTCGTCGTAGAGCGGGAGCGCCGGCGTGTGCGACGTCAACTGATGTCGGTTGCGGTAATCGGCTTCCTCTTCCTGAAGGCGGGCGGAGTCGGGCAGAAGGATCTTGAGCAGATCGCCTGTCGCCCGGGACGTAGTAACTTGCCCCTTGAAACCGAGCTTTACCAGTCGCGGCAGCCAGCCCGTATGATCGATGTGAGCGTGCGTAATAATAACGGCGTCGATCTCGCTTGCGGCAAACGGCGGATCCTGCCAGTTTCGCATCCGAAGCTCCTTAAGTCCCTGGAACAACCCGCAGTCCACCAAGACTTTCTTGCCATTGGACTCAAGAAGATACTTCGAACCGGTAACCGAACCTACACCGCCGTAAAATGTGACGTTCGCCATAAGATTTTAAACTCCGAACTGGGTAAGGTGGTGATCGATATGCTTACATGCCAAAACCGACCATTGTTTTGCATTCATCGGGCCGAAGCGTGGATGTGCGAGACATGCATGATCGAGCGGCAGCGTGCCGATTCTGTCGATCGCCTCGATCAGCAGCGCTTTGTCAGCTTCGAAGTCCTGCGGCTTGCGCCCGTTCTCCTGTTGGTTCATTTCGGGCGAAGTCTTGACGTCCTTCGGGATCGGCAGCACATAGAGAATCAGAGTCTTCAGCACCGTGCGTGACAGCGGGTTGCTTCGATCAGGCACTGTCGACTCGAATGGAATGCCGCCGGCCTGCACGAGGTGGGAAACCATCTGGTTGACGTTCATCTTGCCCCAGGACGGAGTTTCGTTGCCGGTAAGGCTCTGCACACGCTCGATCAAACCCGCTCTTTCGCCCTCGCTTCGAAGTGTTTTCATAAGCTTCATCTCCAAACTCCACGGCACAAAAAAACCGCCTAAAACTCAACGGATTGAGTTTAAGACGGATCGTCCTCGAAACAAAGCGGGCTAGCCGACTAATTCCTGGCGGAATGCAAGGACGTTCGAGCCCAACGGCATCTTCTGCTGCTCTTTTTTCATTTCCGCAAAACTTAGCAGTTCGGCGGGCGTATTGCCTTCGTTTTCGTAGGTCGCCCAGCCGATGTTCAGCTCAACGGTGATCGGGTCATTATCTATCGCATCAAACTTCCGGGTCGCAAACGCGGTGTGGATCCGCTCGACGATCTTCTGGGAAATTTCCGCCGATGCAGTCGGCAAGATCGCAAGAAACTCGTCATTAACTGATCGCGCCAGAAAGTCCATCTGTCGCAAGTTGTCCTTCGCAACCCGCGCGACAAAATTCAGAAGCTTATCGCCGATCGCGTGGCCGTATTTGGCGTTGATCTGCTCAAAATCTTTGATGTCTATTGCGAGCACCGTCAGCGGGCCGTCACCGCCGTTATGCGACTCGACGATCTGCTTCTCGAGCATGAGATAGAATGCACGTTCATTCGGCAAATCCGTCGTAACATCGGTAAGGGCGTTGGCGTGGCTGCGCTCGTAGGAGATGGAAGACAGCACAAACGCCGAAACGCGTTCGCCGACAGCCTCGAATAGGTATTTGTCGACGCTCGCCGCGTCGTGATCCTCGCCAAAAAAAAGCTGCAAAACCGCGAAGACCATTCCATCGCTCCGCAATGGGATCGCCGCTGACGATGCAAACGTTTGTGCCGAATCCATCTCGAGATAGCTGTCGATCTCGACCCGGCCGGTGCCATGGCTCTGGTTCGCGAGACTTTCGTCAATGGCCTCCACGGCAACGCCATCCGCCTGCGCCGGGGCCATACGCGTTCGCCTATCGTTTAGGGTATGGAGGGCGATCGCGCGAAACGGCACTACGTCGTTGACCCTGTGCGAGATCAGGCGGAAAGCATCAGCGAGTTTCAACGCTCCGGCAAAAAGTACGCTCGCCTCATCAAGTTCCGCAAGAGCCCGTTGGGGGTCAGCGTCTCGGCGGGAGAGATCATTCTCAAGGTCCAAGCTCAAATCAACCTGTTTTCTCTTTCGCTTTGAGCGCCAAATAAGGAGGGCGACGACCACAACAACAAAACCCGCTGTCAAAAGTGCGAAACCGGTCAACCTGGATCGCTCATCGATCGCAGCCGTCGACAGCCAAAAAGCACCGGCGATCATCGCAAGGATCGATCCGATCAGCAGCGACGCATATGCTGCGGATGGACGCCTGACATTCGAACTGTCTTCAGAGTTGTGCATTATTGTTTAGGGCCGGGAAGCGATGGTCAGAATCTGGGGAGTCGACCGGATTTTAGGATAACTTTTCGAGCTTACCCAAGTCAATACAATTTACGTCTCGGCGAGTAAATATGGGCGATCTGGCATTACAGATTCACCCGGGAAATCGCGGGTAAAAAAAAATTTCAAAAAGGCCTTTTTTTTTGCTTAAAAAGGGTTGACAAAACCTTTTGCGAACCCTATCTTAACGTTTGCCCTGAAAAGAAAGAGTTCGAGGCAAAAACGGCTGTGTTCGATCAGCCGAACTTCCTGGCGACAGGAAATTATTCTTTGAGAATGATAGGAGTCATTAAATAAAATGAAAAAGGTTATTGTACTTTCAATCGCATTGGGCCTCAGCGCCCTCGGCATGGCTTGCGGCGAAGCTCCGGCTAACAACGCTACGAACAAGCCTGCAAATACAGCTAACGCAATGAACGCGGTCGCCAACGCGGCCAACACCGCTGCGAATGCTGCGGCTAACGCAGCAAATCAAGCTGCTACTGCTGCTAACTCCGCTGCAAATGCTGCCAACACGGCTGCTAACGGTGCGAAGCCAGCAACCAACGCAGCTCCGGCTTCCAACGCCGCTGCTAACGCTGCTAACGTCAAGAAGCCATAACTAACGGGCCGATTGTCGTAAGACATAAGAGCACCTTGTCCACGGACAGGGTGCTTTTTCTTTGTTTGCGACGAGTGGGCTTTTAACATTTTTATGCTTTCGGCAGTTGACTTGCGTCGTTAGGCTTAATATATTGTCGAATGTTCCAAAAATTGTTTTATTTGGGGCAGGCTGTGCTTGCACGGCTAGATAATTAAATTAGATCTAATCTTTGAGAAAGACAGGAGAATCGATTCATTATGAAAAAAGTAATTGCACTTTCTGCAGTTCTTGTGATGGGTGCTTTGGGAATGGCTTGCGGCGAAGCAGCCACCAACACCAACACCAAGGTTGCTAACGCCATGAACGCAGTTGCAAACGCTGCCAACACGGCTGCCAATGCTGCTGCTAATGCAGCTAATCAGGCTGCTACGGCTGCAAATGCGGCATCGAACGCTGCTAATTCGGCTGCAAATGCCATGAAACCGGCTAATGCTGCTCCGGCAAACGCCGCAGCGAATGCTGCAAAAGACGATAAGAAACCATAGTTTCTGTTTAGTCGACTTTCGAGACGCGGCCTCTACGGAAGCCGCGTCTTTTCTTTTGCAGCTAGATCAGTGATCGCAACTCGTCAACTGAAGTAACCGGCCTGCTGCATGTAAAATTCTCGCAAACGTAAGCCGTCGCCTTTCCATCGATCATGCCGCGATCCTTCAAAAGCGGAATTGTTCCCGCATTGGCCTCCGGCTCTGAAGACATAACCATGACCGCATGGGGCAGAAACATGCCCTTGATCTCCCGCTCCAGTTCATTGCCCTTTTCGCCAACCACGACGATCTCCTTTGTCTCGCCTAGGTGAAATTCCAGCGCCGACAACGCCCGTCCGAAACCCTGTGGATGACGCCGGATCTGCGACGCCGCAAGTCGCAGCGTCGTTACGGCAAATCGCTCATAACGCTCATCGCCCGTGAATTTGGCGAGCCGCAACAAAACATCGGCGGCGACGGAATTGCCGGACGGCGTTGCGTTGTCGTAAAAATCCTTATTGCGGACGATCAATTCTTCATGATCGTTCGACGTGAAGAAAAATCCGCCATTCTCCTCGTCCCAGAACTCGGTTATCATCGTGTCCGCCAGACGTCTGGCTTGAGCGATGCGCTCGACCTTGCCCGTCGCCTGATAAAGCTCGAGCAGGGCGTCCGCGACATTTGCGTAGTCCTCAACATACCCGTTGAGTTTAGCCGTGCCGTCCTTCCAGGTTCGCAAAAGCAGCGTGTCACGGCGTAAATGTTTGAGAAGGAAATCGGCGCTCCGCTCAGCGATCCGTAAATAGTCGTCGCTTTTTAGAACACGAGCGGCATCGGCAAATGCCGCCAGCATCAGAGCGTTCCAGGCGGTCAGGACCTTCTCGTCACGAAACGGCTTTACCCGCCCTTCACGCGCCTTGAACAGCTTTTCACAAGCGACTGGATCGGGGGCTGGAGCCTGAGGATCCTTCACATTTAGAATGTTCTTTCCTTCAAAATTCCCCGTGGCCGTAACATCGTAGTAATTGTTGAATTTACGCGCATCCCCCTCACCCACGATCTGAGCAATTTCTTCCGGAGTCCAAACAAAGAACTTGCCCTCCTCGCCCTCGCTGTCCGCGTCTTGAGCCGAGTAAAATCCCCCACTGGCATCGAGCATCTCGCGCCTTATATACTCGAGCGTTTGGAGCGCAACTCGCCGGTATAGTTCATTTGCCGTTACCTGATAAGCATGCAGGTAGACCCGCACGAGTTGAGCATTGTCATAGAGCATCTTTTCGAAATGCGGTACAAGCCAGATCGCATCTACGGCGTATCGGTGAAAGCCGCCGCCGAGCTGATCGTAAATGCCGCCGTAGGCCATTTTGTCGAGCGTGTGCGTCACCATTTTGAGGGCGTGTGCGTCGCCGGTTCGATGATGGTAGCGGAGAAGAAATTCTAGCGACATCGCCTGCGGAAACTTCGGCGCGCCGCCAAAACCACCATTTGTTGCGTCAAACGTCCTCGAAAACGACTCATAGGCCGAGTCGAGGATGTCAGCCGATAGACCACCGCCAGCCTGGACGACACTCATTCGTCGCAGCTCGCCGACAATTTCGTTTGCCGAATGCTCGATCTCATCGCGGCGCTCGCGATACGCCTCGGCGATACTCAACAATATTTGTTGCCACGATGGCATTCCATAGCGCGGAGCGGGCGGAAAGTACGTGCCGCCAAAAAAAGGCCGCTTTTCCGGCGTCAAAAAGACATTCATCGGCCAGCCGCCGCGTCCCGTCGTGATCTGAACAAAGTTCATATAGATCTGATCCACGTCGGGACGTTCCTCCATATCGACCTTAATGTTCACAAAATGCTCGTTCATGATCGCGGCCGTCGCCTCATCCTCAAACGACTCGTGCTCCATCACGTGGCACCAATGACAGGCCGAATAGCCGATGCTCACAAGCACCGGCTTATCTTCGCTACGGGCTTTTTCAAACGCCTCGTCTCCCCAGGGATACCAATCCACAGGGTTGTGCGCGTGCTGGAGCAGGTAAGGGCTCGTCTCGTCGATGAGCCGATTAGATTTCTTCTGGGCTGACGTCATGATCCCCATTTTTTCATCTGAGCGAAAAAAAGCGAAACCGCCGGACAGGATAACGTTGACAAATGTTCGAGATTCCCAAATAATCGGTCTACACAACGAACTTGAGATTAAGATCCCCACGTTTATGTAACTTGTCGCCGACTTGAACTTTAGCGACTTAAATTTTGAAAGGAGAAACTTCTATGAATCGGATATCAAAAAGTGCCACACTCTGTGCCCTTGGTTTTGCGCTCGTATTTGCGGGCTCGATTGTCTCCAAAACATCTGCCGCTCCCGGCTCTGCGGCAAACGGTCATGGAACCCTGCTGGTAACGGACGGAAATGGCGATGCCGTGCGCCGCCAGTTCTCGTTTAGCGGCAGGCAGGTGAGCGGTTTTAGCGCGACCGGCAACGCGATACTGCACAATCCGGCTTTTAGGGTCGGTAACGGTCAGAGATATGCACTCCAGATCGATATCAAGTGCATTAACGTTTTTGGCAACACCGTGTTTTTTGGGGGCCTAACGCAGCGGACTAACGATCCGAGTTTAGTAGATGCCGTTTACTTTTCTGTTCAAGACAATGGCGAGCCGGGTCGGGACGTTGACAAGATCAGCCGCGCGTTCTTTTTCGATGACGACCCGAACACGACCGGGGATCCGATGCTTTGTCAATTTAATCAGCCGGGCGACTTCTTGCTAGAGACGATCTCGGCCGGAAATGTTCAGGTAAAATAGTGTTTGAAAGTTCTTAGATCGACCGGCTACGTGTAATTGCTCACGTGGCCGTATTTAGTTAGAGGCCGTCTCGTTATTCGCCCTTGAGTAACCCATTATGCTGATGTAGAATCGGCTAGTTAACATGACCTCGCGTTGCATTTCAAAATTGCGTCCGATCAGCCAGCGTGCGAACCTCTTCGCCGGCGACTAATTTTCTCTTCGCGTTCAGAGTGCAAGCTTTCAGCTTGTTTTCCGCTAACCATTGACGCGACCTATCGCGCACTCTAAAAAGGAGAGAATCATGACACCATCAACAGAATTACAGCGTCCCGTTATCAAAACAGCGTTGCCGGGGCCGAAATCGCTCGAGATCATCAACGCCGACCATCAATACGTAACTCCTAGCTATCCGCGCCCGGATTACAAACTTGTCGCTGACCACGCAAAGGGAGTTTGGATAACAGATCCGGACGGAAACGTCTTTCTCGATTGCAACGCCGGCGTCGCCGTCTGCTCTACAGGCCACTGCCATCCTGAGGTCGTCGCTGCCATCACCAAGCAGGTCAACGAACTGATCCATCTGTGCGGTACCGACTTTTACTATCGACACATGCCCGAGCTTGGCAAAAAGCTGAGCGACATCGTTCCCATAGAAGGCGAATGCCGAACGCACTTTGCGAACAGCGGCGCGGAAGCTATCGAAACTGCGTTGAAGCTCGCGATGTACCATACACGCCGGCAGAAGTTTGTATCTTTCTATGGCTCGTTTCACGGGCGAACGCTCGGTGCCCTCAGTCTCACGAGTTCTAAGAAAGCTCAGCGGCTCGGGTTTATGCGCCAGGCGCTCGATGTAGTTCATATTCCCTATCCGAATAAGTTCAGGCATTTTGCCAACGATTTGCCGACCGATGAGGCGACGATCACGCGCGACGTGATCAACTGGCTCGAAAATCGCGTTTTTCAAACCACGACACCACCGGAAGAAGTCGCGGGCATCATTCTTGAGGTCGTACAAGGCGAAGGTGGGTACATTCCCGCTCCGACCGCCTTTGTGAAAGAGATTCGGCGTATCTGCGACCAGCACGGCATAATGCTGATCCTCGACGAGGTGCAATCAGGCATGGGACGAACGGGCAAGATGTTCGCAATGGATCATCACGAAGGCGTCAAAGCCGACATCGTCTGCATGGCAAAAGGCCTCGGTTCCGGAATGCCGATCGGTGCCTGCACGGCACGTGCCGACATCATGGACTGGCACAAAGGCGCCCATGCATCAACATTTGGCGGCAATCCGGTCGCCCTCGCCGCTGCGTTAAAAACGATCGAGCTGCTCGAGGGCGGTCTTGTCGACAACGCTCGAGACGTCGGTGCTTATCTCGAAGCCGGCCTGAACAAGCTAAAGGAGAAATACGATTGCATCGGCGACGTTCGCGGTCTCGGGATGATGCTTGGCGTCGAATTTGTCCACGGAACGCGGACGCCCTCGTCCGCATCTTCTCTCGGACCTCTAACACCCGACCCCGAACTTCGCGACCGTATCGAAATGGCGTGCTTCAATCGAGGCTTGATTATCCTCGGCTGCGGCAGTAATTCGATCCGCTTCTCACCGCCGCTGATCTTGGCAAAAGAACACGTTGATGTTGCCCTCGAAATTTTCGACGCGGCGATCGCCTCGTCGATCTAAATCTGGGCCCCGAATGCACGCGTGATTGTTTTATGCGTTCATTCGGACTGTTTGTAGGAGAGACTCATGCCGAAAATAACACCGTTTTTGATGTTCAGCGACCAGGCCGGTCACGCGATGGAGTTTTACGCCTCGATCTTTCCTAACTCGAAGATCGTTTCGACAATGCCCGCGCCGGACGGCAGTATCGCAGGCGGCAGTTTTGAGTTAGACGGCGAGAAGTTTAACTGCTACAACGCCGGCGAGCATCCGGATTTTGTATTTTCGCACGGCGTTTCGTTTATGATCGCGGCAGAGACGCAGGATGAGGTCGACCACTATTACGAAAAGTTAAGCGAAGGCGGCGAGCAGCTCGATTGCGGATGGCTGAGAGATAAATTTGGAGTCTCGTGGCAAGTTACGCCGCCGATTCTCATGCAGCTTCTAAGCGACCCCGATCGCGAAAAAGCTGGGCGAGTAACCGAAGCGATGTTCAAGATGACAAAGCTCATCATCGCCGATCTCGAAGCCGCCGCAAATGGCGAATGAAGAGTGCCCTCGAAATACACGAAACACTCGAAATAAGAATTTGATTTCTTTTTCGAGTGTTTCGTGTATTTCGTGGGCTATTCTTATCCTTTTGCTTTTTTGATCTCCTCGATCATTACGGGCACGGCCTCGAAGAGGTCGCCGACGATGCCATAATCCGCTAGATCGAAGATCGGTGCCTCGGCGTCCTTGTTGACGGCGACGATCGTCCCCGCGTTTTTCATCCCGACGATGTGCTGAATCGCCCCCGAGATACCAAGAGCAACGTATAGTTTGGGGGCGACGGTTTGGCCCGACGAGCCGATCTGACGATCGATCGGCAGCCACTCGCTGTCGCAGATCGGGCGCGACGCCGCAAGGTCTGCACCAAGAGCATCCGCAAGCTGCTGTGCGAGTGCGATATTCTCCTGCGATTTAATGCCGCGTCCGACAGCGACGATGATCTCGCTCTTTGTGAGATCGACCGAGGCTTTCGCTTCCTGAAACGGAGCTTCCGGCGTCATACGCACATCACCGACCGTGACATCCATCGTCTCAACAGTCGCAGTTCCGCGTCCCGCCGCATCGCCTCGAAAAGCGCCTGACTGAAAGGTAATGAAGTATGGAGCCTCGCCGCCGATCGTGACATCAGCATCGAGCTTGCCGAGGAAAATACGACGCGTCAGAACGAGCTTGCCGCCTTCCGCCTTGTAACGAATGCAATCGCCGACCACCTCGCGGCCCAATCGAGCCGCAACCTTCGGCGCAAAGTCGCGCACCTGATATGTGTGAGACATTATGACGTATTGAGGATTCGCGGCTTTGATTACCTGTTCCCACGCGTCGGCGTACGCATCCGGCGTATAGGTGCCAAGTTTGTCGTTTTTGGCGACGATAACCTTTTCGATGTCGTAACCGGCGATCTCCTGGGCAAGCGAACAGTCTTTGTCGCACGGCAAAACCGCGGCGACTTTCAACCCCAGGTCCTTCGCGATCGACTGCGCAGCGGTGATCGCCTCGATCGAGGTTTTGTTGAGGACGCAATCCTTGTGTTCTATGAAAACTAAAATGCTGCTCATATGCGGAACAAAAACAAAAAACGATTATTACAAAAAGACCGGAGCCTGACAAACATCAAGCTCCGGTCAGTGTGGTATGTCTCGCGTCTGTCAAACGACGCGAAAGCTATTTGACGTTCCAGTTTGCTACCGGATAGTCGGGCGCGGTGTTTGTCCCGGCCGATTGTCCCCATTCCTGCACAACCGGAGAATTATTGGTATTCCGCACAAAAAAGTAAGTCTGATCCGCGGCTTGGCCACTTCGCCAAACGGCTATATCTGTTTCGTTGTCGCCGTCGTAGTCACCCGGAACCGGATAATCTGTCGCCGAAAGGCCAAATTTTTCGAACACAGTAACGCCCGTGCTGCTACGCAGAATATACCAGTCGTAGTTTGCACCATTCGTTCGAATCGCTGCTATATCGGTTTTGCCGTCTCCGTCAAAATCACCGGTGACAAACTTATCGGTAAACAAACCATACGGTAAAACAACAACTGACCCGTCCGATTGACGACGCCAATGCTGGGCCTGTCCTGCATCGTTTCGGAAAATCGTGAAATCGGCCTTGCCGTCGCCATCATAGTCGCCCGGAATGGCGGAGTCACCGGTTGTTCCCCACAGAGCGTACGTAATATTTCCACCCGGATTGCCTAGCGATCCGCGATAGAAAAACGTGCCTGACGCTCCAGCGCGATAACAGGCAGGATCAGCCTTGCCGTCACCATCATAATCGTCAACTACCGTCACGTCGTCCCCGGTTTGTCCAAACTGCACGACGCTGACAGTATTGCCCGCACTATTTAGAATATAAAATGCAGCGGTCAGTGCGGCTCCCGGACGCCATACAGCTATATCGGTTTTTCCATCACCGTCAAAGTCGGCCGGAGTTGCGCGATCGCCCGTAGCAAAACCAACACCGAGTCCCCAATCGCTTGCCGAATCCTGCCCTGCACTGTTGCGTATCCACCAGGTCGTTTGCCCGCCAGCAGACGCAGAACGTGCGACAGCAAAATCTGTTTTGTTGTCACCGTTAAAATCTATCGATCTGGACGACGGAGCCAGCGGAGCGCCGGAGATCGAACCAACTAGCTTGAACGGAAAATCCTGAGCAATGTCGTCGGCGGTTGCAGGCGTTCCGGCATCAAACGCGGCAGCCCAACCCGTATTCGTTGGCGGTCCTATGAATTGCCTTGCATTCCAACCCGTTGCCCCGCGAATTCCAGTGATGGCCGCTGCCGGCGAAAAATTTCCACTCGCGCCCGCATCCAATTGGAAGTCCACCCAGTAATTACCAGCCGTCAATACGGCAGAGGGACTCACGTTAATTGGGACCTGGCGAATCAAACGCGTCGTGCCGGTCGCAGTATTGCCAGGAGGGCCACTATTAAAAATGCGGTAGACGGTGGTATCCGTACTGGTTCCCATCCGATTAGTGGCTGTATCACCAAAGACGATCGTGCTTCCGACATCCCCGGGTCTACCGCTCCATATCCGAAGGTTGGCGCCAACAAAAGGGTTAGCCACGGAACCCGTTTGATATGCAAAAATAATCACTTGAGTGATCGTCCACGTTTGACCAACCGGCACGTTGAAATCATCCGCGCACCGGTTGGCGGTGGCAACGCCGATCACCTGACAGCCAAAGCCAGCATTTGTGTTCGCCACTGTTGTTGACCCAAAATCGAATGACGCTTCGCTCCAGGTAAAGCCAGCCGGCGCCACTGTGCTATTTCTAGCAGTGGGCCCGGTCGAAATCGGACCATTGTCGTAAATGGTCTGAGCAGCGGATACAACTGCAAATACCAAAATAGAAACTGTCATCCCAAACACACTCGTTACTCTAGGTCTCTTTTTCATACTTTTCTCCTGTTGACATTGTGTTGATCAATCCCTTTCCTATTCGCACTTTTCAATCGAAAAACGAGCGCCCCAAAGTCAGGCAAAGGCACGATTCTTAATTCTAAGGGGCTAAGTGAGTGTATGTTAAGTGACTTTCCATCAAAACGCAAAATAAAAAAGCCTGCCTTTCGACAAGCGTTTCATAAAAAGCTCGCTGGACTAAAAAGATTACAAAATTCGAACCTCTGTTTTTAGCTTCTCTACCAACTCGACTGCGCCGGCTTTTGCATCGCCGTTGCCGAGTATCTGTGTCTGCTTTGTTTTTAGCGGCATGTAAACTTTGTCGATCCTACCCGCCGACGCGAATGCTTCGATCGTTGGTGAAACCTCGCGGATCTCCTTGCTCTTTGCCGCCATGATTCCCTTAAGCGATGCATAACGAATCTGTGAAATACCAGACTGTATCGTCATCAACGCCGGCAACTTGTATGTAAACCACTGATACCAACCGCTCTCGAGTTCGCGTTTAACCCGCAGCGTTTCACCAAGGCTCTCGCGGTCGACCTCGATCACGATCGTTGCGTGGGGAATGCCGAGCAACTCGGCCAGGATCACGCCGGTCTGCCCGTAACTCGCATCGTCAGATTGCAGACCGGTAAATACAAGGTCGGCGTTCTCGTCGCGAATCGCATCGGCGATAGCTTTCGCGATCTGAAAGGCGGACAACGATTTGCTGTCATCGACAACAACGTGGATGGCTCGCGTTGCGCCGCGGGCAAGCGCGTCCTTGATCACGGTTTTGGCCGATTGCGGCCCCAACGTGCAAACAACGACCTCGCCTTCGCCCTTTGCCTCGACGGTTCGCAAAGCTTCTTCCAAGGCGTAGCCGTCAGACTCGTTCGTCTGCTGAGCGACGTCAGCCTCGTTTATCCATTTCTCGTCGCCCGCGATACGCAAAACCGCATCCTTATTGGCGACCTGTTTCATTAAAACGATGATCTTCATTATTTACTTACCTGAAAGTTTCTTAATGATCGATTTGGCAAGATTTTCGTTGATTTCTTTGTGTCGTGGAACCGGTTGCGATTGCTTGGTTTCGTTATTTGTGTACCAATCGTGCTTACCGCCGTGCCGGATCAAAATACAACCCATTTCCTCGAGCCGCTTAATGAGATCTCGTCGTTTCATTAAGCAAGAACGAGTTCTTCGACCCTTCTGATAAACGGGATCTGATTCGCTTCCAAATCAACGAGCAAATTCTTTAAGTTCTCGATCAGTTCTTCTTTTGAATAGCCCTGCGTTTCATAATCCGGATATTCGTTTAGGTGACCGATAAAAAACTCTCCGTCCTGCCAAAATGTAAATTCAAGTGTTCGCATTCTCCTATTCCGAGTACCGTCTAAATATCAAACACGCGTTCGTCCCGCCAAAACCGAAGCTATTCGATAACACATACTCGACCGTAGCGCCACGAGCGACGTTTGGTATGTAATCGAGATCACACTCCGGGTCGGGCGTTTCGTAATTTATGGTCGGCGGTAGCTTGTTTTCCATCAATGCCTTTACAGAGAAAACCGCTTCGAGGCCACCGGCACCGCCTAGCGCATGGCCGGTCATTGACTTTGTCGAGCTGACGGGAATTTTGTAAGCGTCTTCGCCGAAAACGTGTTTGATCGCGAGCGTTTCGAACTTGTCATTGTACGGCGTCGAAGTTCCGTGTGCGTTGATATAACCAATTTCCGACGGCGAAATTCCCGCGTCCTTGATCGCGCGTTCCATAACGCGAATTGCTCCCGAACCGGTCTCGTCGGGCATCGTAACGTGAAACGCATCGCCCGACATGCCGTAACCGACGATCTCGGCAAGAATGTTCGCTCCGCGCTTCTTTGCAAACTCCAGCTCTTCGAGGATCATTAGCCCGGCGCCTTCGCCAATAACAAAACCGTCGCGTTCGGCGTCAAAAGGTCGCGAAGCGCGCTGTGGCTCATCATTTCGTGTCGAGAGCGCCCGCATCGACGCAAATCCCGCTACCGACATCGGCGTGATCGCACTCTCAGCCCCCCCGCAGATCATCGCGTCGGCGTCGCCTCGCTCGATAATGCGAAAACTGTCACCGATCGCGTGAGCGCCGGCCGAACACGCCGTCGCGGTCGCCGAATTCGGTCCACGTGCTCCGTGACGGATCGAAACATTGCCCGCCGCCAGATTTACGATCGCCGAGACGATAAAGAACGGCGAAACGCGGTCCGGACCAGATTTCAACAGCTTTTCGTGCTCACGCTCGATCGCCCAAAAGTCGCCGATGCCCGACGAGATATAGGTGCCGACCATGTCTGCGTTCGACTCGTCGATGACGAGACCGCTGTGCTTGACCGCCTCGTCAGAAGCCGCCAGAGCAAAGTGCGTAAAGGCTCCCATCCGCCGAGCTTCTTTCTTATCGAGAAAATTCAGTGGATCAAAATCTTTAACCTCACACGCAAATTTGACCGAGAAATTCTCAGTATCAAATTTTTGTATCGGCGCGGCTCCGTTGGCACCAACCATCAACGCGCCCCACGTCGTCGGCACGTCGTTGCCGACAGCCGTCACCAAACCGAGTCCTGTAACTACTACTCGCCTCTTCATAAAAACAACGGATAACTGAAAGTGGAAAACGGAAAATGAAGATTCATTTTCCACTTTCCGTTCTACAATTTCAGTTTTCTAGCTCTTGTGCTGCTCGACGTATGCATAGGCATCGCGAACGCTCTGGATCTTCTCGGCGTCCTCGTCAGGAATTTCAATGTCGAATTCCTCTTCGAACCGCATCACGAGTTCCACGAGGTCGAGCGAATCAGCGCCGAGGTCCTCGATGAACCGGGCATTTTCCGTAACTTCAGCGTCATCGACACCGAGTTCATCCACGATGATCTGTTTAATCTTATCTTGTACTTCTGACATAGTTTCTCCTTAATTGATCGAGATTCTAAAGTATTGCTTAAACTTTCTTTGTCTTCAATATTACTATAAATAGCGTCGCGATCGATCTGGCGAACAAGGCCAGTGAGCACTTTGCCCGGGCCGATCTCGACAAATTTTGTGACGCCGCTCGCTCTCATGTTTTGAATCGTCTCGAGCCACCGCACCGTTGATGAAACCTGTTCAGTCAACTTATCGCAAACCGACTTTGATTCCGTGTTAACCGCCCCATCGACATTGTGGATAATAGGAACCGTAAATTCCTCATAATCCAGCTCGCCGAGATCGCCGGCGAGTCGCTCCTGTGCCGGCATCATCAATGCACAATGGAACGGAGCAGAGACATTTAACTTTATCGCCCGCTTAGCTCCCTTTTCTTTCAAAATCTCACAGGCTCGCTCGACGGCCTCGGTATTACCAGCGATAACGATCTGCGAGGGCGAGTTGATGTTCGCAGGACTGCAAACTTGTCCCTGGGCAGCCTCATTACAACCTTCTTCGACCTTGGCGACATCGAGTCCCAATATCGCGGCCATCGCTCCGACGCCAACGGGCACGGCCTCTTGCATATAGGTGCCGCGGTTTCGCACCGTTCGCACGGCATCCGCAAAATCCAAAACGCCTGCGGCGACCAAAGCCGAATATTCCCCCAAACTGTGTCCGGCAACCAGATCCGGCTCGGGCAAACCTTCGGAACGAGCGGCCCGATAGGCTGCGACCGAGGTGGTCAAGATCGCCGGCTGCGTGTTAGCGGTGAGTTGCAGATCGGCTTCGTCGCCCGCAAAACACATTTCGGATAACTTAAACCCGAGAGCTTGATCTGCCGCGTCGAACGTCTCGCGAGCCGCCGGAAAGTTATCAAACAGGTCTTTCCCCATTCCGACAGCCTGACTGCCTTGCCCGGGAAATATGTAAGCTACTCTGCTACTCATCAATTCGTTCAACGCAAAGCCGCAAAGTTCGCAAAGACGCAGAGAAACAAATTCCTAAACTTTGCGACTTTGCATCTTACCGCCTTTGCGTTAAAAGTTCTTCAAAACTGCACGACGCTAGCTCCCCACGTCACGCCGCCGCCAAAAGCGGTGAGTACGACGAGGTCGCCTTCTTTAATTTTGCCGCTCTGCAAACACTCGTCAAGGGCGATCGGAATAGAGGCTGACGACGTATTGCCGGTCTGCGCAATATTCGAGTAAACCTTTTCGTCCGGTACGCCAAGGCGCTGAGCGACAGCGTCGGTGATACGTTGATTTGCCTGATGCGGAATTATCATCGCAACTTCATCAATGGTG
>JBJXFZ010000128.1:0-13058 GCA_046154245.1 Pyrinomonadaceae bacterium
ACCAGCCCACATCGTTGAGCCAAAGATTATTCGGGTGACGAAAACCTCGCCCTTCGCTGTAAATAAGTACGTCAGGGATGGCAATGTGGTCTTGTGCTTTACAAATTGACTGACATGACAAAATAACAGCCAGTAGAAAAATGGTCGTAGCAAGGAGTGCTGATCTCATAATTTTGAAAGATTGAGTTAGATTTTTTTCGATCTTCCGCTTAATGAGTTCCGTTGTCAAGCGGTGCGAAAAAGTTGGTAGACATCACTACCAAAAAGTTCATTCAACTGCTCGAGGGAGCGTGAAAGCTTGATTTAGCCAGTCGCTTTCGTCAATAATAACCTCATTAATTCGTTAGTTTTTCGCGCACCTTAAGGAGGTTATCGAGATGAGATGGTTTGTCCTCGCCGCACTCGCCGCCGTTACGTTGTTTGTTTTGGTAGCGGTAGTCCCTCTAGACTCGTCTGTTAAAGCGATTAGCGAACGAGTTCCGGTAACAGCGCTCGACAATTACGACATTCGCACAGACAAATCTGAATCAACCGTTCAGGCGTTAGGCGCGATGCGGGGCACGAGCCGAGCGTTAGAGCGACCTGACGATACTCGGTTCAAGATCGAGTACAACGACGAGCTAGATGTTGCCGAGGTCATTTCGCCCGCCGAAGCTGAGAGTTCACTGGCACGTCGCGGCAGCGGTCAGTCGCGCGCCACGGCTCTAAAAAATTTCGTGGCCAACAATCAAGCTGTTTTTGGTGTCAGCGATATCGATCAAATGCGGTTGACGGCCGACTACAAAAATCCTGACGGCGATCTGTCGTTTGTGCGCTTTGAGCAGAAGGTCAACGACATTCCTGTTTTCGGAGCCGAGGTTAAAGCTGGATTCTCGCGTCGAGGCGAGTTATTTCGCGTCGTAAACAGCCTTGCTCATAACATCGACGAAAGATCTCTGACCACAGATTTTGGCGAGCCGGAACTAGCGGTCGAACGCGCGGCGGCCGCCGTGAATGTTGCGATCGACGTCGCTGATCTTGCTCGGAATGTGTCCACGCCCAAAGGTGAGTCGCGATTTTCGAGTTCTCTATTTGGCGATGAGATCATCGCTGAAAGGCGATATTTTCCGCTCGGTTCGGGCGTAGTACGCCCCGCGTGGCAAGTGCTCTTGTGGACGAGCGAGGCGGCATACTACGTCGTCGTAGATGCAGCGGATGGCACGCTGCTCTGGCGAAAGAACATTGTCGAGCATCAGACTCTACCTGCAACCTACAGCGTTTACGGCAACCAGAACAGTCTGATGAAAACTGCCGACAGTCCATCGCTTTTACCGTCTTTTTCGCAACCCTGCTCTTCACCGATCGGTTGCCCGCAGCCACCGGCAGCTGCGCGCACGACTTTTACTCTCGTTGGCAACCAGGCTCCTTACGCATTTAACAACCTTGGCTGGATACCCGACACGGGCTTGCCGGTGCGCACGCCCGCTGATCCAAATATCACCGACGGCAACAACGTCGAGACCGGCATCGACCGCGACGGCACGCAGGGAGTCGACAATAACGGTTGGGCGTTCGGCAATCCATCGCGTGTTTTCAATTTCAATTACAATCCCGGCCCGGGACTTCCGCCGCCCGGCGAAGAGCCGCTGCCGACCACGCAGATATATCCGCCGAGCGCGTTTCAGCAGGGCGCGATAACGCACGGCTTTTATGTCGTAAACCGTTGGCACGACGAGATGTATCGGTTTGGCTTTACCGAGCAGGCAGGCAATTTTCAGCACTTTAATTTCGGCCGCGGCGGTAGCGAGGGCGACCGGATCTCGTTTGAGACTCAGGACGGTTCAGGTACCAACGGGGCAAATTTTGCGACCCCGACCGACGGAGGTCGCCCACGAATGCAAATGTTCGTCTGGACCGGGCCGACACCTGACCGCGACGGGGCGCTCGATTCGCAGGTTGTCGTTCACGAATTAACGCACGGACTATCGAACCGTCTGATCGGCAACGCAACCGGTCTCTCGTCGAACATGTCGCGTGGGATGGGCGAGGGCTGGTCAGATTTTTACGCGCTCGCTCTGCTTTCCCGGGCGAACGACAACTCACACGGAACCTACACGGTCGGCGGATATATTTCGTATCTGATCACGCCAGGTTACGAGTCGAATTATTACTACGGAATTCGCCGCTTTCCGGTCGCCATTTGGGCGTCGCGTGGGGAGAACGGCTTGCCGCACAACCCGCTTACATTTCGCTACATGAACAACACCTGCAACACGCTTATCGGCAGCACTACGACAAATCCTAACAGCGCATTTCCGCGCGGACTGGTTGGCTCGGCCACGTGCGATCAAGTGCATAATTTGGGCGAGATCTGGGCGGTTACTCTGTGGGAAGTACGCTATCAACTTAGCCAGCGACACGGCGATGTCGAAGGCAATCGGCGTATTCTGCAGTACGTAACCGACGGCATGAAACTCTCGCCGTTAAACCCGACTTTTTTGCAAGAGCGAGATGCGATACTCGCCGCGGTTGCGGCGTCGGACGCGGGCGATGTTGCTAACGTATGGCGCGGGTTTGCTATTCGCGGACTTGGGTTCAGCGCTTCGATCCAGAATGCCGGCACCGGCGCCAACAACACAGCCGTCACCGAGGCGTTTGATGTGCCGCCGCAATTTCGACGACCGACGCGGGCGGATTTTGACGGTGACGGACGATCGGACATTTCGGTTTTTCGCCCCGCGGATCGGATCTGGTATCTGAATCGCTCGACCGCTGGTTTTGGCGCCGCGTATTGGGGACTCTCGACCGATGTGCCCGTGCCGGACGATTTTGACGGCGACGGCAAAGCTGACGTCGCTGTCTTTCGAGCAACGGACGACGGCAGTCAGCCGGATTATTACGTCCTAAACAGCGCGACATCGACGATCACATACGCGTCGTGGGGAATCACAGGCGATATCCCGCTTAGCGAAGATTTCGACGGCGACAACCGTGCCGATCTTTGCATTTATCGACCATCGAATGGCCAATTTTGGATTCGTCGCAGCAGCGATGGCGGCGGCTTTGCTGTCGGGCCGTTAGACGGTACCCCGTTTGTTGGGGATTTTGACGGCGACGGTCGCGGCGATTTTGGAGCCCTTAATAGGTTTGATGGACTTTGGCGGTCGTTGTTCTCTGGCAGCAACTATTCTGTCGTGTCGAATTCGTTTTTTGGAAATGTTTTCGGCGACAAGCCGGTACCCGCGGATTACGATGGCGACGGTCGCGACGACCCTGCGGTGTATCGTCCCTCAAGTGGCACATGGCTTATCAGAAATAGCTCGGGCGGTACAACCACGGTGAATTTTGGTATCTCGACCGACATTCCCGTTCCGGCCGACTATGACGGCGACAGTCGCTCGGATGTAGCGATCTATCGCAACGGCACATGGTGGATCAACAATTCGACAAGCGGAATCTCTGTGACGATCTTCGGCCTCGCCGGCGATAGACCGCTGCCTGCGACATACATTCCTTAAACAAAAAAAGCCTGCTCAACGAATCGAGCAGGCTTTTTGAATTATCACAAAACGATCCGACTATTGAGGGATCTTCAATTCCTGACCTGGATAGATCTTATCCGGGTGGTTGAGAATATCGCGGTTGTGGTCCCAGATGGCTTTCCACTGGATGCCGTATTTGCCCGCGATCTTGCTGAGGCTGTCGCCCGAGACGACGGTGTAGGTGTGCATGCCGCCACCTGCTGCGTCACCGAGACCGATGTTCAAAATAAGGTCGCCCGAACGAAATTCGGGATCGAGTCTTTCATATTCATCCCAAAGAGCCTGCTTTGCTTCGGAGCTCGGAGCCGTGCCTGTGACAACGAGTGTTCCGCCGTCGCCTTCGCTCAACTCATAGGTTGTGCCGTTCGAATTGGCAAGCTCAAGAAGCGATTGATATTTTTCTTGTACTGACATGATATTTTCTCCTCCTATTTAGCTGCCTTTCTTTAGCTGGTTATCAATGCCGGTGATGCCGGATTGCTGAATTGTCTGAATGCAAGTCGCGTACTTAGCCGCCGGAACTTCGCCTGTAACTGTGACCTTGCCATCCTTAACAGACACGGTCGCAGTGTCACATCCAGCCTTTTTGAGATTCTCAGTGATCTTGCCTGTTAAGGCCGGATCAGCCGCGGCTGGCGTAGCGACTGGCAACGGTTTAAGCGTGCAGTTGTTTGTCACGGACTTTATGCCCTCGACCGACTTAACCGAAGCCTCGGCCTTGCTCTTCACCGTCTGATCCGCGACCTCGCCGGTAAGCGTTGCAACGCCATCTTTTACGGCGACGGTCACGCCAGTGACCTTATCAGCCGTCAACTTGTCCGTAGCTGCCTTTTGCAGGTCCGCGTCACTCTTGCCGCAGGCGCTCATAAACAGAGCGACGGCTAAAGTCAGGACTGTAATAAATTTAATTTTCATTTTTCCTCCAAAACATCCGATCTATTATTTTGAGTATGATCGCAACCAAAAATGATGGCGATACTAAACAAACTCCTACCCCAACCTTGCGGGCGAAAACGAATTTAATTAGTGGGATTATTATGAATTGAAGATTGCGGATTTGGCAACAACAGAATGGCTTTTCATAAAAAAATCTCGTCGGCCATCTCGCGAGCCACGTCATACGAGGTATTTCCGGGCCTTATCACAAAGTGCCAATCGGCGAGGCAGTAGAGCTTTTGCCGCTCTTCGAACAGCTCGCGGGCCTTTTTTTTATCGCGTGCGAGCGGGCGGTCCTTTCGTGAGAACGCGATGTTCAGCCAGCAGTGCTCAAAAGTCGCTTCGAGCCACACGGTCGTAAAATCGTGCGATCTGATCAGCTCACGATTTGCCGGAATCGTCCAGGTTCCGCCGCCGAGGGACAGTATTCGGGCGTTGTTGGCGGCGAGCAGCTCACGCAAGTTCTTAGTCTCGATCTCACGGTAACGCTCGACTCCTTCGGTGTCGATTATCTGGGCGATCTTCCGCTTTTCGTTCTCTTCGATAAAAGCGTCTAGATCAACCCGCTTTGCCCTGACCATCTTTGCGAGATGCCGCGAGACGCTGGATTTGCCAACGCCCATAAAGCCGGTCAACGCGATGCGGATATCTTTTTTCATCGTGAATTTCTACTAAGTTACGACAGATTTCAACGTTTCAAAAAATCTCGGAAACGAAATGGCGACGCAATCAGCATCCTTGATCTCAGTCTCGCCCTCCGCCAACAGAGCCGCAACAGCGAATGCCATTGCGATCCTATGATCGCCATAAGTCGTTATCTGTGAACCTGTTAGGTCAGAGCGAAAAACGCGAAAACCATCCTCGAATTCGTCAAGTCCGGCGTTCATACGTCGCAGGTTCTCGCAGAGGGTGGCAATGCGATCCGATTCTTTTACGCGAAGCTCGGCTGCGCCGCGAACTTCAAGCCCGCCGTCGAGCTGCGTTCCGAGAACGGCTAGCACAGGGATCTCGTCGATAAGGCCGGCAGCGTTACTGCCGTCGATAACGAGCGTCTCATTCGTCTGCTCCAAACCGCCGCGAACTCGCATCGTCGCCGTCGGTTCGTTCGAGGCTTCGCGCTCATCCGACAGTTCGATGTCTGCGCCTAATTCGCACAGCACATCAAGAAAGGCCTTTCGCGTCGGGTTGATGCCTACATCTCTCAGGGTTATGTCAGAACCGTCGAGGCAGGCTGCGGCGGCAACAAAAAAGGCAGCAGACGAGATATCGGCCGGCACCTTAAGATCGCGAGCGGTCAGGTCCGATTCGCCTGCAACAGTGATCCGGCGGCCCGATCGCAGGTTGTCGGTGCGGACCTCGGCACCAAACCACTCGAGCATGCGTTCCGTGTGGTCGCGGGTCGCCGCTACCTCGATAACGGCCGATTCACCTCGAGCGTAAAGCCCGGCGAGCAGTACGCACGACTTTATCTGCGCGGACGCAATGGGCAAATTGTAATCTATGGCTCTCAGCGGTTTTGAACCGGTAATTGAGAGCGGGGCGCGGCCGTCTTTTGACTGAATCGAAGCCCCCATTTCGGTCAGTGGATCGATAATTCGCTTCATCGGACGGCTCTCGAGCGAATCGTCACCGACGAGTGTAGACGTAAACTCCTGCCCTGCAAGGATCCCCGCAAGCAGTCGCATGGTTGTCCCGCTGTTGCCGCAATCTAGCTTCCGGGATGGTTGAAGCAGACCGTATTTGCCTGAACCACTTATGTTTACAGTCTCGCCGTCGCGCGTCACACAGACGCCGAGAGCGTTCAGACAATCGAGCGTCGCCTCGCAATCGGCGGCTGGTGCAAAGTTCGAGATACGCGTTTTGCCATTAGCGATCGCCGCCAGCATCGCTGCGCGGTGCGAGACGGATTTATCGCCGGGCAGGTCGATCTGGCCCTTTATTGACGTTGCTCGCGACAGTCTCATCTATATCATCATAGCGATAACCCGACGTGTTTGTCTTGACAGAGGCGGGCGAGAACCGCTAACTTACAGGTCATACGTGCTGTCAGAAGTGAAGGAAATTAGCCTGCCGAGCCGGCTCGAGTCGGTTGACGAAGCCGCGACCATCGCCGACGAATTTGCAAAGGGCCGAAGTCTTGACGAAGAGTTTATCTCTGCCATCGACCTCGCCATTCGCGAATCGGTTGCAAATGCGGTCAAGCACGGCAACAAGCTCGATGAGACAAAGAGTGTCGATGTGACCCTGTCGGATTCGGCGAAGGCTTTCGAGATCACGGTTCGAGACTTTGGCAGTGGTTTTGACGTCGACAATATTGCCGACGCGACGGCGCCCGAAAACCTTTTGAAAACCGATGGCCGCGGCATTTTGTTCATGCGGTCGTTTATGGATGAAGTCGAGTGGTTAAATGCTGACGGCGGCGGCCTGATCGTCAAGATGTCAAAGAGCAAGGCGAAAGTGTGAAAAAGTCGCGTGAATATTCTTCGACTGACTTTTTCGCTTTTACCCTTTTAGGCCTTTTCACTTTTCACCCTTTTTGGGTTAAGATTTGCTATCGCAATAAATTACACACGTTAAGAGGAGATAAAAATGTCTGATATCACAATTACCGAACGCCAGGCAGGCGATGTAACGATTCTCGACCTAGATGGTAAGGTTACGATCGGCGAAGGCAGCGTGGCGCTGAGAAATGCGATTCGCCGTCTACTGGGCGAAGGAAAAAATAAGATCCTGCTCAATTTGGGTAGCGTTGGCTATATTGATTCGAGCGGCATCGGCGAGCTTGTGTCGAGCTTTACGGCCGTCAAGAAAGAAGGCGGCACCTTGAAGCTGCTCAACCTGACGCAAAAGATCCAGGACCTACTGGCGATCACAAAGCTGCTCACGGTTTTCGATACCTACGACGACGAAGGCTCGGCTCTTAGCAGTTTTAGCTAGAATTGACTTTTTGAATCGAAACGCGAGTGTCAACGAGCGTGCACAAACACGATTTATGCACACTCATTAACATTCGCGTTTCTGTTTTTTCAGATACATCCTTCGAGCCGGCAATAACATCTTTTCAAGTTGAAGAAAACTGCCATTTAACCTGATGCTAAAGAAGATAGTCGCATTACTGTTTTTATCGATTTCCGCGTTGGCCGCGAGCGCTCAGAATGTGCCCACGGGTTTCGATTTGTCGAATTACGGCGTACGCATTGAACCCGATAAGCGCCTGATCATGGTGCTCGCGGCGCTCGAGATGGCTCACAGCCTCGAAGCGCAGCCGCCCGGCAACAAGCTGATCAACACGCCGTTGTCGGAGAAAGGCACCGCCTTTCGCGAGAGGATCGCGGCTGATAATGCGGACGTTCCGGACGATCTTCGTCGACGCATCTCTATCTTTGTAACCCAGTATAAAAAGCGTCACGCCGCGAAAACCGACGCCGAAATCGTTTCGCCATTTATTGCGATGGCCTATGCGCTGACACCGGCACCGGAGTTAGCCGATCCAGTAATAACGGGCGATCTGCCGGGCGACCTATTGGATGTGCTTGATTTTGCGCCGCTTGTTCGTGAGCTTTATCGCCGCTCGACGATCTCGTCAAGACTGGACCAATACGTTAAAGAGTACCGTGCCGATTCTGATAATGCGCTTCGTGGCTCGGCGCGCGAGATGGTGAGCGAATTGCTCGATTATCTTCACACGAGGCCGACCTTGACCTACAAAGAGCGTGTAAAAGTCGAGACAAAAAGGCCCGGCAGCAAAACCGTAATTGAGAAGGTTGAGGTTCGAGATAACGACCGGCGGTTCTTTTTCGTTCCCGAGAAGCTTGCACCAAAAGGCGACATTAACTTCCTGAACATCCGCGACGATTATTACGTGATCGTGCCGCCCGACACCGACCTGAGCTTTTCTGACGCTCGGCGTGCATTTTTGCGCTTCGTTGTTGACCCGCTGCTTCTCGGCGATCAGAAAGACCTCAGCGTAATGCGCGAATGGTCGAAATCACAGATTGCCGATCTGCGAAAGAGCGACACAAATGTCTCGCCGGACACTTTTCTGAGCGTTTCGAGGTCGCTTGTTTCAGCAATTGACGTGCGGCAAACAGAATTTGCACAGATCCGCATCGCGACCGGTCAAGCGCGGCAGAAGATTGCGAGCATGAAAACGGACGCAGAAAAACGTCTGGTGAGCGCGGATCTTGAAAAATTCAAACAGGCGTTGTCCGACGAAGCTATGCTGCAGCTTTACGACGACCATCAAAAAGGCGCCGTGCTGGCATTTTATTTTGCCGAGCAGCTTAAGGGCGTGGAAGATTCGGGCTTTGACATCGCTGCTTCGCTCAAGGACATGATCCTTTCATTTGATCCCGCGAAGGAAGGAAACCGCCTTGCATCAACCGCTGATGCTCGAAAACGAGCTCTAGCGGCTCGCGACGATCGCAAAAAGAATCCAGAAAATCGCACAGCGTCAAATCCCTTAACCGATCGTCTTATCGAGATCGACAAGGTCATCTCGTCAAAAAACTACGCAAAGGCCGGTGCAGAACTCGAGCAGTTAAGAAAACAGTATCCCAACGAACCGCGAATTTACTACCAGATCGGCCGCGTCGCAGGCTTGACCGCGGTGTCGATGACCGACCCGGCGGCTCAGGAGCAAAAGCTTCTCGAAGCGAAAACCGCACTTTCAAACGTCCTCAACACAGCGACCGACAAAACCGACAGAGCTTTGTTATCGCTCACCTACGTCGCCCTGGGACGCATCTTTGAGTCGCAAAGTGAAAACGGCATGGCACTCAAGCTCTACGATAAGGCGATCGAGTTTGGGGATATTCCGAATAGCGGATTTCGCGAAGCCATCGCCGCCAAACAGCAGCTTCTAAAACCGTAAGATCTAAAAGTTAGCCACGCAGGTACGAATAAGGACTAGTTTCTTATTCGTGCATTCGTGGCTAATCCTTCGGCTATTTGTTCAAGCCGGCAATAGCAACGGGCCGATCGATCGAGCAGCAAAACTCAAAAAGACGCTGTTTATCGGCCTGCATTTGACTGTCTGCTTCGATCATCTTCATCGCCGCGTCGAAAACATCCCGTGCGGTTTGGTCGGTAGGTTCGTTTAGCCGATAGTGCATCCATTTGCCCTCGCGGCGGCCGACAACGAGATTTGCGCGTCTCAGATAGGCTAGATGGCGTGAGATCTTTGGGTTATTGGTCCCGAGCGCTTCGGCGAAAAAGCACACGCAAACTTCACCGTCTCGCATCAAGTTCAGCAATCTGAGCCTTGTTTTATCAGCTAAAGCTGCGAAAAAGAGTTCGGCGTCAAAGCTGTTTTCACCTTTCATAAAAAATATTCTAGCACATGACAATTATGGCTTGACATAATTGTATTCAGTCGTTATTCTTGGAATACAATTACGGTTAGCCATAATTGTAGAATTACATGGAGGCAGTTATGAACAATCAAATAAACACACTTAAAGCTCATTTAGCGATCAACGTCAGCGACGTCGAGAAGAGTATCGACTTTTATCGAAACTTACTTGGCATCGAGCCGAGCAAGGTTCGCACCGGCTACGCAAAGTTCGATGTGCAAAATCCGCCTCTCAATCTGACGCTCAATCAGGGCGCGGTTAGCGGGAAAGGAGCACTGTCGCATCTCGGAATTCAGGTCGCGACGACCGATGACGTTGTCGCGATGAAAACTGCGTGGGAAGCAAAGGGTTTGATCCCGCGCGAAGAGATGCAGACGACCTGCTGCTACGCGCTGCAGGATAAGGCCTGGGTAAGCGATCCGGACGGCAACGAATGGGAAGTGTTCGTCGTTCTCGAAGACAATCTGGCCGAGGCAAAGAGCACCGACGCGACTTGCTGCGTGCCGACATTCACAGAAATCGACGGCAAGAAACACGAAGTAGCGACGGCTTGCTGCTAAACTGGGAGAGAGTAGGTATGAGTAACAGTGAGAAGGCATGTACTGTCGTAAGTGCTTGCTGCCTTATGGAGAATGGCGAAAAACGGGACGATCTGTTCAAAGATAACTGGGAGGTTTTTGTAATTCGTCAGGACACGAAAACAGGCAAATTCGACTGGTTCACCGAGTGCTGCGAGCGGATCGTCAACAGATTTCGCCGTCGAGAAAAACCCGTGACGACGGCAGGTGCCATTTAGATAGAGCACACGATACTATGCCAGTGACCGAATGTAACCCGACGCGACGTCTTTCATTCATCGACCGATTTCTGACCCTTTGGATCTTTGTGGCGATGGGCATCGGCGTCGCCATCGGCTTTTTCTATCCCGGGGTCGAATCTGAGATCAATAGATTCAACGTTGGTACAACAAATATTCCGATCGCGATCGGGTTGATAGTCATGATGTACCCGCCCCTTGCAAAGGTGCGTTACGAGGAACTTGGCGAGGTTTTCCGAAACACCCGAATTCTCGCATTATCACTCGTTCAAAACTGGGTGATCGGCCCCGTCCTTATGTTCGGCCTTGCCATCGTGTTGCTTCCCGATCATCCCGACTATATGGTTGGCCTCATCATGATCGGACTGGCGCGATGTATTGCAATGGTCATTGTCTGGAACGAACTCGCCGAAGGCGACAGCGAATATGCCGCCGGGTTGGTGGCCTTTAACAGTGTGTTTCAGGTCCTCTTCTACAGCCTGTATGCGTGGGTTTTCATAACTGTTTTGCCGCCGCTGTTTGGCCTCAAGGGCGTGGCTGTCGATGTCAGCATCGGCCAGATCGCGTGGAGCGTGTTCATTTATCTTGGCATACCGTTCATTGCCGGTATGTTGACACGTTTCATCCTGGTTCGAACTAAAGGCAAAGATTGGTACCACGAGGTATTTATCCCGCGGATCAGCCCGTTGACGCTCATCGCACTGCTCTTTACGATAGTCGTGATGTTCAGTCTAAAGGGAAATCTGATCGTTCAGTTGCCGTTCGACGTCGTCAGGATCGCGATACCTCTGTTTATCTACTTTGTTGTGATGTTCCTCATCAGCTTTTACATGGGCCGGAAAGTCGGAGCGGATTATTCTAAAACGGCGACGCTGTCGTTCACCGCCGCTAGCAATAATTTCGAACTGGCCATAGCGGTCGCCGTGGCCGTTTTTGGCATAAATTCGGGCGCAGCTTTTGCAGCCGTGATCGGTCCGCTCGTCGAGGTTCCGGTCTTGATCGGTCTCGTCAGTGTCGCGATGTTTTTTCAAAGACGATTTTTTTCGCCGGCAACTGAAGCATGAAACAGAAAGAGAGAGTTCTGATACTTTGCACCGGCAACTCTGCACGGAGCCAGATGGCCGAGGGGTTGCTGAGGCACATTGCCGGCGACAAGTTTGACGTCGAAAGTGCCGGCACCATAGCGAGCTTTGTTCGCCCGCATGCGATCGCCGCAATGGCCGAGATCGGTGTCGATATTTCGGGCCATCGTTCAAAGTGTCTCGACGAATTCCTCGATACGGCCTTCGACTATGTGATAACGGTTTGCGACAACGCTAACGAAACTTGTCCCGTATTTCCCGGACCTGCAAGGCGCATTCATTGGTCGTTTGACGACCCTGCGGAAGCCGCCGGGTCTGAAGAGAAGCAACTTGCGGTTTTCCGCCGCGTGCGTGACGAGATAGCGGATAAGCTGCGAGCGTTTGCATCGTCGCCTTGATTTAATTTCTTCTTAACAAAAAAGTCTGCTAACTTCTAATTAATGTCAAAAAAGGGTTTTCGCTGTGGTTACGTCGCGCTGATTGGTCGACCAAACGCAGGCAAATCGACGCTGCTCAACAAACTTGTCGGCGAAAAGATCGCCGCGGTCTCAAACAAGCCGCAGACGACCCGGCATCGGATTCTGGGCATTGTCACACGTGATGAAGGACAGATAGTGTTCGTCGACACTCCGGGCGTCCATAAGCCCGGCCATCTCTTGAATCGTAGAATGATGGCCGCCGTGAATGACGCACTGCTGAGCGTCGATCTTGTCGTGCTGATGCGCGACGCGAGCGTCTCGACGGGCAACGGCGACCGCTTTGTGCTCGATCTTGTAAAGCAATCGGACAAGCCGGCGATACTTGTACTTAACAAGATCGACAAGATCAAGGACAAGGCTGAGTTGCTGCCGCTGATAGATTTTTACGCAAAAGAATGTAGCTTTGCCGAGATCGTACCCGTATCTGCGCTAAAGGGCGATGCTCTTGACGACCTGCTGGCATCGATAACAGATCATCTTCCCGTAGGCGACGCGATCTTCGGCGAGGACGACCTCACTGACCAGCCGATGCGCGCGATCGTCGCCGAGATGGTGCGTGAGAAAATACTCGCAACCACAGGAGAAGAGATCCCATATGTCACGGCGGTCGTTACCGAAAAGTTCGACGAGTCCGACGCGAATTTAACCAATATTTACTGCGCGATCTACGTCGAGCGGCCTTCGCAGAAAAAGATCGTCATCGGCAAACAAGGTGCGCGAATCAAAGACATTGGTACTAAAGCTCGACTCGACATAGAAAAACTGTTGGGCAAAAGGGTTTTCCTCAAACTTTTTGTAAGAGTCGTCGAAGATTGGCGTAACAGCGAACGCGAACTTAATGAGATCGGGATCAGGGAATAGGATTTGAG
>JBJXFZ010000152.1:0-4327 GCA_046154245.1 Pyrinomonadaceae bacterium
AGTCGTGGTCGTAATGGATGAACTGACCAATTTGGATTTTACCGGGATTGAGTAAATTTAGAATTTATTTCTAACGGCAGTAAATCCGCTTCGACAAAAAAGACGCGAGCATTGTCTGAATACAAATACTCTCGGCTGTAAAATCGAAGCGGATAGTCTTTGTCGAACGTGTCGACGAGTTCGTTTGCTTTGTCCAAAAGCCGGGCGCCGTTTTTCGACGCGGTAAAGTCCGCAACGGTTCGCATCCAGAACACGGTCAGCGTTTCGTGATACGGCATCTCTTTTGACAGATCGATGCCGAATGCGCCGAGCAGCTTGAATATCCCGCTACGCATCTTCTCAGTCGCAGTCTCAATATCGTACAGTGTCAGATAATGCAGGGCGACGGTTAAGTGCTCGGCGTGCTTCCATTTGTCACGCGCAATGGTCGCATCCTCAAAGCCGCTGACGACCTCGGCGATTTCCTTTTCTTCTTTGTATCTCATAAAGTCTCCAATTCGTAATGTTCGATTATCCGCGTCGCGGCTTCGTCAGGCGCGACATGCGTCGTGTCTATTACCAGCGTGTCGCGTCCCTGTAGCGGCGAAAAAAGGTCAAATTTGTCACGCGACATATCGATCGAGTCTGGATCGGTCAGCTTGCCGATCTGTTTGCGTTCGTCGGCGACGATTCGTTGTCTTCGGGTCTCGTCGTCGCAGATCAGCAGCACGGAATTAACATCGCCGCCGTTGTTCTCAACCGATGCGATCATACGGCGATATTGCTCGTCATCTTCACCTTTTGCGTAGCAGAATGTATGGATTAAGCTGACGCCCTCGCGTGCTGCCTCGGCAAACGTCTCTTCGCGAATGACCTTGATGACTCGCCAAAACGCGGGTGAGCCAAACTCGAAAACCGGCTTAACACAATCGATACTGATGTGGTTGTGAAAAACCTTAAAGCCGGTCCGTGCGGCCAACTCGCGACTGACCGTCAGTTTTCCCGCCGCGGGCGGCCCGTGAATAATTATCAGTCTCATAAACACCTCGCGCCTGAAGGCGTAACTCATAAAAACAAAAAATGCGACTCGCGGTTATCTTCTTTCCGCGAGTCGCATCAAATCTCCTTGGTCTCAGGTTTAGGCTGCCATGATATTTACCTCATCGACGGCGTCGTCCATAAACAGGTATTTGCGCCACTCGGGGCGGTTCTCGGCGTAGTGACACAACAAAACGTGATCGAGGCCTAGCCGAAGCAGCTTTTGCGACGTCAAGAGCGGCATGCGAGCCTGCTCGGGCGTTCGGTTGCCCTTGCGTTGATTGCATTTGACGCATGCAGTCACAAGGTTCTGCGGAGTGTGCTCGCCGCCCTGCGCACGCGGAAAGATGTGATCGAGCGTCAGGTCCTTTGCATGCTTATGCTCGCCGCAATACTGGCAGCGATATCGGTCGCGAATGTAGATGCGGGCACGCTTCATCGTCGTTTCGCGGTTATTGCGGCGAAGATGCACGTAATGTCGCAGCCGGACAACAGACGGCACCGGAAAGGTCGTCGATGGCGAATGCAGCACATTGTCACCATCATTCTCCTCGACAAAGATCGCTCCTCGAAACCAGAGACAAACCGCTCGCGCAACCCCGACCGTGCCGAGCGGCTCGTACGAAAAGTTCAAAAGGAAAACGCGGCTTGTTAACAAAACGTCATCTCCAATTTCTAAGGTAATTTACAACTAAAAAGCCGTTAAACGCAAGCAGAATGTCGGTTAACACTGTCGCGCGTCATCCGAACAACGGGCGGATCAAACGGTTTGCGACACCGCACCGACCGCAATTTATCGGTTTACCCGGATTCTCGGGTACCGCGTTTGGCGAACCGCACGACGTGCAGAAGAACTCGGTTTTAGCTGGCGTCGTCCGCCTGCATTTCTCACAAAATACACGATACGAGCCTTCGGGCGCGAAAAGTTTCGTCTTGCACGAATTGCATTCAACTGTCTGCCCGCTAGGCAGCTCGATCTCGACGTACTCGTTCGAGAAGCCCAACATCCCCAGCAATTTGTCTGCGTCCTCATCGGTCAAATACGGCAGCCATGCCTGAACGAACATCGAGGTGCGCATCTTAAGATGTAGCGATTCCGGCAGCAGCTCGTGCATAGCGGCGTATCGCGGATTTTCATAAAACTCGCGCATAGCCTCTTTTGTCATGTTGATAAAAAAGCGCGCGAGAGTAAAAAAGCTCGCACTCTCAGCCTTTGTCGCGCCGCCGATCTGAAAATACTGGACAATGTTCTGCAGACGCTGCTGCTCGCCAGCATAAGTTTGCCATTTTGGATCGAAGCCGCTCTCGACGCTCGAAACTGCGCAGATCTCGAGAAAAAGATCGTACTTCTCGCCGGTGTCTATCGTCGGCGGCAAGTAGGCAGGGAAGCTGCGATAGTAAAAATCCCAATACTCGCGCTGCAGCCTGTAATACTCATCACGGTCGCTGCGAGCCAACGCGTTTTGCGAGCGCGTCATCAGCTTGATCTTTTTGAGTTGATAACTTGTCGTCGTAGCAGCGTTCTCATTCCACGTTTCGATACCGACGGCGAAGTCAATGTCGGTGAACGATCCGCAGAAATCGCACATGATATACGGCGTCGAATATTCATTAACCTTCGGCCCGCCGCATTGAATGCATCTGAATTTTTTGATTCGCATTTTAGAAATGACGATAGCCTTTTGGTTCAAGACGCGAGGTGGTGTTTTCGTCTACAAGTTCGATGACTCCAACATCGGTAGTCACCTCGCCGATGTGATGAAACCCCAGATCGAGCGCGGCCGGAATCTTGTCCGGCGCGGCGGTAAAGAGAAGCTCGAAATCCTCGCCACCGTGAAGAGCTAGATCGAGCGGATCTGCGGAAATCGTCGAGACACCGGCGATCGCGGGGTCAACCGGGATGCGGTCGGCGTAGATTTTGGCTCCAACGCTGCTGGCGATCGCTACGTGGTTCAGATCGGAAGACAAGCCGTCGCTGATATCGACCATCGCCGTTGGCAACTGCATTTCCTGCAACAGCTTACCCGTACGTACCTGAGGTAACGGTTGAAGCTGTCGGAGCAGCAGATGGCGAAGCGGTTCGGCTAAGTTCTCAGAATATCTGCTGCCCTTTTCTAACAGAACGAGACCCGCTGCCGCCCCGCCGAGGTAACCGGTCACAAATATCGCATCCCCCGGCCTTGCTCCAGAGCGCAAAATCGCCTTTCCCTTCGGAACCTCGCCAAGAACAGTCGAGTCGATCACAAGTTTGTCGGGTGATCTGGACACGTCGCCGCCTACGAGCTCGACGCCGAACATCCTAGCCAATCCGTGCCAACCCTCGTAGAGCCGATCGACGAGATCAGTTTTCCACAGCTTTTCCGAAACCCCGATCGAGAGCATAGCCCAGTTTGGCTCGCCGCCCATCGCGGCGATGTCTGAGAGCGAGACGGCAAGCGCCTTGTGACCGAGGAACTCAGGCGTCGTCCATTCGAGTCGAAAATCAATGCCCTCGACGAGCATGTCGGAGGTTATTAGCAGATCCATCTGGTCGCTTTTGGGTAAAACGGCGCAGTCGTCGCCAACCAACCGAAGCGAGTATTTCGCCTTAATGTTTTGGATGAACTCGAATTCGGATCGCATCGGGTGTTATTGACACAAGTTCACTAAATACATACAATAGCGGCTGTCAATTTACAGAAAACTTTAACACGACAAATGGCACAGGACGAAGTCATAATCCCCGAAAAATTGTTCTTTAAGATAGGCGAGGTCTGTGATCTCGTGGGCGTGCAGGCGCATGTGCTGCGATACTGGGAAACCGAGTTCTCGATGCTCTCGCCGCAGAAGAACAAATCCGGCCAGCGAAGCTATCGCCGTCGCGACGTCGAGATCGCCTTGAAGATAAAGCAGCTCTTGTATAAAGAGATGTTCACTATCGCCGGTGCGCGAAAAAAGCTGCAATCCGACGCACGTGACGGCGGAAAACCGCAATCGGCCGCCATTAACAGTGAAATAAAAGCTCCGACGCTCTTTGATACTCAGATGGAGCCGGCTGTCGAAAGAGCCCACGCGTCCGACGGTGCCGAATTCTCTGGAGATCAACGTGAGGCACTGAAGAAAATCGCTGCACAGCTTCTGGACCTTCGCGAAATGCTGAAAAACAAACCCTCGGCCTCGACGTAAGCACGCGGTTTGACTTTGACTTACGGTAAAATTACTCTGAAAGCCGACATTTCGGGACGTAGCGCAGTCTGGTAGCGCGTTCGCTTGGGGTGCGAGAGGTCGCAAGTTCAAATCTTGTCGTCCCGACCAATAAACATGGGGCTTT
>JBJXFZ010000156.1:0-3339 GCA_046154245.1 Pyrinomonadaceae bacterium
CCTCGTCCGCAATGGCCGCGACAGCGGCCAAAAGACCGTACCGGGATCATCACTTTCTGAGCGACGAAGCGTCGCTCATTGCGGACGAGGGCGTCCGCGTTCCGATTACTTTTATGTACGAAATCAACGAAACCCACGACCCAAATCTCAAAAGCTGGGTCGAGAGCGCCAATGACCCGCATACGGATTTTCCGATACAGAATCTGCCGTTTTGTCAGTATCAATCGATGAACCATGATCGCGGTGATTTCATCGGAATTCCTATCGGTAACAAAATACTCGATATTGCCGGTTGCGGGCGCGAAGAGTTGTTCGACTTTGATGCGATGCTTGCCGATTTGGAAACTGGCGAGGGTTGGCGAGACGCGGATCAGCTTCAAGATGAACTTGGGATTTTAGATTTCCTCATGCTTGAGCCGAAAAGCGTGGTGAGTGCGTTACGAAGGCAGGTTAGCGGTATCCTCTCGGAACGGGCAACAGACTTGATCCGAGAGACGGTATCTAAACACCTTCTGGATCCATCAGATTGCTTTTTCTCTATGCCTTTCACGATCGGCGACTACACCGACTTCTACTGTTCGATCTATCACGCGACGAATGTCGGCTCGATGTTTCGCCCCGATAATCCGCTTTTGCCGAATTACAAGTATGTGCCGATCGGTTATCACGGGCGGGCGTCATCGATCGTGATCTCGGGAACCGATATCAAGCGGCCGCATGGGCAAAATCGGAGCGACGCTGAAAAGCCGCCGGTGTTTATTCCGTCGAAAAGTTTAGATTACGAGATGGAGCTTGGCTTTTTTGTCGGGCAGGGAAACGAGCTGGGCACGAGCATACCGATCTCTGAGGCCGAACAGCACATATTTGGGGTGTGTCTGGTGAACGACTGGTCGGCACGCGACATACAGGCGTGGGAATACCAGCCGCTCGGGCCCTTCTTGGCAAAGAACTTCGCGACGACGATCTCGCCGTATGTTGTAACGATGGAGGCTCTCGCGCCGTTTCGCACAAAGGCCTTCGAACGCGACGCGGACGACCCGCAGCCGCTTGATTATCTAAACGACTCGCAAAATCAGCAGTTTGGCGGCCTCGGCATCAATCTCGAAGTCTATATTCAGACCGAGAAGATGCGCGATGAGAAAATCGAGCCGCACTTGCTCTCGCGCTCGAACACAAAAGATCTCTATTGGACGATCGGCCAGATGCTCACGCACCACGCCTCGAACGGCTGCAATCTGCAAACAGGCGACCTGATGGCGACCGGGACGGTCAGCGGCAAAGAAAAGTCGGAGCGTGGCTGCCTTTTGGAACTCACCTGGCGCGGCACCGAACCGCTCGAATTGCCGAGCGGCGAACAAAGACGCTTTCTCGAGGACCGTGACGACGTCATCATGAAAGGCTACTGCGAACGCGACGGTTTTCGCCGCATCGGTCTCGGCGAATGTCGGGGGCGCATCATTCCTGCGGACTGATTCAAACAGGATGTACAGGATAGTCAGGATGGATACCTTTCGGGGCTATCTTGTTGATCCTGTCTATCCTGTTTCGATTCTTCTGGTAAAATTGGGTCGTGAAAACAGCACAACCAGTTTCGCAGGCTGAGACCGCCGTGACAGCGTCCGACGGGCGTCGGTTTAGCGACGTGCTGGCCGTCGAAGAGCCGCTTGAGATCCGCCTCGCCTTTTCCGAAGCCGGTAAGCCCGTTCACCGCGCCATCTCGATCACAATGCGAACTCCCGGTCACGACGGTGAACTCGCCGCCGGTTTTCTCTTTACCGAAGGAATTCTCTCCTCGCCCGATCAGGTAAAACAAATTCGTCACTGCGGTCTGAAGATACGAAAGGCGAAAGGCGTGATAGAGCGCGTGTCGGCGCTCAACTCGAACACGATCCGAGTCGAGCTGGCCGATGGCGTGAGTGTCGATATCAAAAAGCTTGAGCGGCATTTTTACACGTCGTCGAGCTGCGGCGTCTGTGGCAAATCGTCGATAGAGGCGTTGAGATCAAACATCGAGAAATTGGCGGAAGACGGTTTTTCAATTTCGCCGGATGTTGTTTGCTCTTTGACGGACAAGGCGCTCGCTGAGCAAGACGCATTCGCAAAAACGGGCGGTCTGCATGCGTCGGCGCTGTTTTCGGCTGGCGGCGAACTTGAGCTCATTCGTGAGGACGTCGGGCGCCACAACGCTCTCGACAAGGTCATCGGTGCAAAATTTCTCGATCGTGCAATGCCGCTCTCGGACAAAATTCTCCTGGTCAGCGGGCGTGCGAGCTTTGAGCTTGTTCAGAAGGCGCTTGTGGCCGGAATTCCAATCATGGCCGCTATCGGTGCTCCGTCGAGCCTTGCGGTCGAACTGGCACGTGAATACGGCATGACGCTTATCGGTTTCCTGCGGGACGGACGATATAACGTCTATTCGGGTGAGCAACGACTGGCCGCGCGTTCCTCCGCCTTACGCGCAGCGGCGGACGCTCAGATGTAATGGCAAAGAAACCGAAAAAGCTAGTCGTTACGAAGCGTGCCGACACCGCCGCGGGTTTGAAGTCCGTCACTTCGGCGACGGCGCAGGTTTTTGGCAAGATGGGCGTCGTTCGCGGCGTTCGCGGCATGCTGAAGATCAACCAGCGTGACGGGTTCGACTGTCAGTCGTGCGCGTGGCCCGATCCTGAAGAGACGCGCACAGTTTTCGAATTTTGCGAGAACGGAGCAAAGGCGCTTGCGGACGAAGGGACAACAAAGCGAATCGGCCGAGAGTTTTTTGCTCAGTATTCGGTTGACGAACTCTCGAAGCAAACCGATTTTTGGCTAAACGCCCAGGGCCGTCTGACCGAGCCCGTGATCTTGCGCGAGGGCAGCCGAAATTACGTGCCCGTGTCCTGGGATGAGGCGTTTAAGATAATTGCCGAGCAACTCAATTCGCTGGCTTCGCCGGACGAAGCGATCTTTTACACATCGGGGCGCACGTCGAATGAGGCGGCGTTCCTTTATCAGCTTTTCGTTCGGCAATTCGGGACGAACAATCTGCCCGACTGCTCAAACATGTGCCACGAATCGACCAGCGTCGCGCTGGCCGAGTCGATCGGTTTGGGCAAAGCAACGATCCGGCTCGATGACTTTACAAAAACGGATCTCGTGATCGTCATCGGCCAAAACCCGGGCACAAACGCGCCGAGAATGATGACCTCTCTCGCCGCAGCAAAGGCCGCGGGTGCGAAGATGATCGCCATAAATCCGCTGCCCGAGGCCGCGTTGACGAGCTTTAAGGACCCAAATCCGCAGCATGGCAACCCGCTCTCGCTCATCGTCGGTAAACCCGTAAAACTCGCCGACCTGCATTTG
>JBJXFZ010000163.1:0-47538 GCA_046154245.1 Pyrinomonadaceae bacterium
CGTCGTCCGCCACGGCCTCTGTTTGATGTTGCATTTTGCATCATCAAACCTTCAAATTCTTCGTTGCTGATCTCGAACATGAAATCCGTCGGAAACCGTTCGGCATTTCGCCTTACCTGCTGATTCAGTCTGGCCGTGGTAACACCGTAGATCGCCGCCATATCGCTGTCAAGCATAACGCGTTCACCGCGAATAACGTATATCTTCTCTGCGATCCGCTCAACCGGTATTTTGATAAGTCCGTTACTCATGCCCTGTAGGAGGTTGTCGCAGATTGTGACATTCGCACTATAAATTCCGCAAAATAAACTCCGTCATCATCGTGTACCAGTGTTTTACCTGGGCCTGGTTTGTGATGCCGTGGCGCTGAGTCGGGTAGTACATGACGTCGAACTGCTTATCGGCTTTTTGAAGCTCGTAAACGAATTGCGTTGTGTTTTGCATGTGGACGTTGTCGTCGATCTGCCCATGGATGAGCAGCAGGCGGCCCGAGAGGTTTTTTGCGGCCTTTAGAACCGAGGTGCGCTCATATCCGTCGCGGTTGTTGTCGGGCGTCAGCATGTAGCGCTCGGTGTAGATCGAGTCGTAGAGGCGCCAGTCGGTGACCGAGCCGCCGGCGATGCCTACACGGAACGATTTGCTGTGCGTCAAAGCGTAGCTCGTCATAAATCCGCCATAGCTCCAACCGTGAATGCCTATGCGCGACGCGTCGATGTATGGGAACGATCTTAGATAATCGAGGCCGTCCTCAATGTCGCGCAGCTCGAGCACGCCCATTTGTTTATAGACGGGCCATGTGGACTCGACGCCCTTGCCGCTCGCGGTGCGGTTGTCGCAGACCCAGACGATGTAGCCCTTTTGCGTCAGCATGTGAAACCACATATAGCGGCTGCCGCCCCAGCGGTTCAGCACGCTCTGCGCGTGCGGACCGGCGTATGTGAACTGAAGCACGGGATATTTTTTTGACGGATCAAAATCCGCGGGCTTGATCATCAACGCCTCCATCTCAAAGCCGTCACGCGTCTTGACGCGCATAAACTCAGGAACACCGAGCTTGTATTGAGCAAGCACATCGACCTTGTTTTCGTTGATCACACGCACGAGGCTGCCGTCTGCTCTGTAAAGCCGCGTCTGCGCAGGGTTGTTAACGTCGCTCCACATGTCGGCAAAGTGCGTCAGCTCTTTGTTAAAGATGGCGGTGTGCCATCCTATCCCCTGCGTCAGGCGTTCGGGCTCGCCGCCGCTCGTGCGCACGCGGTAGACATTCTCGGCGATGTGGCTGTCCTTTGTACCGGAAAAATAAATAAATTCACTTGCCGCATCGACGCCGTAAACTGTGCGGACCTCCCACTTGCCGCTGGTCACGCGTCTTATCAGTTTGCCGTCGTTTGCGTATTGGTAAAGATGATTCCAGCCGTCACGCTCGGATTGCCATATGGCCGTGCCGTCCTTCAGAAACAGAGGGTTGTCATTGATGCCGACCCACGCCGGGCTGGTTTCTTTCAGAACTTGACTGACCTTGCCGTCGAGCTTTGCCGCGTTTAGATCGAGGTAAGTTTGCTCGCGATTTTGCGCCTGAAATAGCACGGCCGTGCTGTCGGGCGCCCACGCGACGCGAACTATCAGCAGATCGTCGGGTTTGTAGGCGGAGGTGTCGGCAAACTTAACGCTGTCGCCGAGACGCTGCAAGACGGGCGGCAGCCGCTCGCCAAGCCTCGGTATACGCGAAACATTTGGCACGAACGAAGCTTTGCCGACATCGGCTAGCCCAAGCTTTACGGTCGGATTTGGGTCGCCCGCCTGCGGGTAATGTTCTGTCTCGATCGTCTGGTCGTTTGGGATATCGTTGGCGAGAACAAACTTTGGCACGTTCGCTTCGTCGAGGCGCAAAAACGCGATAAAGCGCGAATCGGGCGACCACCAGTAACCGCGGCGCGTGCCGCGGCCATAAAGCTCTTCTTCATAGATCCAGTCGAGATAGCCATTGTAGATAGCCTTGTCACCCTCGCGGCCGTCACGCGTGAGCTGTTTTTCGCGAGCATTCGCAAGATCGACCACAAAGAGGTTGTTGCCGCGAACAAAGCTCGCGAGCCGTCCGTCAGGGCTGAGGTCGGCCTCTTTCTCTTCGTCTTTGTTGTTTGTCAGGCGTTTTAGATCTCGCTTCCCTATGTCGTAAAACCACAGATCGCTTGCCGCGTTCACGAGGACGCCGGTCTCACCCGAGTTAAATTGCAAACCTTGCGAATTCGCCATCGCGGTCGCCTCGTCAGCCTTTATCCCAACGCGCATCAGCGCCGCCGCGAGAGCTGCTGAGTCAAAATACGGAGTAGCGTTACCCGTCACAGCATCGACGCGCATCAGTCGACCGTTGATCGTCTGCTTAAACGACTTGCCATCCGCCGCCCAAGTGGGCATAACCGGCGCACCGCCGAAACGCACGCGTTTGCTCGCATCTGGGCTAAAGATATCGTCGAGCGTTAGTAGCTTGTCCTGAGCAAAAACGGAGGTCGAGAGAGCGATTATCGCGATAAATAACAGGTTGAGTTTTTTCATGGTCATTACAGCCTGGCGTTACGCCTTTGGATGTGATTTATCATACACCTCGATCATCTTTTCCATCGAGACCTGTGTGTAAATCTGCGTTGTCGAGAGCCGTGCGTGCCCAAGTAGTTCTTGAATGTCGCGCAGATCGGCGCCCGAGTCGAGCAGGTGCGTCGCGAACGTGTGCCGCAGGCTGTGCGGCGAGATGTTGTGAATATCGGCACACTGCTTTATGTATTTATCGATCATGCGTCCCACGCTGCGTGTCGTGAGCCGTCCGCCGCGGCGATGCAAAAACAGCGCTTTCAAATCACGCGCCGCTTCGGGGCATTGGCTAAGGAAAAGCGCACGCGATTCCTCAAGGTAATAGACGAGCGCCTCGGCCGCAGGTTCGCCAAACGGCACGATGCGTTGCTTTTTACGCTTTCCGGTCACGCGCACCAGCCGCTCGCGAAAATCCACATCTGCAATGTTTATCCCGACAAGCTCGCCGACGCGAATACCGGTCGCGTAAAGAAACTCGAGTATCGCTCGATCCCGTCGGCCAAGATGCGTGTCCGTGTCGGGCGTCTCGATAAAACGCACAGCGTCCTCCATCGATAGATGAACGGGCAGTTTGCGCTCGATCTTTGGCGTGGCGACCTGTTTTGCGGGGTTTGATTCGAGCTTGCCCTCGCGAACCAGAAACTGAAAAAACGTGCGAAGACTCGCCAATTTGCGCGCGACCGATGTCTTTTTGTGATCACCGTGAAGCGATGCCATCCACTCGCGAATCGTAAGGCGGTCGATCGCGTCGAGCGGTACATCCTCGCGCTTCTGAAGCGCAAAAAGATGCGCCCTAAATTGCTCAAGATCGCTCGCGTAATTGCGCAACGTATGCGGACTCAGATTGCGCTCGGATCTCAAATGCTGAAGAAATTGAGCCAAAAGCTCATTAAACATAACGCTCTTTACGATACATTAAAACTGAAGACCCTTACATGACTAAACCGCAGATTGCATAGATAACGCAGATAAAACAACCAATTAATCTTCTTGTATCTGCGTCATCTGCATCATCTGCGGTTAACTTCCTTTGGCACGTAGTAGCCTTTGCGGGTTCTTAGTACTAGATTTGATCTGCTCTTGACCACGAGCGAGATCTCACGAAACTGTCCGCGCTTATCCGCGTCGTCGTCAGGGTAGTAACTCAAGATATATTGCTGCGAGAGCTCGGCCGAGATACGGTCAAACGCCTCTTTCATCTCGCTCTCGTCGATCGGCGAATAGACAGCCCCGCCCGTCTGTGCGGTGATCTCGAGCATGCGGCGTTCGGCGATCAGTTGGCGTGTATTGGCATTGCCGCTTCGCATGCCAGTACGCTTGTAGTTTTCAAAATCGGTCGTTTTCACGACATAAACCTGCACGTTGCTGAGCTGTAAGTCCTTAACGACAGCTTCGAGCGTGGTTTTGAGATCGCTGTATGTATCTTCGCCGTCGGAGACTATCACGAGCACGCGGCGCCCCTGCGCGGAGCTGAGGTACTCAGCAACCTCGGTAATACCGTCGAGTAGTGCGGTTGCGCCTTCTGGTCTTGGAAACGCATCGATCGCAGCCGTTAGCAAACCGACGTCCTTTGTAAACCCTTGCTCGCGTCGCGTGTAGTCGGCGACCGAAAAGAGCGCCGCGAGATCTTTTTCAGGACGGATCACGCGGCGAAAAAATCTAACAGCAGCTTGCTTTTCAAAGTCACGTGCGACGAGTACGCTCGACGAGTTGTCGAACAACATCGCAAGCCGGATCGGCGTCTCGCTGCGCGCGAGTTCGCTGATCTCGACGATCTTACCGTCGATTTTGAGCTCAAAATCTGCGAGCTTTAGCGTATTGACCGCGCGCCCCCGCTCATCGGTTATCGACACGGGAATCGGGACAAGCGCGGAGTCGATCTTGATCACGTCGGGGTCGTCTTTCGATTTTTGCGTCGATGTCGGTGTCGGTGCCGGTGTCGGCGTGACTGACGGCACCGAGCTGCTTGTAGCCGACGGCCCGATTATAGAACGCGGTGTCGGCGACGGCGTAGGTTTCGCACGCCCCGATTGTGCAAGTGAGTTCGTTCCCGCGAGTAAAAGGAGTGCTGCGAAAGAACAAAACGCAGATAAACGCAAATGCAAAAGGATCATCGCAGAAAAACCTTGGCTAATTTTTGTCCGATCTGCGTTCATCCGTTTCTTCTGCGTCATCTGCGGTTAAAGTTGCTTAACTCTACTACGGCCCGTGATCTTTTGATGCAATACGTTTGGAAAATATGCCTAGACAACTATCAACTTTATGCCCGCGAAAAGCAGCACCGCTGCAAGAACGCGTCGCAAGGTCAGAGAATCGAGCTTTTTGACGCCCAACATCGAGCCAACGATCCCACCGGCAATTGCCGCGGCGATCCACAACCAGACGTTCTGCGGCAACGTGAAAAGCTGCGCATAATTGCCTGCAAGGCCCGCGGCGGAATTTACAAAAATAAATGCCGCCGAAACGCCCGCCGCCGTCTTTGTGTCTGACCAATTTGCCAGCAGTAAAATCGGCGTCAAAAAGATCCCACCGCCGACGCCGACAAGGCCCGATAACAAGCCGATGCTAGCGCCGATGACGAGACAAAATGCGAGTTTTGGCCGCTTTAACTCGCCGCCCGAAGTTAGTTTCCACGCGAGCCGCGCCGCCGCAAGCACCAGCACGACGCCGAGCACGATCTTATAAATATTTGTCGGCAAGTTTATCATCCCGCCGATAAACGCGAACGGTATCGACGCGACTGCGAACGGCCAAAACAACGGAAGCGAAAAATATCCTGCTCGCCAGAATTGATAAGTGCCGATAGACGCGACAAACAGATTGAGCACAAGCGCCGTCGGCCGCGTGATCTCAGGCGCAACTGCAAGCAGCGCCATCACCGCCAAGTACCCCGACGCTCCGCCGTGCCCGACGGATGAATACATCACGGCGACAATAAAAATTGCGAAGATAATTACGATCGCGGCAAGGTCCATAATAATTGCCGTTGGCATTAGCCAACGGAACCGTTACTCGTGACACTGGGTCCGTTGCCTAAAGGCAACGGCAATGTGCGCACATTATTCACAAATTCATCCCAATCAGCCAATGCCCTGTCGACCTGTACCACGTGCCGTTCTCGCTTTCTTCGATACTTTTTGCGCAATTCAACCGGCAACGGCTCAAGCAGACCGAATGTGATATTTACGGGCTGAAAGTTCTTTGTCTCGACGTTTGAGACATAGCGGCACAACGCACCAATTGCCGACGTCTGTGGCGCCGTCAATAGCGGCTGGCCGCGTAGTGTTCGCACGGCGTTATGGCCGGCGAGCCAACCGGTCGCGACGGACTCGACATAGCCCTCGACACCGGTTATCTGGCCGGCAAAGAAAAGACGCGGATCAGTGCGGGTCGCGAGGGTTTCGCGCAAGATCTTTGGGCTGTTGATAAACGTGTTTCGATGTATCTGGCCGAATTGCAAAAACTCGGTGTTCTGCAAACCCGGGATCAGTTTTAATACGCGCTCCTGCTCGCCGTAACGCAGGTGATTTTGAAAGCCGACGAGGCCGTAAGCATCGGCCATCAAATTCTCTTGCCTGAGCTGGACGCAGGCATACGGTTCCTCGCCCGTTCGCGGGTCAGGCAAACCTTTTGGCTTCATCGGGCCGAATCGCAATGTATCGATGCCGCGGCGAGCGATCTCCTCGATGGGCAAACAGCTCTCGAACCACTTTGTATCCTCAAAACGTTTTAGCGGAACCGAATTTGCCTCGACGAGCGCGTCGTAAAAAGTTTGGTACTCCTCGGGCGACATCGGGCAGTTTATGTAATCGTCGCCGCCCTTGCCATAACGCGCCGCTTTGAACGCGATCGACATGTCGATCGAGTCCGCCGCGACGATAGGCGCGATCGCGTCGTAAAAATAGAGTTGGTCGTCGCCCGTAAAGCGCATGATCTCGGCCGTCAAGGCGTCGCTCGTGAGTGGACCGGTCGCGATGATAGTGACGCCATCGTGCGGGATCTCGGTCACCTCTTCCCGAACGATCTCGATACGGGGATGCTGCTCGATCCGCTCGGTAATAAACTCGGCACACTTAATGCGGTCAACTGACAATGCCGCACCTGCGGGCACGCGCGTGGCCGCCGCCGCTTCCATAACAAGCGAACCTCCGCGACGAAGTTCCTCCTTCAACAGATACGGAGCAGTTCCCGGCTCGTCGGTTTTTAGTGAATTCGAACAGACGATCTCGGCGAGCTTATCCGTGCGGTGCGCCGGGGTTTGTGTGAGCGGGCGCATTTCATACAGGCGCACACAGAAGCCGAGATTTGCCGCCTGCCACGCGGCTTCAACTCCGGCCAACCCGCCGCCAATGACATTTACAAAATCCTTCACCGACTCTGATTGTCATAAAAATTTGCCGAAAAACAAAAAGGACGGTCGAGATGACCGTCCAAAATCTCAAAGGAGATCGAGTGTGACTAAACCGTTGCGCCAGGATAACCCGAACCAAGACGTCCGGCGTCGCCCTCGGCGAGCGAATTTACAAGCTCGTAGTGAAAATAGTCAAACTTTGATGCGACCGGCGGCTGCACGCGCTTATCGTACATCTCACGCGAGCGGTCGATTGCCTCGCGAAGCCGTGGATAGAGATCCGATGCTTCGCGTCCCTCGAGAACTTTCTTCTCGTTGTAAAGTTTGATCTCAGAAACAAGCAATCGCGCGAAACGGCGTGCATCGTTGTGGCTGCGGCGTTCGTCCTCTGGAACCTCGATAGGCAGATCGACATTGCGATCGCTGAGGCGTGTTCCTGAGGCAGTGGCGACAGGTGCCGCTACTTCAACAGCGGATGCAACATCAAAGCCGCCATTCGACGAGATCGCAGGGGCGACATCTTCTGTCGTTGTTTCAAACGGTGAACCCGACGGGGCAAAGTCGTTCACCGGTTCGCTAACCACCTCAGGCTGATACTCGGCAACCTCGGGCTGAAATTGAGAGAAAGTTTCCTCGACAACCTCCGCCTGCGGTTGGGCCGCAAACTCCGAAGCCGTTTCAAATGGTGTTTCAACGGTTTCGAACTCCATCTCCGAAGTAGTCACCAACTCGGCTTCAGCGACCGTTTCCTCGACTGCCGTAACTTCCTCAAACGACGCTACCGGTTCGTAATCATGTACGACTTCCGGCTCGGCGGTAACTTCCTGAACCGGCTCGTAAACTTCTTCATGAACCGTCTCGGCCGCATCTGTTCGAAAGTCGCTGGTGAAAGACCCGGTATCGCTGAATGCAAACTCCGAGGTCGTGGGCGAAGGCTCAAAGCCGGTAGTCGATTGTTGGACAATCTCAACGGCAGGCGACCGTTCGCTAAAGGCAACCGCCGGTGTCGCCTCGTAAACTTCGTCGACCTGTTCTTCGACGCGTTGAACTTGTTCCGGTTCTGCCGCAGTCGCAGGCTGCGCCTCGGCGCGCGCTGGTTGGGCAGCAATAAGCTCGACCGTCATGCCGGCAACGCGAACGAGCGTTTCGAGAGCTTCGATCTGAAGATGCGGGCCGTCATTGCCGAAATCGGCGTATAGCGCAGCGACGGCCTTGCCGCGTGCTACCAACGGAATCGCGTACATTCTGTCCGGCCGGCCAAAACTTAGATCATCGAGAAATACCGTATCTTCAGGGTGAGCACCGGCCGCGCTGTCAATGGTCGTCATCGAGCGAACAGACGCTCCGACAACCGTGTCTGCAGACACCGGAAAGTTGATCTCGCGGATCGCGGCATCGGCAGCGTGAGTGTCGTCGCCGAAAACCTTCCAACCCGTGAACTGCTCGCTCTTGATGATGAAAAACGCGCCGCGGGGAGAAAACTCTGCCGCATGATCGACGAGAGCTTTCAAGATCGTTGCTTGCGAATCCTTGGCAGAGATGTCGTTAACCGCATCGCGGATCGCATCGTATTTTGCGACTGCTGCGGGCACCGCATTTTCTTTCTCGAGTTTTTCAGCCTCTGCAAACGCCTCGGCAGTGATCTTCGCACCTTCATCGCGGGCGAGCCGTAGATGTTCGGAGACCGAACTTGTAAATGCCTCGTCAAACTCTTTCTCGGATTCGAAACGCGCGGAAAATGCAGCAAAAGCATCGTCAAAGGACGTCTTTTGCTTATCAAACTCGCTTTGGATCTTGTTCTGAAACTCAGCAGTTTCCTGCCGCATTTCCGAAATGACACTCTTGAGATAATTCTCGAATTCGGTTCGCAAACTTGATTCGAGTTCTTCTGTATTCACTACTATTTCTCCTCCATTTGCTTGTGTGCAAACTTATTTGGAATTGGCGGGCGGTGAGGTGAGATAAACCGATGGACGGACGGCCCGAGTCGGCACACACGGCCACCATTAGCGATTATGACGAATGCACGCCCGTAAAGTCAAGAGATTCTTAGAAATAAAGTTTGTTGAACGGGTGTGAAAATCAAACGGCGATAACCGTTATCTCGGGATCGATCTCGTCTTTGATCATGTTTTCGATGGCCATGAGAGTTCCCGTCAGCGAACTCGGACAGCTGCCGCAGGCGCCTTCGTAGCGGATCGAGAGTTGACTGTCGGCGAGCTCGATCACCTCGAGCCAACCTCCGTCACCCGCCAAGTATGGGCGGATCCGTTCGTCCAAAAGTGCCTCGATCTCACGTAGTTTCGGATCATCGCTTGCGGCGACGGCTATCGCACCGCCAACTGTTGCCGCGGCGCCTTTAGCGCTGCCGTTTGTTGATAAAACGGCCTCAGCGGCACGGATCGGTACGGCCAATTCGGGCAAGATCTCGTCCCACTCGGCCTCGTCCGTTTTTTCGACGGTGATCATCTTGTCCATGTAGAACACAGAAACGACATTGCCCACGTCAAACAACGATTTTGCAAGCTTGTCGTCCTCGCCGGCCTCGGCAGTTTTGAACGAGTGCGAGGTGCCGTGTGAAACCGGTTCCTTTAGGATGAACTTGACGGCGTTGGGATTTGGCGTCTCCTGGATGTCTGCGATCTTTGGCATGTTGCTTTCCAGCGAAAATGTAGATTCTACAAAACCTTACATTTTTGTCAACATTGTATCACACACAAAATAATAAAGGCCGAATCCCGATGCATCGGGATTCGACCGTTAAGATCAAGGCGCGCGTGCCTCCGTTTAATACTCAAAAAACGCTCAGACTCTACCGAACCGTCTATTCGGTAATATGTATGTCCTCAGATTTATTGATGCGGCCTGAGAGGAACATTCCTCCAAAGGCCACCGTGCCGAGCACAAAAAGGACAAATGCTACCAACCACAACGTCTGAGCGTTTTGACGGTAAAAATAGAACGAAACCGCCGCTATTATCAAACTAACAACAGCCAAAAGGCCGTTCATTGAACCCTTCATAAGCTCACCTCCAATAGATCCAAAATCTTCCTGAACTGCGGCCATAACAAAGCCGCATCTGTCGCGAATTGACCACTATTTCAAACCCAACTGCTGAATGTAACTCAATAGTAACTCCACTTAACCTCGATAGCAAGTGATTCTTAGGGTCATTTCAGCCTTGCAAAAACAGCCCGCTCGATATTCTGGAGGTCGCGAAGCATCTCGACCTCCCGCCAAGCGTTATTATCAAAAAACCCGGCGACATGCGGTGCCTGATCGTGACCGATCTCAATAAGTAAAACACCGCCTGGACGCAAAAACTGACCCGCATCTTTGACGATGCTCCGCACAAGATCTAGGCCGTCAGGACCGCCGGCAAGCGCGACGTGCGGCTCAAAGTCACGCACCTCCGGCTGGAGTCCGTCGATATCCCCATCAGGAATGTAGGGCGGATTAGATACGATCAGGTCAAAACGTTCGTCGATCGCGTCGAAAAGACTCCCCTCGCGCAGATCGAGCCGTTTATCGACGCCGTGCTTTAGGGCATTGAGTGCGGCAATTTTCAAGGGGGGCGCCGAGGCATCGACCGCCACGGCTGTTGCGTTCTGCAACGAATGAAGTATCGATACGGAAATGCAGCCCGAGCCGACGCCGATCTCGCAAAATCGTGGATCATCTGATGATCGCAGAAACCCAATCGCGGCCTCGACCAACAACTCGGTCTCAGGCCTCGGGATCAAAACGCCGGGGGCGACCTCAAATTCGAGTCGCCAGAATTCTGTTCGGCCGGTGATGTATTGCAGCGGCTCGCGTTTAGCCCGCCGCGAGACGCACGCGTCAAAGATCATCTTCTGATTTGCCGCAAGTTGGTCGTCGGAATGGGCGATCAAATACGCCGAGTTTTGGCGGAGTACAAATTCGAGCAGCGACGAAGCCTCGCGTCGCGGTTCGGCAATGCCGGCGCTCTGTAGCCTTTCTGCGGCCTTTGATAGCGCGGCTGCGATGTTCATCTTATCTTTGCCGGGACGCCGACGACGATCGCACCGTCAGGAACATCACGCGTGACAACGGCCCCGGCTCCGACCATGGCGTTCTCGCCGATCGTCACGCCGGCCAAGATAGTCGCGTTCGAGCCGACGCTCGCGCCTTTCTTTACCGTGATCGGAACGACTGTCCAATCGGCTTCGCTTTGCGCCGAGCCGTCTTCATTCGTAGCGCGCGGAAATTTGTCGTTCGTAAACATCACGCCGTGACCGATAAAAACGTTATCCTCAATGGTGACGCCCTCGCATAAAAACGAGTGGCTCGAGATCTTGCATCGGCGTCCGATCTTGACCCCTTTTTGGATCTCAACAAATGCGCCGACGCGAGTTTCGTCGCCGATCTCGCAGCCGTACGCGTTGACGAACGAGTAGACCTTTACATCGTCGCCGAGGATGACATTATTCAAGCGAATGAAATTTTCGCGCAAGTATTCGTCGGTAAAGTTCGTTGCCATTACAATTCGATCGCGCGACCACGATTTTTTATCGACACGCCTGAGGCTTCCAGGATGCGAACTACATTCAAACCCGCGTGGCCGTCGGTCAGCGGCGTTTTGTTATTCAAAACGCAGTCGATAAATTGGCGCGTGCCCTCGGCCAACGCCTCGGTTTGATCGAGCTTTGGCGAGAGCATATCGCCGGTACGGTATTGAACGAGCGTGTCGTAAACGCCCTCGCGGGTTGTGACATCGATGCCCTTGTCGTAGATCTTGACCTTCTCGCTCGTCTCGTTGTCATCGTAAACGATCATCGATTTTGTCCCACCGATCAGCGTCTTGCGGATCTTCATCGGTGCGAGCCAATTGACGTGAAAGTGCGCGATCAGATTGTTTTCAAACTCGAGCGTGAGATATGCGATGTCTTCGAGATCATTGCCCACGTGACAGCTACCGATCGCCGAAACGGCAACGGGCTTTTTCTCTAACAAGTAATCGCATATCGAAAGATCGTGCGGAGCAAGGTCCCAGATCACGTTCACGTCGTGCTGAAACAAACCGAGATTCACACGCACCGAGTCAAAATAATAGATCTCGCCGAGCCGGCCCGACGCGATGACCTCTTTCATCTTTCGCACGGCGCCGGTGTAGATAAACGTGTGATCGACAAACAGCTTTAAATTCTTTTTCTCGGCAAGTTCGATCAGCTCCTCAGCCTCACGGACGCTCGCGGTCATCGGTTTTTCGATAAAGACGTGCTTGCCCGCAAGCAGTGCCGCCTTGGCGATCTCAAAGTGTGACGAAACCGGCGTAGCGATCACGACAATGTCGATGTCGTTGGACGCGATGATCTCGTTGTGGTTCTGAGAGGTTTCGATACCGTGGAACGACTTTCGCATTTTCGCAAGACGCGCGTCGTCCGTGTCACAGGCGACTACTGTCTCGACCTCGTCGAGAGATAAAAAATTTCTTATAAGATTCGGTCCCCAATAACCGGCACCGATTACAGCAACGTTCATAAGCAATTGGCCACTGAGTTCACAGAGTGCACAGAGAAGCTGTTTCCTATTGTCTCGCCGTTCTCCTAAGTCTCAATAACCTACGCACAATAAAGTAATCTACCACCCCATGTTCTGAGTTCTAAAAAAATCTACCGAGATCAACGAGGACACTGAGACCGATTCTGTACCTTCTCGGTGACCTCTGTGTCCTCCGTGGCAAAGGCCGTTCAATGCCCGCCGCGTGCGAACAGCATCACTGGCAGCGTCCTAAAAATTATACGCAGATCGAAGAGCGGCGACATATTGTCGATGTAAAAAAGATCGAGGATCACCATGTCATTAAAATCCACGGCCGAGCGTCCCGCGACCTGCCACAGGCCGGTGCAGCCCGGAGTTACGCTCAATCGGCGCCGATGCCAATCCTGATATTCCTCAAGTTCATACGGCATGCACGGTCGCGGGCCTACGAGGCTCATGTCGCCCTTTAGCACGTTAAATAGCTGCGGCAGTTCGTCGAGGCTCGTTCGCCGCAAAAATTTGCCTATTGACGTAACGCGCGGATCGTTCTCGATCTTTTTGACTGCGTCACCCGATTCGCCCTGGATGAGATCTGCAACAAAGGCGCGATGCGACGAGTCGTCATTACCCGCATACATGGTGCGAAACTTATGAAACACAAATGGCTTGCAGTCTTTGCCAATGCGCGTGTGGTTGTAGAACACCGGCCCTTTCGAGGTGAGTTTTATTATCAGCGCGATCAGCAAAAACGGGATCGCGAGCACAACTAAACCAACCACTGTGGCCGCGACATCAAACACCCGTTTGTAAACACTGAACAACGCGTTGTCGTAATTCTGCGGCATCTTGACGATCGGTATGCCGAGATATTTTTCGAGCAGAACCTTTTCGGGAATGATGTTGTAAAGTTCGGAGACTAGCCGCACCTCGGCACGGGTCGCCTGTGCTATGTCTATGATGTCGAGGAGCTTGTCGTGCGTTACGTCGCTCTCGGCGATGATGATCTCGTCGATCTTGTGTCGCTCGACAAGAGCATCTAACTCATCGAGACTGCCGAGATTTTCGAGATTCTCAAAAACGAGTTCACCCGCAGCGAGTTCGTCGTTCACAAAACCAACGACGTCAAAACCGTGACTGTTATCTTCGTCGATCTCGGCGGCGACCATCTTGGCCGTTCGCTTGCCGCCGACGATCAAAACCTTTCGGCGAATAATTTTTTTCTGCGACGCAAACGAGAACAGCGGCTTAAAGACCAGGGTGCGAAACAGCGTGATCGCGATCAAACTGATGCCGACAAACATCGCAAGCACGAGCCGCGACTCAACAAAATCAAGCCGTTTAACGACAAAAGTGATCAGTATCAAACCGAGCAGGCCATAAACCAGGGAGCGCAGGATCGCCCAAACCTGCTCGCCGAACGACATGAATAGGTTGAGTTTGTAAAGACTGAAATGTTGAAAGATTACGATCCAAACCAGCGAGTAGACGACGATCAACGCACCTTGTGTTCGCACAAGCGGTCGCGACAACAACTCGATCCAAGTCAGGTCATAGAATCGGATCGAGATCGCCAACATCCACGCCGCGAGCAGAAGGACATAATCACAGCCCGCGAGAACAAATTTGTATAGAGGATATTGTTTGAACATCAGGTCAGATAGCTGTCGATCTGTTCTATTACAGATTTTTCGACCCGGTCGGTCAAGGCGTTCATGACAGACGGCTGTCGGCGCTCGAGTTTGATCTTCGCGATATCGTCCACGTCCCGGATAAATGTGATCAGCCCTTCGCTTTCCATCTGTTTATCTAACGCGCCTTGACGTCCGGCAAAAATGCTGTAAACCGGAACGCCCAACAGCACCGCTTCGCGATTCATCGTCCCGCCGCCAGAGATCACAAGATCAGCCGCGTAGATGAGATCGAGGCCGTTGATGGCTTCATCGAGGATCTCGTAGGAGGCGGCAGAGCCCTGTCTTTTGGCGATCGTCTCGCTAATCTCAGCCTCATGTTCACGCGTTCGCGGTACGATCAGGGTGAATACTTCGTTTGAAGAAAGCAGTCGCTCGATGATCGCCGTAAACAAAACATCGCCTCGAGCGTCATGATAATTCGCCGTCGTCGCTGGCGGTCGCAGAACCGCGAGCGACTTTTCGACGCTAACATCATGTTTTGCAAAAAGTGTTTCGCGAAAATTCGGAGTCGGTTGAAACTTGACTAAATAGAGCTCTTCCTTGATGCCGGGATATCGCACTCGTTTGTACATCGGCAACCCGATCTCGTTTAGGACACTTTCAGGAATTCGCTCCGGTACTAGAACTCTGTCCGAAAAAATATTGAAGATGCGCGTTTCCGTAAACTCATAGTCGTACATCGTCACAATAGGGATCTTGAGCCATCGTGCCGCCAGAACCATCGAACGCGAACCGTGACTGACGGCTAAAGAGATCTGCTTGTTTTGGTTTCGGATGCAAGAAACAAGTTGCTTCGCGCGTGCAAGCAGGCCGCGGATCTTGTCGATCTTGCCTTTCCCGTAGTGGCGTCCAACAACAAAGTAAGTTCCTTTAAGACCAGCCAAATCTAACAGTTCAATGGTCTGTGCATGATCGCGAGCCGTTACGATCACTTCCACGCCCCGCGTCCGGTAGTGTTCGATGATCGGCACAAAGAGCGGCACGTGCGGCGAGTTGTCAAGGTCGATCCAAATTGATTTTGGTTTGGAATTCAAAACTTTGTTGAATTGCGGCTGTGCCGCTCTATGTGCGGAACAGCTCCGCTTTTCCGACTTGCCGCCAAAAATTCTGCGCTCTACGCCGCCGCTCCGCGTGAAACAAATGATCTCAACTCGGCGCAAACATGATCGATCCTTTCGTCGGTCAGTTCGGCATACATCGGCAAACTCAGCAACTCGCTCATCTGCGCGCTCGCGACCGGAAAGTCAGCGGGCGCGTAACCAATGTCAGCATACGCTTCGAGAAACGGCAACGCGGTCGGATAGTGGAGCCCCGTGTCGATCCCTGCTTCGTTCAGTTTTGTAGCGACGGCGTCCCGGTTCTTCAGGCGGATGACGTAAAGATGATATGTATGGGTGAGGTTATCGGGCGCGATCGGCAACGCAATTCCCGCATCAGCAAGCAGCTCGTTGTACCGGCGCGCATGTGAGCGTCGGGCATCGAGCCAGTCGTCGAGGTGACGCAACTTAACCGACAAAACCGCGGCTTGAATGCCGTCCATTCGGCTGTTACGCCCCACGATCGTGTGCCGATATTTTGTCGGCTGGCCGTGATTTGCGATCAGGCGACAACGCTCGGCAACACCGCTGTTAGATGTAAGAAGCGCACCGGCGTCGCCATACGCTCCGAGATTTTTGCCCGGATAAAAACTGAAAGTCGCGACGTCGCCAAAGGTACCAACCGTTTGTCCTTTGTATTTTGCGCCGTGCGCCTGTGCACAGTCTTCGATAACTTTCAGCCCGTGTTTGCGTGCGATCTGCATAACCGCGTCCATCTCAGCCGGCAAGCCGTAAAGATGCACCGGTATGAGCGCTTTGGTGCGCGGCGTTATCTTCTCCTCGATCTTCGCGGTGTCGATGTTGTAAAAGTTGGAATCGCAATCGACAAACACGGCGCCCGCGCCCACGTTCGCAACCGCCTCGGCAGTTGCAAAGAACGTATTTGCCGGCACGATGACCTCATCACCCGAACCGATATCTAATGCCGCAAGTGCGATCTCGATCGCGTCCGTACCGTTTGCAACCGCTACGCACTCGGCAGCGCCGATGTAATCCGCAAATTCACTCTCAAAGGCGGCGGCATACTTGCCGGCGACAAACGCCGTCTCGCTGACAACCCGCGATATCGCCTCGTCGATCTCGCCCTTTATCGATGAATACTGCGCTTTTAGGTCTACAAACGGAACTCGCATAACTCGAAACCCAATTCTACACGACGCCGTCCACAATCGCACGAGTGGCTCGTTTTGTCCGAACGCGCCGGGTTTGTCATAATTGCCTAGCGTGAAGCAAATCCTGCAAAACATGAAAACGGGCGAGTTGACCGTCGCAGATGTGCCGCCGCCGTCCGCCAAGCCCGGTCAGCTTTTGGTGCGAACCGCCGCTTCGCTCATAAGCGCCGGAACGGAAAAATCGAAGATCGATCTTGGTAAAAAATCGCTGCTCGGAAAGGCGCGAGAGCGCCCTGACCTCGTAAAAAAAGTCATCGACAAAGTTAAGAGCGAGGGCGTCGCAAGCACGTTCACGGCCGTTAAAGCAAAGCTCGACGCCGCGATCCCGCTTGGCTACAGCGCCGCCGGAATAGTCGTCGAGGTCGGTGAGGGCCTCAGCGGTTTTAAGGTTGGGACGCGCGTCGCGTGTGCCGGCGCCGGTTACGCGTCGCACGCCGAGATGATCTCTGTGCCAGTGAATTTGTGCGTTCGCGTACCCGACGAAGTCCCGCTTGACCAGGCCGCGTTCGGCACGCTCGGAGCGATCGCTCTGCAAGGCGTACGTCTTGCGGCTCCTACACTCGGCGAAGCCGTCGTCGTCATCGGTCTGGGACTCTTAGGTCAGATCACCGTGCAATTACTGCGTGCAAACGGTTGTCGTGTTTTCGGCGTCGATACTGACGCGGGTAAATTGGAGCTCGCAAAAACTCTCGGCGCAGAAATGTGCGCGGATCCTAAGTCGGCCGCGGGCGCCATCGCCGATTGGTCGCGAGGTCGGGGTGCCGACGCGGTTTTGATAACCGCGGCTACGTCGTCAAACGAACCCCTTGAACTTGCGGGCGAAGTCTCGCGTCTAAAAGGCCGCGTCGTCGTGGTCGGTCTTGTCGGCATGGACGTGCCTCGCGAAGTTTATTATCTAAAGGAACTCTCGCTACAGGTTTCGATGTCCTACGGTCCCGGCCGCTATGACGCCGAGTACGAGGAACGTGGTCACGACTATCCGTTCAGTTACGTTCGCTGGACCGAGGGCCGAAACATCGAGGCGTTTCTCGACACGATCGCAAACGGCAGCGTGCGGATCGCACCTCTTATCACGCATCGCTTCGGAATCGAGCGGGGCGAGGCTGCCTACAAACTGATCGAGGGCACGGCACGCGAGCCGTACCTCGGCATCGTGCTCGAGTACGACGCTGAAAAGCCGCTCGACAACACGATTTCTCTAAAGCCCGTATCGCCCGCCCCGACATCGTCGGTCCGTGTCGGCATGATCGGCGCCGGCAGCTATGCTCGCAAATTTATTCTCCCAAATCTGAAAGCAAATGGTGTTGAGTTTTGCGCTATCGCAACGGCGAGCGGGCTCTCGGCAAGTGATATCGGCAAACAATACGGCTTTGGGTCGTGTATGTCCGGCGGCGATCAGGTTATCGTCGACGCCGGCGCGAACCTTATCGTCATCGCCACCCGCCACGACAGTCACGCTCCGCTCGCAAGCGCGGCGCTAAACGCAGGCAAGCACGTTTTTGTCGAAAAGCCGCTCGCGATGAACGACGACGAGCTAGACTCAGTACTCGACGCGGCAACGAATTCGAGCGGCCGTCTCATGATTGGTTTTAACCGTCGATTCTCGCCGAGCGCGAAACATGCAAAAGAGTTCTTTGCCCGACGACAGTCGCCGCTGTCGATCCTCTATCGCATCAACGCCGGGCGAATCGCAAGCGACAGCTGGATACAGGACCCGACGCAGGGCGGCGGGCGGATCGTCGGCGAAGTTTGTCACTTCATCGACCTGATTCACTATTTGACCGGTTCGCTCGCTACACGTGTTTTTGCAGAGTCTATCTCGTCGCGCGATGCGCGTGTAACGGATGATGATTCTATATTTATCACACTGCGACTTGCCGACGGCTCAAACGCTTGCGTAGCCTATCTCGCCGAGGGCGACAACGCTCTTGCAAAAGAACGCGTAGAGATCTTTGGCGGTGGCCGCGTCGGCGTGATCGACGATTTTCGTCGCGTGTCGATGTTTGCCGGCGGACGCGAAACTACAAAACGATCGGCCGGTCAGGACAAGGGCCAGACGGAGGAGATTCGTGCTGTTTGTGAGTTTGTAAAAACGGGTGGCGACGCACCGATCGCGCTCGACGATCTGGCAGCAACGACGCGCGCGACGTTTAGAATTCTAGATTCGCTTCGCACCGGTGAGGCTCAAGACGTTAGTCGATAAACTTCTGCATCCACAATTCAAGAACGAGAAGCTGAAACACCTGTAGATTGAGATCTTCGCGGCCCGACGCGTTCCGAGTTATGATTCGGTGAACTTCCGCTGGGTCAAACAGTCCGCGCTGTGTGATACGCGACTCTGACAACAGATCATCGACCATCGGTTTCAACGGACCACGAAGCCAGGCACGGATCGGGGCGCCAAAACCCGCTTTCTTTCGCCAAACAACGTCGTGTGGCAAGAGTTTTTCAGCAGCGCGCTTGAGGATGTACTTGCGCTTCAGTCCGTGAAGCTTTAGTTCAGGAGGCATCGTTGCCGCCATCTCGACAAGCTCGACATTGAGAAACGGTACACGGACTTCGAGATTTGCCGCCATCGAAGTTTTGTCCGTGTATGCAAGGTTCAAACACGGCAAGAACGTCTTGAAATCGACATAAAGCAGTCGGTTGAGCGGGTCGGCGTTTTCTACCTTTTGAAAATAACCACGATGCCGCTCGTACGCGTCAAACGCGGCAAATTCATCCCTCGATTCATCGGCGTAGAGCCGCTGCTTTGCATCGCTCGTGAAATAAGTTCCGAATCCGAGATATCGATCTTCGAAATTCATCGCGGCACTCTTTGCAAACTTTTTTGCGTTCCGCAATGGTGCCGTGAATTTACCAGGCAAGCCGCCCGGCAAAATACTCTCGATCGCACCGAATAGCGGGCGGCGAACGCCACGTGGAATGAGATCGACCCTGCCGGCGAGCTTCATCGCGAGATGTCGCGGATAACCCGCAAAAACCTCGTCTCCGCCAACGCCAGAGAGCAGGACCGTGAGTGTTTCTCTCGCCGCCTTTGAGATCAGATAGCTCGTGATTATCGCCGGGTCGGCGATCGGCTCATCGCAATGATAGACGAGCTTTGGCAGCAGCTCGGCCACGTCCGGCTTGAGCATTATCTCGTGATAATCAGTGTCAAAAAGCTTGCCGACCTTTCGCGCCCAAACCGCGTCATCCGGAATAATGTCGTATTTGAGATCATCCTTTTCGATGCCGACGGTGTATGTTGAAACGGGCCGCCCGCTCGTGTGTGACTTCATCAACGCAACGATCGATGACGAATCGACACCGCCGGAGAGAAACGAACCGAGCGGAACGTCCGACACCATTTCCATCCTTACCACGCGATCAAGTGTGTCGAGCGTTTTCTCTCGCCAGTAAGTTTCGTCGCGGCTGTTATCGACATTCTCGAAGGACAGATCCCACCATTCGTGTTGGGTAACTTTGCCGTCTTTCCATTTCAAGTAATGCGCCGGTGGCAGCTTGTAGATATCCTTGAACAACGTGTGTGGGTCGGGCGTCCAGAGGAATGTCAGATACTGATCGAGCGCCTGCATGTCGATCGCGGCACTCACAATGCCCGATGCAAGGATCGCCTTGATCTCGGACGCGAAGATAAATTGACCGCCAACCTGCGCAAAGTAAAGTGGCTTGATGCCGGCACGATCACGCACGAGCGTCAGCTCTTTTTCAAGATCGTCCCAGACAGCGAAAGCAAACATGCCGTTGAGCTTATCGAGAGCCGCAACGTTCCACTCGCGAAAGGCCTTTAGCAAAACTTCGGTATCGGAATTTGTCGTGAGAGTAACGCCCCTCAATTCCAGTTCGCGACGAATGTCCTTGTAGTTGTAGATCTCACCGTTGAGGACGATCGCGTAACGCTTGTCTGACGTTGTCATCGGCTGATGACCGGCGGGCGAGGTGTCGATGATCGAAAGACGCCGATGGCCTAGACACGATCTCAGCTTGTCGCCGCCAAACGGTGCGGATACAAACACGCCTTCATCATCGCGTCCGCGATGCTCGATCGACGCGAGCATCGCGCCGATACGCGACTCGGGTTCATGAGAGATCATTCCGGCAATTCCGCACATAGGTAAGAATTTTCAACGCAAAGACGCAAAGACGCAAAGAAAAGAAGTGAATAGTTGACTGTTGAAAAACCTCTTCGCGTCTTCGCGTTAAATGACTTTCTTCGGCATTAGCGTCACCCACAGATGCCAGCCGAGCACACTCGACAGCGGCAGCCAGTTCACAGGCAGAGGCGGCGCATGCATGAACTCTTTGTGAGCTTCGACTATTTCAAAGTCCGCAAAATCCTGTTCGATCTCGCGCCGCCCGTAAACTTTCGAGTATGGATTAAACGGCCCATCAGTACTGACGTGGATAAAGTTGCTCATCCGAAGATACTTAAACAAACCCATCTTACGAGCGTTTGTAATATGATCGCCATAGATCCCGGCGAGTTTCAGACCTAACGCGTACATGGCGATCAACCCGAGCCGCCTCGCAACCAGAATCGAAAAGAGATAATTCAGCGACCATTTTGCATAGAGCATCGCGATCAACTTGCCGTCGGGTTTTAGGACGCGGGCGATCTCACGCTGGGCCGCTCCGATCTCCGGAATGTGATGCAATACTCCGTGACTGAAGACGATGTCGAATGAATTGTCGTCAAACGGCAAAGAAAGCGCGCTTGCCTGCTCGATCTGCTCGAACGGCAGATCGAGCAGCCGAAAGCGCATCGACGTGCGTCTCACAGCCTCGTCCGTGAGATCGACACCGTTGTAGATCGCGCCGCGCCGAGCGATCTGCTCGCCGTCGGAGCCTTGTCCCAAGCCGATCTCAAGAACCCGCTTGTCATAAAAATCGACCGCGTCGAGATTTTTGAGGATGTGCGCTTCCGTCGAATATCGAAACTCGTCGTACCGACGAAAAAAATCATCGTATTCGGCGCGGCTATGCTGGCTTAGATCGCCGACAAGCTGCGCACCGCACGGATGCGTCTGCCAGAAGTCTTTTATTCCACTCTCCATCTAGAGGTTCTCAGCCTCAATCAAACGTGCCAGCGCATAGCACATCCACCCTTGCCCCCACCGCATGTACGGAGTTTCGACGAGGCCGTTCGCACGTTGCTGGTAGTAAAAATAGCCGTGTTCATCGAGCATATTCGCACATGTCCAGGCAGCAACGCGGCCGGCGTTTGCCGTCTCGCCGAGCTCGCTCATCGCAACTATCGCAACTGCGGCTGAGTGAATGTCGATCGGATAAACCTCTTCGTTGTAATACTTTGGCGTGCCGTCGTCGAGAAAAAAGTTTGCGAGCCAATAGTCAAGACCCCGATCGAACGCGCTCTCGACGTCGTCATCTTGAAGACAAAGCGCGTCCGTTATACGTCGTATCGAGAGCAGAACATAAGCTGTGTGAAAATTGTCTACCCACGCCTGCTTACCGCTTGCTCCATAGACCCACGCCCCGTCGGCGCGCTGTCGTCGAACGACAAATCGAAGGGCTTTTTCCGCGAGCTGTGAGTAGCCGCTGTTGTCGCTGAACTTGGCCGCACGCGCGAGACATTCCCCGGCGAGAAGACTCGCATTGTAGATCACGCTGCTATCCAGCGGCGTATAACTGAAACAAACTTCGTCCGCAGTCTCGATAAAACGATTGAGTTTATGGACGACAAACGCGGCGATCTCAGTTACCGCATCCGCATATCGCTCGTCGTCAAACAAATGCGAGGCCTCTTCAAACGCAGCGGAAGCAAACGCCGTCGGCACGATCGCCGGAGTGCCGCGAGGTGCAAAAAAGTATCGCGACTGCCAGTCGAAGTTATAGCCAAACGCGCTCCAAGATTCCCCACTGGTCGCCTCGCCAGCGATCTTCAGTTCGAGCAGCCGGTTGAGCAGAATTCTTGTATTTTCATAGTGACGGAAATTGCCGCTCTTACGAAAACGAGCCATCTCTGCGAGAGCAAATAAGGCAATGGCCTTTGGGTTAACGCCCTCTCTTACCTGTAAAAACGGGCGCAGATCGACAGGGAAGCGTTTCACGATCTGTAAGAACGCGAGCCGTGCGATACGAAGATTCTTTATCGGCAACTTTTGAAAAACGTCACTGTTGAGTCCATCAAACGGGTCGTGCCCGGCAAAATCGCGGTTCGCACAATACGCATAGAGCCTGTCGTAGGTTGTCTTGAGATCGAGCGTCATCGCGTCTAACGTAGAGGTTATCACGAGCAGTCGCCTTTTGCCCTTTCGACGCAAAAGCAGGATAATACGAACACTTTATGAAGTTTTTCTCCGACATCCGTCTCCTGATACTGGCCATCTGGCTCGGGGCGGCAGTGTTTTTTATCGGGGTTGCACAAAGCGCGTTTGCGGTGATTGAGCAACGTGAACTTGCCGGCGCGGTCGTCGGACGAAATCTCACGATTTTAAATTTCGGCGGTATGACGATAGCAGCGTTGTTGATCGTCATGTCGTTGGTCGGCAGCTCAAAGGTGAGTAAGTTTTGGCTGTGGGTCGAGCGGTTTTTGCTGCTGATAATCGGCGGTGCATGCGCGTTAGGTCAGTTTGTGATCGGTTTCTGGCTGTCGTCGATTCGCCAACAGATCGGGCGCCCTATCGACGAGATCGCGGTTGACGATCCGCTCAGAATTCAGTTCAACGCCCTGCACCAGTATTCCGAGTGGATATTGTTGAGCGCCATGCTTGCCGCCCTGCTCGCGTTTTTTATAATCGCGAATCGTAAGTTTAATAAGTTGACGGATGCGGGCGGCGACGTTTACGATTTTTCAAAAGAATTCAAAGTTTGATCTATGCAAGTTATCGAAAGTAAAAATGATTTTCAGGCTCGGTTCTCTCGCTGGACGGCAAATGACGCGCTCCACCTATATCCGTTCGTCGAAAATATTCACGCGCCGTTAAAAACCGTTCGCCGCGCCCTGCCGATGATGAACCTCGGTTTGATCTCGTCCGCCGGCGCCTACATCGACGGTGCCGAGCCTTTCGATCACGCGAGCAAAGACGGCGATTTGGCGTGCCGCGAAATTCCGATCGAGGTTGACGCAAGCGACCTCCGATTTGCCGCAAAGGGCTACGACCCAAAAGCGGTTACTGAAGATCGCAACGTGCAAATTCCGATCGACCGCCTGCTCGAATACGAGGCGAACGCCGTCATTGGCAGTCTCAACAGCGTATGGTGGTCGTTGAGCAGTCACATCCCGAACGCCGAGCGTGTTGCGACGGAGCTGGGATCGCACATCGCCGAGCGGCTTCATCGCTACGAAGTTCAGGCAGCATTGTTGATCCCGGCATCGCGGCTTTGTCATCAGACGTTGGGTCTGGTTGCCCGCACGGTTGAAGAGGCAGGAATACCGACGATCATGATCTCGGTCGACCCGGCAATGACCGATAAAACGCGCCCACCGCGAACTGCATATTACAACGGTGAACTTGGCTCGGTCGTAGGGCGGCCAAACTGGCGCGAGTATCAACTACGGGTTTTGGATGAGACCTTGCGCTGGATCGAAACGTTCGATCAACCCGGCTCGCGAAAACTCGCCGTCGATCTCGAGACGCAGACCGAGGCGGCTCGCGGCGAAAGATAAAAGTCCGCCCGCGAAACACGCGAAACACGCGAAAAGTAGATCAACTGGAGCTGCGGAGCAGCGAAGGAAATTAGCCGCAGGTGAAGCGAAGCGGAGCCTGGGGTTTTGATCGCAACCATGTACGAAGCCCGTGAAATGGGCGACAGAAAAATCTCACATTCCCGTCTGCCAGCCTTTGATTGCATCGAGCGGGTAGATCAGCATGATGATGTTCAGGATCAAGCTGTCCCGGATCGTAAATATCAAGATCGTCTCGGTCACGATAAACAAGGCGAGCGACCACCAATATCCGATCTTCTTTGCGATCACAAAACCGATGCCGCAGCACACGATGTCAGCGAGTGAGTTCGTGATCGAGTCGCCAAAATAGTCGAGCGACAGTGTCGCTTCGCGATAGCGGTTGATGATGTAGCTCGTATTTTCGAGCGTCTCCCACGTACTCTCGATAAAAATTGCGATCACGAATCGCCACGCGAGCGGCAGCTTGTAAAAAACGAGCCCGATCAGCCAAAACTCTAAAATTCCGTGCAGTATGTGCGTAAAACTGTATGCGTCGATTATATGCTGCGAGTTGTGCCGCGACATGACCGTCCACGACCACGGCGAGTAATCACCGGCCTCACACCAAACGACGCGACCTTGAATAGCGAGCATCACCGTCGCCGCAACTACGATCGTTGCGATGGCGATGATAGATGTTCGATCAAACAACTTTTCGCCCATCACTTATTTCTTAAAGACGTCCGCGACGATTTTTTGCCTATAGTCAAAGATGCCCTTTATCTCTCGCTCGACAAAAAAGCGAGCGAGATCGCCGAAGGGCTCGAACGGCAGACGATAACGCACTTCGTCCTCGATCAACGTCGTGCCGTTTGGCGTCTCGGTAAAAGTGTGGCGATGGATCCACTGCTTGTACGGCCCTTTAAGTTGTGTATCGACAAACTCAAACGGCGGATCCCAACTTGTGATCTCCGTTCGCCACGTCATCGGGATTCCGTGCAACGAGATGCGATAGTCGATCAAGGCGCCGGCCTTCATCTCGATCGGCGTCCGAGTGATGATCTGAAACCCGAGATTCGGCGGGGTTATGCGCTGTAGATTTTCGGCGTTCGCAAAAAAGGGAAAGACCTCGTCTCGCGGCAGAGCGATCTCGAGCGAACCGGTGTAGATGTGTTCAGCCATTATTTGCCGTTCTTAAGATATTTCTTGGGAATCGGGTTCTCCGGTGTCTCGGGCTGCCAGTAGATCGTCATAACCCACCAACGCTTGCCATCATTCAGCAATTGAAAACTGTTGATGCCGCGCAAGAATGGTGTCTTGTCATCCGCCTTGCGAAAAGCGTGATAGGTCGAGAAAACCTGAGCAATATTACCGAATATATCCACGCGGCGTGCTAGTTCACGCTCGTGAAAGCCGTCCTTCATAAGCGTCGGGCCGGCGCGTTTTATGTAGTCCTCCGGCGTCAGCGTTGTCGACCCCGCGAGCTTTGTCTGAGGATTCACGCCTGTCGGGATCAGCCGAGCGTCCTTGTGAAACAGCGTGCGAAAGCGATCCCAGTCGCGTGCCTGGCCGGCATCCCCTGAGATCACGTCATAAACAGCCTTCATTATCGCGTCTAGCGAGGCGACGTCCTTTGGATCAGCCTCTTTCGGGCTCTGCGAAAAAATATTGGCGGCTGCAACACATGTAAACAGCAAAATTGGAATTATTTTTTTCATTTCGTTAATACGCGCCTTTTTTACTTGAGGTTTTTGGCGACGCAATGCGCGCCTCGATCGCGTTCTCAACATCGTCGGGTAAAAGGTCAAAGAGGTCAAGTCCGGTGCGCTGCTCGATCGCGTCGATCGATGTAACGAACTTTTGCCACGGCTCTTTGTCGATACCGTCTATGTTGGGCATGTCTACGGCGATGATCTGCGTCCCCGTATTCATCGCGTCGGGCCGCTGGCCGCGTGTAAAAACAACGATCACCTTCCAGCAGTTTGTCGGTACGGTGACCTTGCCCTTCAACTTCCCTTTATCGCCGTAAACGCCCGCGATCGTGTAGGTTTCATTGCCGCGGTAAACCAGTGAGCGCGCGTGCGACTCGAGCCTTTCCCACGGGAACTCGTTCAGATCGCCTTCTTGCGGGACGATATTTGTCATCAAAAACGTCTCGCCGTTGAGCGTCGCGTCGGCAAAGCGGTCCGCACTCGGCAACATGTGACCGCGCTGGTAACCACTGCCGGAATAGTCATAGTACCGAGCACGTTTGAAATTTGGCGGAAGCTGTTTGTCGGTTTCAAAGCCGGGCCGCTCGCGACTCTCGCCGAGGTCAGTGCGACGAGTGCGCCACGCGACCCAATTCAACGTGCCGCGACTGTTGTTGTAAGACAGAACATGCGCGCGATGAACAATCAAGTAATTGTCCGCGTCGTCGCCCGCCCTCGCGCTCGATGGATTGCCAAACAGAAGCATCTCGCGGGCATTGGTGCCTATGGTTTGGTCGGTGTCAGATCGAGGGACGTTCTCTACGATCTGATCATTACTCGTCCGACACGAAAGCGAGATGATCTGCAATGTTATAAGCGAAACGAAAAACAGTGATTTGTAAGTACCTCTGATGTGCATGCGACTTACCTCTGAGTTTACAACCGCGCCGATCGCCAAGACCAGCACCTTCGAACGCTAATCGGAGGCCTTCGTTGTATAGCTCCTTTCCTCTAACAGCATTCTCGATCCTTTTATCAGCTTTGGCCCTAAACAGCCTCAGGATAATGGAGGGTCGAACCCCGTTCTCTAGCGTCAATTGCTCTTACGACCTTTTCGATCGCGAGCTTAACAACATCTGCGTGACACATCTGCCCGGCGCGACAAAAACAGGTGATCGAGATTGATTGGCCACTCCTGAATGCCTCGCCGAGAAGAACCATACCTTCTCGCAGTCCACCTTCGTTCTCTTTGTAGCTATTTCGTAGCCGTTCGGAGTAAGCAATAAGTGCGGCATCTCGCCCTTCCCCGCGTGGTGCAATTTCGTTCCGATTGGGTGAAAGAAATTTCAGTTCTGGAGTAATTATGTTCCCAAGATCGAGACTCCGGTTCGGCAAGGTTATTTCCCGTTCATTTAAGCGAGCAATTACCTTATTGCTCAGATCATATTTCATAATTCGCCCATCCTCGTCTCGATCAGTTGAATAATCGATCTACATAGTTGGCAAATCATGTGCCTTCCACTAATCAAAATTAGGCTTTAGGATTTCTTTGATGAAACTGCGACGACTGTCATGTTTCGTGACGGTGTCGGGTACGAGGAATTTCACGCGGCAGGGCGAAGTTGGTCTGTGCGGGGGGTCAGGAGAGGTGAGAGGCAACTCTCAGTCTCTGAAGGTTTGATGGCACGACCAGCCATTTCCAACCATAGAACCGGAAATGAGCCGATCTAGTTTCATGTAGCCAGTTTCAACTGTGCACGAATAGATGATGGCACTCGCCTTACAACGGCGGTGCGGACTGAACGTAAATCTAACTAAATAAAAAGGAGGCGGGTCGGTCATTGTCAAAATACTCATATTTCAACCAGCTATAACACCGAAACCGGTGTAGTGGTCGAAATGCGCTTGACTTCAGGGTTAACTTCATAGATGACCCCAATCCTCTTGCGTTATATTTTGCGCTAAATCGTCATGTAGAAATAAATAACGTCTATTCTTGTTGTTGCCATGCCCCCGGACCGGCCGCGATACTTGGCGGGCTGTCAAATATTTTTTGATTGAATGCAACGTTAACCTGATAGGTTGTCCTCTTATTATCGCCTTTTCCCCGGCTGACGACTTGTGGAAGTTTCACTCCGGACGTTTCAATATAGTCACTCAAATAAAGCGTGTCTTCGTTACATACTCGCAATTCTGGAAAGCACGTTATGATATTTATCTTGTTTGGTAAATTGGTTTTAGGATCAAGAAAATATTCATAACGGTTTCTTCCAAATGACGCTTCAATAACCTCATTTTTATTTGAGCCGACCTTCTCCCTCCGAAAGCCCAAAACAGTTGGCTTAAACCATTTTGTCTCCATAAGATAGATCATCTGGTTGTCAAAAAATCTCTCTTTTACACTATTGTTAAAAGTGCTCCCATCAAATTCTAAAACATTCGCCGAACCACCTACAGTTCGTGGTTTGTTGGGTCGAAAGGTAACTATCCTGTTTGAAAGTCCGCTGACCCCATACCCGATCTCCTTATCAAAATCGTAATGCTCGGCGTAAAGGGGAAATCCTGGACGCTGGTCTGACCATCTCCACCATCGATCAGGCAGGACATAAAGATCCTGCATAAACAGATTCTGGAACTCTTTCTCATCATTATCGTTGCGCCCCCGCGTTGTAACCGCCAAAGTGTGCACAGCGTAGAGTTTATCGCGCCCACCTTTTGCCGCGATCACTTTGTCCCAAATTTTCATGGCGTCCATTGCGCTTTTTGATTGGGCAAAGACGCCGTCAACGAAAAAGAAGAGTGTGACAAATAAAGAAACAAATGTCATTGAAATCGCGCCTTTCATCTCCCGCTCCTAAATCAATTACTAAAAACACTACCTAAACCAACCGGGTATTATCTCAAGAACGATGTGACCAAACCCGCCGACAAGATCTTGTCTGGGGTTAAAGCGATCAAGGTCGGCTCTCGCAAGTCCTGTATTCCTTCCAATATTGATCTGTAGACTCTTATCACCAAGTCTACTGCCACCCACCGTATACGATCTAAAATCGTAAACATCCTTCGAACGTTTTTCACCGACCTCGTTTTTGTGCAAACGACCGAGCTTGGCGTTCTTAAACTGCTCTTTAGCAGCTTTTAGAACCGCAACGGCCTTTTCAGGATCTTTAAAAAGAAAGGTTGCAACGACCTTCCCATTATCATCGACCCCAAACTCAAGTGTATCAAAATTGATGTGGGGGCCGACGACGCTGTCCCGCAAATATTCTTTCAAAACAGCCTGCTCCTGGGTTCTGTCAGCGGGTGCAGAACTATTCTGAGATGCAGCAGTCCCACCAGAGGAAGCTCCAGTTATTCGACCTCCTTGTTGCTGTTGCTGCTGCTGTTGCCATTCGTTGTATGCCCCACTGATACTTTGCCAAAAAGGTGTGTTGTTGTCTCGATGCCATGCGAGCACTCTAAGGTCGCTCTTAGTAGCCTCCCCGCTCTTAACACGACAGTAGAAATCGCATCGACTGCCCGAACCCTCAAGAATCATACCCGTTGGGTCAACATATTTTAGCGGATTATTAATAACGTAGATGTAACGATTCCAGGTTTGAGGCGCGCCAGTTTTCGCGCTTGCCATCAAAGGATCTGGACTTGAAAATCTGCCAAAATCAGAATTGTTGTACCGAGCCTGTGCAAAATCGAGGTCAGTTTCATTATCACGGTCGTACGTGGTGAATTTTCTTCGAACAGAATCTGTTCCATAACTGGTCCTAACAAGCTCCTCTCCGTAAGGTCTGAAGTCACGTCTTGAAATTACATCGCCGGTTTGATTCGTGATTATTCTTGGACTAGCTAACGTATCCGCGGTTGCATAATTGACTCGAGGGTTACTATTCGATTCGGTTGAATACTCAGCAACGAGTTTTGATGCGGCATCGTAAACGAAGATTGTCACATCGTTGCCGACGATCTTCTTCACTCGGCTGCCGTTTCCGTCGTATTTGTACTCGCCTATCGCAACACCTTGATTGTTCAGGACTTTAGTTTGTTTATTTTCACCATCGTAACTGAAACTGCGATTTAGATTGTCGGTAAGGACATTTCCACTCAAGTCATAAACGAATCCGCTACTCGTCGTGAAACGATTATTTGTTGGATCAATTTGAGGCGTTTGATTGTTTGTTAAATTGATTCCGGTGTATTCGTTGAGCGAGATTCTGTTTCCGAATCTATCGTAGCCAAAGTTTTGCTTCCAAGTCTGACTCCCGCTCGCCACTTCTTTAGCTTCAACTAGTCTATTCAAACTATCGTACTGATATGTCTGAGTGAACGCAGCATTCGGCGTAGTGATAATTTGCGACTTAACATTTCCATTATTGTCTGCGTTGCCATAATCGTAATTCAGTTTGAGTAGATTCTGACTTGTCGCGCTACTGCCTAAGCCAATTTGAGTCGGTTGAAGTCTGCTGTTGAATTGAGTCGATTCCCACTTTCCATTACCGAGCCTCATCGAGCTTACCGCTCCGGCGGCGGTGTATGTAAATCCGTTTGCGTAATTGCGATAAGTATCATTCAATCGCATGCTCTGGACTTGTTGAAGATCGCCAGTCGCGTCGAGCGTGTTTTTAACCACTCTGCCCGAAGGATAAGTCTCTTCGATCAAAGTCCCACCGAGGTTGTAGATGTAGCCGGTTGTGTAAGCCGTACCGTCGGTCGTCTGTTTATGCGTCCTGACGCGGCCGGGGATGTCGAACTCGGTATATTCGATCGTAGAATTGACGTTCATGACCTTTGTAAGTCTGCCTTTGGAATTCGCAACACTCGCGTCGTCATAGGTGTTTGTGACATTCGGCGTGGCCTGATAGTTCGCCAAAATGCCCGTGCCGGGCGTGCCATTCGGCGTCGAGTAGTTTCGATTAGTAACGCGATTCAGAGCGTCGTAAACATAGTCCGTCACGACGCCGCGAGCGTCGGTTTTCTGCGTCAAATTTCCGTTCGGATCATAAACGTAGTTTATTGCGCCACTTTCGGGATTCGTCGTCGATAGCAACCTCGAAAGCGAGTTGTAAGTAAAAGTCCTTGTCTGCACGCCTTGATTGACCGCTGTCAAATTATTCAACGCGTCATATGCGTAGTTCGTCGGCTGATTCGGCGCAGATATGCTGCCGAGATTACCGTTGCTGTCAGGTTCATCAAGGCGAACAAGCTGCCCAAACACGCTCACTACCGACCGACGCTGTTTGCCGGCTTGATCGGTAACTGCAATCGTGTTGCCTGAGTATGCTGTATTTACCTCAGCGTTGTCGGAGGTTCTCACTTTTGTGACACGGTTGAGAGCGTCGTAGAAGCTTTCAGTCCAATAGACGGTTTCGTTTTGCAGTGGACGATATGGATTCGTGACGCGGTTGACTCGGCTCAACGCGTCATATTCGGTTTTTGTCGCGACATAGCCACCGTCGGATTCGTACTTGCGGACTTCGAAGGTTCGGCCAAGGCCATCGTAAAAGCTCTCGGATTTTAGAAGGTTGTCGCCCAGCGCGTTCAGATCGCTCTTTATCTCGATTCGGCGGTTTGTGTCCTCATACGTGGTACTGGATTGGGCTTCGAACTCCGAACCGATTGCGGTGACAGTCTGCGTCGGACGCTCGAGCGGATCGTTGTAGATGGTTTTTGAGATCACGCCGTTTATGTCTTCGGCATTGACCGGTTGGCCGGTGAAATAATCGTACTGAGCAAACGATATCCAATTGAATGGCGCTGGATATATGATCTTTGTCGGAAAGGCAAAGGTCGATTGGCCGTTTAACTGAACCGGCGGTATGTTTGCACGAGCATCACCATCGGGTGTACCGAAGCTGTCGCTGTAATCGATGGTCCAAGCGTTACCGTTTGCGTCGATTGTTTTTACGACGTTCCCAAGAATGTCATATTGCGAATAGACATTAACCGCTCCTGTTTGAGTTTGGGCATTTGCGTAGCTCGTGACCTTTGTCACGTTTCCTCGAATTAACTTGCTAGTGCCATAGCCTGTTGTGTCGTGCCCAGCTACATTACTTCGATCTAAAAGTGGGGCGTGGCTCGCGCCCGCAACATAATTGTCATATTCAAACTGTGTTCGCGCGGCTTTTGTGCCGCCATTAACATCTGAGGAGACCCACGTTTGAGAAGGCAATCTAAGAAGGTAGGCACCTGCGTGAGAAGTGTAGTTGGCGTCCGTCACAAAGTCGGTGTGAGTCCTTCTAACAAGCGTCGTTCCGGGTGCACCTATGCCGTAATCATATTCCCAAAGATCTGTTTGATTATTGAACTGATCAAAACCAACGCTACCGTCAATCGGGTTGATCGAAGTGGTTTTTGCAACTTGATTTGTATCAACTAGAGTCGTTATCGTTTCAACATCGCGTGGACCACCAACGGATGAGACCCAGGTTTTCTCAATACGTTGTTTTAACACGGGCGAATTATTTACAACATCGAAGACTTCAGTTTTGAACTCAGCTCCCTCTAGATAATTGGGTAGAGAAAAGGGATGCCTTTCTGTTTGAAGAATTGGCGTACCGTTGAAATAGTGCTTTTGCTGGGCGAGCAGACTTCCCAACGCATCAAACGTCTTGACGGTGTTGTGAGTCGTCGATGTCCCCTGTCCCTCAGTTTGGCTGTACGTAATACGCATCGTAAAAGCGCTTCCGGCTTCGCCGTTCGGATATATCCGCTTTTCAAGTACGCGCCGATTAACATCGGGAAGCGTAGAGTATCCGGCTATTGGTTCCCATGGCTCTACGCCAATCAGGCCTCTTGGATCTCCTCCCAAAAGCGAGGCTCCCCAATCATATTCGAATGCTCCACCTTGCGGAAGTTCAAGCCTAGCCACTTCGGCGTAGGAATTATAGAAGAACTTGTAAGCCTTGCCGTTTGGAAGCCAAATCGCGGAAACTCGAGTAAGATTGAGTATCTCATTCGCTCCGCCCCAGTGATCCCAAAAGTCGAAAAGCGCTCCCTTTGTTTGGAGGGATTGACCGGCGCGCAAAATTTCGCCCATAGGCCTGAACGAAACCCGGAAGATTCGAGTCGCACCGTTCGTTCCTTTGTAAGTAACTCTGTCGTGTAGCCCATACTGGTCGTTGTTCTGAATTTTGTACTCAAAAGTTGTCTCTCTGCCGATCGAGTCCTTTGCAGCGATGATCTTATAACCTTGATCTTGAACTAGTGCCCATGTAAACGTTGTTACATTACCGTTCTTATCTCTGACCCATACAATTCGACTGTTTTCCACACGGTATTTTGTACCATCAGGAAACATGAGATATCCATTTACCACGTTAGTCGAGTAGCGAAACGCAGGGGCGTCAAGGACAACGGTTGCAAAACTTCCATCGAAGCTTTTGAACACGGTTCCGAAGTTCGTGTTTGGGATCGTCGGACCGTTTGGACACCAGCTGTAAGCATCGGCCTGACCTTGCTGACTGATGAATTCCATAACGTTGCCATCGGGTTTTGAAAAAACAATTCGCCAGTTTTCCCCAGACGATGAGTAAGTGTCGGGATAGCAGTTGGGGTTACCGATGTATGAGCGCTTTACCTCGACCGCTCCAGGCGAATAGCTGATCTCCGCGTATGACGCGCTATTGCCATCCAAGGAAAATACAGAAGGGCGGTGAATAAAATGTTGATAATGTCCATCAAGCCACTGGTGTTGCATTCCCCATTTAATGCTATTAGTTCTTCCTACCGAATGTCCTGCTTTGCCGCGACCTCCGACACCGAGGAACGGCAAGCTAATATTCAAATTCCCATTGAACAGACTGATGGAATCAACGGCCGCAGAGGTAGGCCCCACCTCGAAGGACGGTGCGGTATACCCATTGAACGTACCCCTATCCTGAGCCGCTGCAAAAATACTCCCACCAATGAGAAGAATAAACGCAGCGACGATTGATCGTAGATGAAAATTGAGGTTTCTTAATTTCATTGGATTGCTCCTGAATCTTTCAACGTAATTCCAAACGTTTAGCCGAATAAACTGTGTCTAATCATTTCACGGTCTAACGCCTATAAAACGCAGGAACTGGGATGTCGTCGTGCATTCCCCATTGAACTTGGCGGAGTTCGTTAGCTTGGCCGATGAGTGACGATTGGCGAATGAACCAGGTGCCGTTTGAGTCACGCCAAGTGGCGATGTCGACTTTGCCGTCTCCGTCGTAGTCGTTTTGGACTGCAATGTCGGTTGATGATTGCCACAGGATGGTGACTGGTGTTGTTGGGTTTGACGAGTTACGAATTATCCAGTTGTTGCCGTTGCGGATCGCGTAGTCGGCACGGCCGTCGCCGTCGTAGTCGGCGCTGACGGGCTCGGTGCTTGATTGCGTGAATGTAAACCCGGCGGAAGCGTTGTTGCTGCTGTTTATCGAATAGAATGTGTTGTTTGAGCTTCGCCAAATTGCGATGTCTGCACGTCCGTCGCCGTCGTAGTCGGCGGGTGCGGGCGTGTCGGTTGAGAGGCCGTAAGTAAAGTAAACAAAACTCTGGTTAGAGCTTTGAATTATGTACCACGTGGTATCCGATGGGCGAAATACAGCCTGGTCCGTCTTGCCGTCGCCGTCGTAATCAGCCGGTGCGAGTTTGTCGCTTGAGAGTCCCCATGTCCAAACCGACCATGCTCCATCGCTGCTGCGCAAAACATACCATTCACCGGTCGATGGCCTGAACACGGAGAAGTCCGTCTTCCCGTCGCCGTCGTAATCACCCTGAACCGGCTTGTCGGTCGGCAGCCCCCAACCTTGTGTGACGGCTTGCGAACCTTGGCCGCCCATTACCCACCAAACGCCGGTACTCGGTCGCCATATCGCTAAGTCTGCAGGCGGTGCAGCATTAGCATTCGCGTCTTCAACCGCGAGTAGCCGAGAGCCAGCGTATATTAGTTCTTTACTGAGTTGAGGTGTCGGTGGTGGCGGGACGGTTAGAAACGGATTGATCTTCGATAAAGCCGAGCGTTCGCTCGCCGCAAGCCGACTTTGCCGCTTTGCGTCTTCGTCCAAGTACTGTAGCGCCAAAACGGTCGTCGTGAACAAAGCAAGGGCGATGATACCGGACACGACCCAATGTGTTCTTATCAGCGTGGCTGTTCGGCGAAACAAACCAACGTTCAGCTGCTTCACTTCGCTTTCTTGAGCAGGCTCAATTGACACTTCGGACAGACCAAGACCCGCAACCGCAGCCTTGTCGTTCGACATGCGGTTCCGTTCTCTCTTTCGTCTGGACATAAGACCTCCCGTTTCTTACCAGAATAAAGTTGGATTGTTTTGGCTGGGACTTGGGCGGGGTAACTCTTGCAAGAATTTCGACGCGAAAATCGAAGCCGTTTATTTATCAGTAACCAATTTACTTGTTAATCAGACCTGCCATGACTTTTCACTACGCATGCCGCAGCCTAATTTTTACCTTACAAACATTGCGCTCCTCTCTCCAAAAAAAGTCAAACATGAATGGCAGAGTATGAGATTTTCGATTGCAGCGTCGTCGCGTCAGAAGACTGGGTCTTCGACAAGAGCCGTTTCCGTAACAAAAATCGCCGCGATCACAAAGAAGCACTTATCGCAATGATGAGATAAAATGGTCCCGTGACTGAAAAGATACACATCGCCGGGCTCTCGCGAGATCAGCTCGCCGAGCTCGTTCACAAATTCGGCGAGCCAAAATATCGTGCAATGCAGGTTTTTAAGGCAGTTCATCAGCGGCGCGTGCGCGTCTTCGATGAGATCACCGATCTGCCGAAAAAGTTTCGCGCGCAGCTCGAAGACGCGGCCGTCATCTCGCGTCTGTCGGTAGAGTCGCGATATGTTTCGACCGATGGCACGCGCCGATACCTGATGAGAACGGACGAAGGCCATCCAGTCGAGACGGTCTTTTTGCCGAGCGAAAATCGCGACACGATCTGCTTTTCGTCGCAGTCGGGCTGTCCGCTCAAATGCGATTTTTGTCTGACGGCACAGCTTGGCCTGCTCCGCAACCTGACCGTCGGTGAGATCGTCGAGCAGATCATCATTGTGCTCAATGATGTTTATGGCCCCGGTGCCGAAACGCCGCACGGCACAAATCTCGTCGGAATGGGCGCGGGCGAACCGTTTTTGAATTTTGAAAATCTCATCGCCGCTCTTCGTATCATGGCAGACGAAGACGGATTATTTATCGTTCCTAATCGCGTTACGATCTCGACCGCCGGCATCGTGCCAAAAATTTATGAATTTGCACGCCTCGACGACCGTCCGCATCTTGCAATTTCACTTTCGGCTGCGAGCGACGAGCTTCGCGATAAACTGATGCCGATAAACAAACGCTGGAATCTCGATGAGCTGATGACGGCGGCGAAGGAATTTGAGGGCAGCCTGCGGCGCGGCGAGCGGTTCACGTTTGAGTACGTCATGCTTGGCGGAGTGAATGACGCCGACGCCAACGCGAATGAGCTCGCCGAGCTGCTCGACCTATATCAACTGTCGCGTGTGAAAATAAATTTGATACCTCACAACGGTGCAGAGCAGCTCGATTTTGACGCATCTACACCAGACCGCGTCGACCGTTTTAAATCAATACTCGAGTCGCGCGGCGTATCCGCCTATATTCGCACGCCGCGTGGCAGAGATATTTTTGCAGCTTGCGGACAACTCGCAGCAATGGAAAGTGAAAACGTGAGAAAGGTCATGAGTGAAACAACGACTTGATTTCGTGGCGACGTCTTTTTCACTCTTTGACTCTTTCATATTCAGACATTTTATATGGAACTTTTGATCCCCGGTTTGATCCTCGTCGCGCTGATGGTTTACGCCTCGACACGCATAAAGCGCAGCGCAGCGCGCGCTTTCGAAGCGGAAGCGCTCGAGACCGATGATTTTGTTCTCGAGAAACCCGATGGCTTTTTGAACGTCATCGCTGGCGACCCAAAGTTCGCTTTCGAAGCTTATTCAAGGGATTTTGGCGGCGATGGGGCTGAGAACATCCGCCGAGCGACCGCCGACGTCGTAGTAAAGAATAATACGAGCGTCAAAACCATCGCGACTGAGATCTTGAGATCCGGCGGCGAACTCGTCGATGACCGAACAGATAGGATAGGCGGAATAAATTACCGCATGATCGAGCATATAACCAGAGAACAAGATGTTGATTTTCGCGTGCGATCAAAATTGGCAGAACGTAAAGGCAATGTTTTTATTTTCACTGTCAGATCGATCGCCGAAACAACTCCTGAGTTTTTGCGTAACATCGAAGCAATGTTTGACAGCTTTGAGTTAAAATAAGTTTATGATGAAAACACTTTGTAGAACCACATTCCTGGCGAGTATTGTTTTGCTCCTCGCTTCGTTTTCAAACGCGCAGTCGATAAGCGGTTCGATCGCGAACGGCACGGTAACAAAGGGCAAGGCCGCCCGCGCAACCGTTGTGCTGAGCATTCCGGGCGGTTTGCACGTAAATTCCAGTCGTCCCGGCAGTGAATACGCAATTCCGACAAGCGTGCGGGCTTCGGCGAGCGGCGTGCGAATCGGAGCAGTCTCGTATCCACGTGGACGAAATCGAAAATTTGGTTTCTCTGAGAACTCGATCAATGTCTACGAGGGCCGCACGACATTCACCTTCCCTGTCACGGTACCGGCAAACTTCAACGGGTCAACGCTGCGTGTGAACGTGAGAGTTCGTTATCAGGCGTGCACCGATGAGGTTTGCTATCCGCCAAAGACAAAGAACGTTACGCTGACGGCGCGCGTCAACTGAGTCACCCTCTACTTGAATCGAAACGCCTTTGGGACGAACTCGATCGCCACGAGGTCAAAGATGCCGTCAGCCACTTTCGGAACGCGATAGGTAATGACCGCAGTCAACGGCGGTAGTTGCACACGGCAGCCGACGTCTATCATTAGCGCATCGGGCGTAAAGGACCGAACGTGAATAGGCTGGGCGATCCGCGACCGAAAGGTATAAACAACGTTACCGGCCCGCGCTGAGATCAGCATCATCCCGTCCTCACACGCGACGGTTTGCGGCACGGCGACCATGCGAGATTCACTCGCTTCGGGTTGTCTCAACTGTTCATTGATCTCGTCGAGTTGTGACTCGCGAAAAACCCTTTCCATTTCGATTCGTTCGGCCTGAGATGCCCTCAAGTTCTCATCGAGATCTGCCGGCGGCGTTCCTTCGATTATGACGAACGGTTCGCGGGCGATTTGCTCCCGCGGTTTCAGCCGGAAGTTCTTTGGAACGAATGTGATCGAACTGAGCATGCCGGCGCTGTCGTTTTGTTGGTCCGCGGGACGGTATCGAGCAACGGCTAGTTCGGACGAAAACGCCGTTCCGCATCTAAACACGAACGAGCGTGTGCCGGGCGTTAGCACTTTTAATTTCAGGTCGTCAAAACTCCGGGTCGTCAGATGCAGAACTCCGTCGGCGGTTCGAAATCTAAAGCTAATTCTCTCATTGGCGCAGGTTATCCGCTCGATCGAGCCGACAGCCAGACGTTCACTCTTCAGCGGCTGATCGATCAGCAGATTTAGATTGTTTATTTCACGCTCCTGGTTAATATTTGCAATTTGTTCGGGCGTCAAATCGCGCCATTTTAGGAAAACGAACCTCCGCGACTCACCCGTATCGGCACGGATGCTGATCCGATTAGCCAAATTCGAGGCTGCCGTCAGCTTATCGCTAGCCTCGATGATCGCCGCGGCCTCTTTTCGCAAATAGCTGCTCGCACTATTGCGTAAGATCTTTTCGGCGATGGACTTAGCCTCCGCCATCCGATTGAGCCGGGCGTAAATGCGGGCCGCGAGCATCGAGTACTCTTCGTTTGAAGGCCGCAGCGTTGCGGCGCGCAGAGCCGCGGCGAGTGCCGCGTCGAGGTCTTCGCCGGTGATCAAACCCACAAGCGCAAGCAGCCCGTAACTATTCGCAAACTCAGGGTTTAGGGCTATCGACCCATTCAGACGTGAGCGAATTTTCACCGCCGCTTCGCCGGGCAGGCGCTCGATGCCGCCGAATTCGTCCATGTACTCGCGGCTAAGCAGAAAGGCATAGTAGTAGTTAACGAGAAAGTTTTTTTGCTCCACTGCAAGCGCTCTTTCGAGCAGCATTTTTGCTTCGGCGAACTTTCTTTGCCGAAGACGAACGAGGCCTAATGTCGCATTCGGCATACCGAGATCGGGTTCAAGAGAGAGTGATCTCGAGATGTAATTCTCGGCCGCGTCATCACGAAGATGATAAAGCAGGTCGCCGAGATAGGCGTTTGATCTCGCATCTGACAACGCAACCGCCGCAGATGACAACGTTGTCGAATCGCTCTGCAGCCGACGATTCGCCGAAATGGGCGTTTTTTGAGCGATCAGATCCCTTACACCAGTATCAAGTGCCGCGATGTCCAGGCCGGCAATTTTCTTCGCCGACACGTCTTGAGTTTTTGCGAGTGACTCGACCACATCGCTGATAGGAACGTCGCCCTTTTTGTTGATGAGAAAATGCACGAGCGCCCATGACTGCGCGTAGAAAACCGCACGTGCGCCCGGTCCGCTCTGCTGCAGCGAAAAATTATCGAGGAGCAATAACTTGTCCCACGGCATCAACTGACCAGTCTGTAGAGTCCTTAAATGCCTGATATGAATCGATCCGAACTCGATCGATCTGTCATCCAATTCGCGAAAAGTTCCGAGATACTCCGCAAGCCCCTCGTTCAACCACGGCGGAATTTCACCGGGGCCGTATTTTTTTGCAAGCAACGCGTGAGAATACTCGTGAAAGATTTCCGACAAATTGCCGTCGGCCGCCACGGCGATATAGTCAACATCATCTCCGGATAGAAAATAGCCGCGTGCAAGGTCATCCGGTGTGCCATCTGCGAGTTTTGGCTTAAAGGGCCGAAATGAGGCGGCATCCTTAAAGACAACTAAGCGAATTTTCGAACCTAAGGCTCGATCCTGTATCGAGAAGACGCCGTGGACAACGGTGCGGAACCTTTCGAGTCGCTTGGCGATGGCCGCCATCTGAGGTTCCTGCGCGTTGCCGATAAGTTCGAAATTTGGCGATTCTATTTTTGTCCAGAGCTCGGCCGCTGCCGACCGAGTCGAAAAACCCGTGCACGAAAAAACCGCAACGACAACTAACAAATACGTTTTGTGAAAAACGCCTATCATACAGACCGAGTAAATTTCTGATGTTGATTTACGTAGTATCGTTGTGTCAGGCTACGCGTTTCGTCCGATCACAGACAATAATCGACCCGTTTTCCCAAAGTCCGGCTTCTCTCGCCGATAGGAAAAGAAAAGATCGCCGCGCTCCATCGTGCAAAACGGCGCGCTGAAAATGTTCTGGCTCGTCAGCCCGGCGGTCGTAAGCTGATCGCGATTTGCCGCGTGAAGATCGACAAGCGCGTGGCCGTCTCGTGTCGGCGTAAAATACTTTTTGCTCGCCTCGCCAAAATTCTGATCGAACTCGTCGATAACCTCGCGGCCGATCTCGTAACTCTCGCAGGACGCCGCCGGCCCAATTGCGGCGATCATGTCACTTGGATTCGACCCGTAAGTTTCCTGCAATTTTGCAACCGCCTTTTTCACTATCGATTGCACGGTTCCGCGCCAACCGGCGTGAACCGCGACGAAAGCACCTGTTTCGCGATCGCCGATCAAAATCGGCACGCAGTCCGCGGTTTTCACCGCGGCCAAAACGCCCTGGAGATTCGACATCACGGCGTCCGCCTTGATCTCAGAGTCGCCGACGTCGTCAATTGTCTCGACCATCCTGATCGCGTCGCCGTGAACCTGCCACGCGAGGGCAAGCGTGAGATCGCCACCAAAAGCTGCGAGAAAACGCCGGCGATTCTCAAAAATATTCTCCGCCGTGTCATCGTCAAAACCTGCAAGATTCAAGCTGCCCGCGGGAAATGGCGACACGCCGCCGACACGGGTCGAAAAGCCGTTTACAAATCCAGCGTCCTCGAGCGAGCGCGAAACCAGAACCTTAACGCCGCCGGCCTCTCGCCAATAGAAGCCGCTTTTTGCTAAAGTTTCATCATCCTGATCTAAGACTTTGGACTTGGGACTTTGGACGTCGGACATGATCCTCTCTATCGGCATCGACATTGTTGAAGTTTATCGCATCCGCGATGTGATCGCGAGAACTCCGCGATTTGCGACACGCGTCTTCACCGATGCCGAACGCGACTATTGCGAATCGAAAGGCGTTGCTGCTGCACAGAGCTATGCCGCGCGTTTTGCCGCAAAAGAAGCTTTTCTAAAAGCGCTAAAAACCGGCTGGCGAGGTAAGATCGCGTGGCACGACATCGAGGTCGTAACCGACGCCGACGGCGTCCCCAGCTTAAACATCACCGGCGAAGCTGAAAAGCTACTGCGCACCCTCGGCGCAACGCACGTCCATATCTCGATCTCACACACGACGGAACACGCCGTTGCTGAAGTGATCTTGGAAAAAGCCTAGCTTAAATAGGATTTACCAAGCTCATCAAATTAGAGGCGCGCAAAGCTACGGCACGGATAACTTTAGTGAATTTGAGGGTTTTGAGTCGCCATTGCGTGCGACGATTTCGAATTCACCCGATGCGAGAGTGAGAGGAACCCTTTGCAGGCCGGTCTCTGTTGGCGGCGCATATTTGAGCAATATGTCGTTTGTTATTGGACATGGTTTTACCTTCGGACACCCGGTGCCAGTGATCTCAAGGTATATGGTCATCGGTTCGATGTCCGCACCGGTCAAATCTATGTGAAATTCCTTTCCTGCAACCGGAGGCGTAAAAATCGCAATCGTATCGAGTCTTGGTGTTGGGCGCACCGTCCGTGCCGTCGTCGATTTTTCAACCAGCCAACGACCATCGACCTTCCGAAGCAAATAGTCAACAAAGTATGGACCGATAGGACTTATCTTGATCAAGCTACCATCGGTTAGATAGTTGGCAGTTTGCCATTCTTCAAATGTCCTGACGGTTGCTTCCTCGCCACTTTCGGTTATGTTAACCGCTTCAAACCTGAATTGGACGTTCTTGCTTTCATTACCATACTGACGACTTTCGGCTAAGAGTTTTTGTACAGTCGCGCGAATCCGGACTCGATCCGAATTGCCGCCCGTCTGGAGTTCTGCTGTCCAGTATTTATCTAAATCGCTCTCAAGGAACCGCTCTGGCTGCTTGTATAACACGAGTGTCTCGAACATCTGCGACTCACGAACCACCCGTCGAACTTCTTCCTCGTCATTCTGGCGATACATTGTCCAGTAGGTAATAGCAAGAAAAACTAAGGTCGCTCCAATGAGAAAATAGACATATTTAAAGCGGCGGGCCGCTGTCGAAGCCTTTTCACTTCCGTCATCCGTTTCGGCTAAAGGAGGCGCACTAGGTACCTTTTCGGTTAAGTGATCAGTTTGCCCCAAACTTTCTCCGACCGGCGCCCCTGTAACTTCAGCTTTATGCCCGACATTTTCTTCTTCGACCTTCGAAACTTCACCGGTAAATATATACCCACGTCCTTTCCTGTTCTTGAAATAAATAAGATCAGGCTCATATTGGACGAGGACTCTCCGTAACTGACTGACGTATTGATTGATACGGTCAGGATACACACCAAATGTCTCATCTCCCCAAACCTCGTCTATGATTTCGTTATAAGAAACAAGTTTGTTCTGATTGCGCAGGAGCACTGACAGGACCTCTAACATTTTCTTACTGTCTTCCTCGATCAATCGGCCACGATGATACAAAGCAAGGTTGTCAGCATCTAGTTGAAAGTCGTCGAATTCATAAACGAGTGGAGAGCGGGCGTTCATAAAAATCTACATTCTCATTCAGAGGAAAAAGTAACTCCGATCTAAAATCAATTTATTACGATGATAGATTAAGGTCATTTTTGTTTGTTGTCACCACCAAACTACCCAAAAATCGACATAAAAGAATTATTTCACGATTATTCCATCTTAAATGCATAAATCAACCCACCAAGCTATAGTATTGTCGCTCTATGCAAATGAATGATGCTCACGAATAACAAATTTTCGAATGACGGGTTTAGTAACTCGCGAGCGTTTTATCGGGCGGAGAAGATTATGATTGCCTCGAAATTTTCAACTAAAATCATTTCAGTGTTTGCGGGAATCCTAATCTGCACCGCCGTTTTGTTTATTGTTCCCAAGGGCAAGGCGTCGAACATGTCGCAGAGCACTGAGTTTTCGAGCCTGTCATCTACGGTTAAGAGCCAATACTATCAAACTGAACTACCATTCGGTTTAGAGAGAATTTGGCAATACGATTCTTGGTTGCTTGTGCCACCTTCGATTTCATCGATTGCGCCGCCAACACCTCAACGCAGCATTACAGATCAGCTAGTTCGCGTTAACGGCAGTAATTTTGTATCAGGTTTAACGGTCACTGTAACATTTCCTAGCGGCGGAACAGGAACATTAGAAGGCACTCAAATCCAAAACCGCACTTCTACATCGTTTATCGCTGTCGTAACTCTCAACGCCGTAGGGACGTGGTGTTTCCGCGTAAATAATCCTAATGGTGAGGTTTCCAATACATTCTGTTTCAGTGTGGTTACGGCCCAAACCCCCGTGATTTCGTCGATCAGTCCGTCCAGTCCTCTGGCAAGCAACTCCGATCAAAATATTGCGGTCAGCGGAAATAATTTTCAAGCTGGAATGACGGTCACTGTTTTCTTCCCGGGTGGTGGCAGTGGCACGCTAAGCGGAAGCCAACTCCTAAATGTCACCCCCATATCGTTTACAATGGTCGTAACCCTGAACTTAAGTGGAACCTACGGAATTCGCATTAATAATCCTAGTGGTCTGGTCTCCGGCACATTTAATTTCATGGTTAGACCTTCAATAACCTCGATTTCGCCTGCGAGTCCCTGTGTTAGAAGCGTTGATCAGTCTGTAACCGTTAATGGGGCAGGTTTTCAAAGCGGTTTGACGGTGACCGTATTCTTTCCCGGCGGAGGCAGTGGCACATTAGGCGGTTCTCAGATTCAGAGTGTAACGCCTTCATCGTTTACGATGATCGTGACTTTGAATATTCAAGGCACTTATGGCATTAGAGTCAACAATCCAAACGGAACCCAGTCGCCGACATTCAATTTTTCAACGCAGTTTTGCGTTACCATAACGTCAATAACCCCGCCGAGTCCACCTGTTTCAAACAACAACCAAAATGTTAATGTTAACGGAAGCGGTTTTACCGCAGGCCTTACTGTTACCGTATTCTTTCCCGGTGGTGGAAGCACAAACTTAAGTGGGTCGCAGATTCAGAACCTAACCTCGACGTCATTTACTATGGTGGTTACGCTGAATGTTCTAGGCCAGTACGGTATTAGAGTCAATAATCCCAACGGCAACCAGTCGAATATTTTCAATTTCAACACACAAGCAGCCGGCACATTCAATATTTCAGCTTCACCTACTTCTCAAACGGTTGTTCGCGGAACCAATGCTACGTTTAATGTCGCATTGGCGAGCGTAAACGGGTTCAGCGGAACAGTAAGCCTATTCGCGATAAATTTACCAAACAATCAAGTACTTCCCGGAACTGGTTTTAACCCATCGCAAATAAATCTGTCTTCAGGTGGAACTGGAAATTCTACTTTGACAATTGTCACCAACGGCCAAACACCGACAGGAACCTTCACAATTACCGTTCGCGGCACGAGCGGCGCTATTACGAGAGATACGCAGATTTCTCTAACGATAAGTACGTCCAATCCCGCTCCGGTAATCACGCCACCGCTTTCACCATCCACGGTAAATTACAACCAAGCCACAACTTTAATGGTTAACGGCAGCAATTTCCGTCCGAATTTTGCGGCGTTTGTCATTACGCCGGATGGACAATTTCAAATTGCTTCCGCGGGATTGACTTACGTAAACAGTAATCAGGTTCGCGTGCAGGTGCTCATGCTAGGCGCACCGCCTTACAACGCTACTCTGAAAATTGTTAATGATGATGGCCAATTCGCAACCGGAACATTTCAAGTCACAGGTGCAGGCGGTTCGGCGCCGACAATCACTAATATTGCGCCTAACTCGGTAACAGTGAATCAAACTACGATGCTAACCGTTACTGGAGCCAACTTCGTAAATGAACCGTTAGTAAAGGTTTCCGCAAACGGCGGAACGTATGATATCGATCCTTCGGTTGTGTTTTTTGATAGCAGCACCCAAATTCGAGTTCAAGTTAATATGGGGAGCACTCCGCCGTATCAGGCTACGCTGAAGGTTATCAATCCTGACCAGCAAGTCGCGACGCGCGGATTTAATGTCGTTGGTGTGACTCCATCTCTTGAATTATTTGGACTTGAAATTACTCAGGCATTACAGGACCTAGCGAACAGTATGGTCTTAATTCAAGATAAACGAACGTTTGTAAGAGCTCATGTCAAAAGTAACAGCGGAATCACCAACCATGCGAGGGCGAAACTAATAGGTAGGCGGAATGGAGTTGAACTGCCTGAATCCCCACTCTTTTCTTTAAACCCCGTCGGCTCTGGGATAGTTACGGGATCTATACAAGTCAAAACGAGTCCATCGCGAACCGAAATTAATGATAGCTTCTTGTTTGAACTACCTTCTTCGTGGCGCAGCGGAACGGTCGATATCGAATTCCAGGGAATTTCAAACTCTTTTTCATGCCGGGAAGATAACGGCACTGGCGGGGACTGTCATGTACAAAAGATCTTTGATCAGTCTCCGGCAGCGGATGCCAGCCTGATCGGAATAATTTGGCGAGAAAATGGCCTTGAGCGAAAACCTACCAGTAACGATTTAGACCGTGCGGCGCATCAGATAGAAGCTTTATTTCCGATACCTCGACTAACTCGCAATTATCCTTACAATTTAACATGGGATTCGGAACAGCGTCCCCAAACCAGCGAGGATTTTGACTCGATCAACTTAAGACTAGGGCTTCAAAAACTCATGGATGGATGTATGGGACCTCCCAGCGGTACCTGCAATCGCTATTACATAGGAGTAATTCTCACTCCTTCGGGTAATGAAATCCCTAGTGGTACGAGAGGTTCCGCCGCCGGGATACCCAGTGACGTCACCACCGGCTATTTGACGCCCATTTACACTGTTCCGCATGAATTTGGTCATAGCACCGGTCGTCGTCACACAGATCTGTGTGGAGCGCGTGGCCCCAACCTTAATCATTTTCCAAGCGATGGAACGATTAGTTACGACAAAGGCCCCAGAGGAACCTACGGCTTCAACATTTTCGATATCCGCAACTCCGGGATTTATTCGCCATATACCCCAGATTTTATGGGATATTGTTTCCCTCGATGGATATCGATTTATAATTATCATGGGATTCTGGCAGCAATCCGCGCAAGATATAGCTATCTGCGTTCTCTAGAATTAAAAATTGCAGATGGTTCGGCTAATTTGTTGGTAGGTGACAATGAGCCTGCCGTAGTTTTAAGCGGAACCGTCGAGCTTAATCAAAGCAATGGTTTAATCAACTCTATTTACCGAGTTAATTCTCCTACATCGGTACTAGCTCCCGCACCCGGAAACTATGCCATTCGTTTCGAAAACATTTCGGGACAGACCGTAGCCTCGTACAGTTTTGCCCCGGATATTCCGTCCGAAGGAAATAGGGGATCGTTTAATCTCTTGCTTCCTTGGAATGTCGCTGTTGCCAGAATGAGTCTGCTCTTCAACGATCAAGTAATTTCGTCACGAACAGCATCGCTGAACCCACCTACGGTAACCATCACCTCACCAAACGGAGGCGAGGTGTTGGGTGGCAATTCTGCGATGGTTAGCTGGAATGCCAACGATGCTGACGGCGATCCGCTCAAATATGTTGTTCAGTTTAGCTCCGATAATGGGACTACTTGGAAGACCATTGCTACAGATTGGTTATCAACCAATTACTTACTAGATTTGAACTCGGTTGTTGGTACGAGTCAAGGGCGAATAAGAATTTTGGCGAGTGATGGCTTTCACACCGCCGAAGATCAATCTGACGCTGTATTTACAGTTGGAACCCATCGCCCGAGCGCCGCGGTTGTAACACCAGATAATAATTCATCCTTTGTCGGCGACCAGCCTGTTGTTTTACAAGGGAACGCGTTCGATCTCGAAGATGGAGTTTTGGCTGGTTCCGCATTGGTTTGGACTTCAAGTTTGGACGGTGCCTTAGGCAACGGAACGTCCCTTTCGGTTCATGCGCTGACGTTAACCGAAGGATCTCATACCATCACTCTTTCAGCAACCGATAGCGGTGGACAAGTCGGCTCGGCGGCTGTGAATGTTCAAGTTTTCCGCTCCCGTCCTGTGATTCCGGCATCGCTTTCCACTTCACCGTCAGCCGTGAACCTAACTGCGAGCATTGCTACACTTCAGTCTACTTCGCAGGTGATTGCCGTTCGGAATAATGGTGATGGCACGATAAATTGGACAGCTAGTGATAATCAGAGTTGGCTTCAAATTGATGCTGCAAGCGGAGTTGCTCCGGCAAACATTGTGGTAACGGCTAATCCCACCGGTCTTGCTCTCGGAATCTATCATGGGCAGGTAACCGTATCCACACCCGACGCGCCAAACAGTCCACAAATAATCAACGTCGAGCTGAGAGTAGTTACTTCTCTCGGGAATACGCCGTTCGACTTCGATGGTGATGGCAAGACGGATGTATCGATCTCTCGTGTAAATGGAGGAAACCGTGAGTGGTGGTATCAACGCTCGAGTAACGGTCAGGTGCCGGCTGTTCAGTTTGGTCTTGGAACTGACAAGATAGTGCCGGGCGACTTTACCGGTGACGGTAAGACGGACATAGCGTTCTGGCGACCGT
>JBJXFZ010000005.1:0-55975 GCA_046154245.1 Pyrinomonadaceae bacterium
TTTAACGCAAACACGATCTGCTGCTCCGTAAACTTCGATCTCTTCATGGCAATTATGTCCTCCTATCCTGTCATAATCGCCCGGCTTTCTCTATTTTAGATCAGTACTGTTTTTAGGGGGGAGGTCAGTGCCACCCCGTCTGCTTCGCATCCACGCCTCCCCGGGCACGAGGGGAGCCTAGGCTCGCCTAACCGTCACGCCACCTAATTCAACCCCGAAGACGCGCTCGATGCGGGCGACAAAGCGGTTGCTTATCTCGGCGGCGTAGCCGCCTCCGAGGAATAATAATTAGAACGAACGGTCGGGCAAGCCTGACCGCACTGCGATGGGGCAAAGCCTTTTCCCAGTCCGCCAAGCGGACGGCATTTTTGTAGCCCCGCGTGGAGTCCCGACGGGTCGGGACGGAACGTGGGGAAACGGCAAAACAAATGCCCCGAGCGTGTGGAACACGCGGCATAGATCGAATGTGGAATTTGGAATGCGGAATGCGGAATATGCCGCATGTTACACATGATCAGATCAGCCAACCGCTAGAAAAAAAAGACGAAAAAAAATTGCTGACGATGCAACCGGAATTGTGGACACCGCACCTAACGCCGCTGAGGAAGGACATTAGCCGGTGATCGACGACCATTTACCATTGAGAGACGGATGCAAATTGGTGATCCTCAGGCGTCCGCAACCGACGGTCGAGTGTAAGCCGGCGAGCGTTGCGTCTACGCACGTAACCGCCGTGAATGATCAACTGACCGGCGGACTCTCAAGCGTGATCGCCGGATATTCACAAGTGACCGACGGGAATAAACAGATGAATGCCGCGCATTCACAAGCCGCCGCCGTGCGTGATCAACTGACCGGCGGCCGTTCACGCGTGATCATCGAACATTCACCGGTGATCGACGCTCATAAACAGGTGATCGGCAGACATTCTCACCTTACGGACCGGCGTTACATCTCATGAGTCCACATCCGCAACCTCCACAACAGATCTTACAAGTTTTGCCCGGGCGTCGGGCAGAAGTAAAAGGGCCGCTTCGTTCTGCGAGGCGGTCTTTTTTTATGTTTGCCCGCCTTCCCCGGCGGGCGCAGGTTACAGTCACATGACTGGCCGTGCTGCGATAGGCAGACGGTTCTGATAAAAACGAAAGCAGGAGTAGAAATGAAAGACGTAATAAAACGAAAACTCGATAAGTTCGAACGCGAAGAGACGTTCATGGTTGATAACGCGGCGGATTTCCCGGCCGCGACGCCTGGGGCGACGGCAGCGGCAGCGTTGTCTGTCGTAATTGCCGAGATACGTGACCTGGCAGCCGAGCAGGCGTCGGGCGCAAGCACGGCGGCCCAGGCTTTTGGCAATCAGGAGGAAGCTCTCGACGATCTGATCGGACTTATAAAGAAGATGAATCTTGCGGCGCGCGGCTTTGACGATGAGATCCGAGGCAGTCGCGATCAGTTTCGCATGCCACGAAACCGTTCGCAGCAAAATATCCTCGCGGTGGCTCGCGCGTTCCATTCGGACGCAACACCGATCAGCGCAAAGTTTCAGGAGTACGGTCTTGTCCCTACGTTTCTCGACGATCTGCAGGCAGCCATTCAATCGGTCGCAACGGCTGCCCAGGCCGCCGACTCAAACCTCGAGCAACGGGCCGCCGCGACCGGCGGTCTGTTTGACATGGCGCGCCGAGGCATGGGTCTATCGAGAAAACTTAACTCGATCGTTCGCATAAAATACACCGACAACCCGGCAAAACTCGCGGCGTGGACACTCGCTTCGCACCTCGAACGGGCGCCGAAGAGAGCCGCCGCTAACCCAACGCCGACACCGTAACTGTTAAAGTACTTAAGACTGAACAATTAACAGTGAATAGCAAAGGCCGCGAATGAATCGCGGCCCTTTTTGTTGAATCGATAGATTGGCTCAGATCTGAGGCGTCGGGGACGGTTGAGGCTCGACGTCTTTCTTCTTCAGCTTTGGGGGAGCGTCGGATGAGCTTGAGCTGCCGTCCGTGTCAGTTGAGTCGGTCGAATCCGGCTGACGTTTCTTCAGGGTCGGACGGCTTTCATCCGTCGGATCAAAGTCGGTCGAGACACCGGCTCTCGCGTTCGTGATCTTCATCAGGTACCCTCTTATCCGTTGAAATTCCGAGGTGCTGATAATGTACTCCTCTTTCTCTGGGAACCTTGCGGCGAGTGCGACACTCGCATCGCGGCGGTCAGTAGATACGGGATGAGTCGAAAAAAGCTTTGCGATCGTACCAGGCTTCTTCTTGTTTTGCGAAGCGAGCTTCTCGAACATTGTCGCCATTCCGGTTGGGTCGTAACCCGCCGCATAGAGGTATTGAACGCCAAGTCGATCGGCCTCTTCCTCGGCACCGCGTGAGAACTTGAGCATACCCAATGCTGCGAGTATGCCGCCGCCATTCTGCAAAACGGGTGCGGCAACGGGTACGCCGAGGATGATGGTGGCCAACATGCCGTAATTTATCAACGCTCCTTTGCCTTGATTTTCCATCGCGTGTCTTGCTGTGACATGAGCGATCTCGTGAGCCATGACGCCCGCGAGCTCGGACTCGTTATCGGCGGCAAGTATCAGCCCTCGATTTACAAAGAAAAAGCCGCCCGGCAGGGCAAAAGCATTAACTTCGTCGCTGTCTATGACCTTGATGGTGAAGGGAACTTTTGCGTCGGAGTGAAGCACGATGTTCTGACCGACACGATTTACGTACTCGGTAATGACGGGGTCAGTCACGAGTTTAGCCTGTTGCTCGACCTCCATGGCGATCTGACGCCCGATCTGCATCTCCTTTTCTCGTGAGCCACCTAGCCATCCGAATAACCTGTCCGAGCCCTTGTTAATATTTCGCTTGCCGATCATCGCCGGATTTTCCTTGTCGCTAAGCGGAACATTCTTTGGCGTCGGGGTCGGTTTCGCCGCCGCTTTGTCCTTTGAATTCTTATCTTTAGCGGCTTCGGTTGTCTTTGTGTCAGTTTGGGCAAAAGCCGCGCCCGGCATGACGACAATTGTGCTGACCAACATGCTCGACATGAGGATCGATGCGGCAAACGAGCGTAGATTGCGATAGTTCATAGAAATTTGGCCTCCGTGCCTAACTCGATAAGCGTAAATTGTAGCTCCAATAGGCGTTTCAATCAACGCAGATTTGATGCACAGCATCCCGATTTAGTTGTGATATTCGGCAAATCTTCCAGAATGGATTTGTTAACACCGGGCAATTAAAATGCTTCCCAAATCAAGATAAAACTTGTTAAAATAGAAAGGCCTCGACCCAGAGAGGCATCTTACCGAACCCGGTCGCTCGCCGGAAACTACATCAGTCTTGATGAAACGCATTGAAGAAAAAGTAAAAGACATCGTAGAAGTTCGCCCATTTACGCAGCTTTACGATTTTGCCGCTGCCCCCGCGCAGACGCTCGAGAGTTATCATTTCACCGATATTACGGCCGATCTGATGGCGAACTGGATCGGTCGGGTGACGAATTGCAGAAAAGGCAACGGCATTGCGACGGCGCTTGCGGGTTTTCGAGGCGTCGGTAAAAGTCATTTTATCTCAACATTTGCGGCAATTTTGTCGCAGCCTGAATTGCGTCCGCGCATCGTGGACGAACACGTTGCTTCGGTCTCGAAGAGCCTCTTACGCAAAACGTTTCAAGTCGTGCTCGTCCGGCGAGGTTCGGCCGGCGACCTGATCGACGAGCTAAAAGCCGCCGCCGCTGCGACGCTCGGCATGGCTGCCGACAAGCTTGGTGATTCGCCCCGAGCGGTTCTGCAGCAGGCATCCGAACAGGTTGGGGATTCACCGTTGATCCTGCTTTTCGACACCGCGGTTGGCAGGGAATCGAGAGTTTCGCGTGACGACGGACCGATCCTGAGCGAGATTTCAGTCGCGGCACATGAATTCGGCTGTTTTGTGGGCGTTGCGCTCGATGACGATATTTCCGGTGCTGACGGACCGAATTCCGCGATAACCTCAAGTTACATGATCGACTATCTTGACCCTGAACATCTGTTCAAGATAGTCGATAAGCACATCTTCTCGAAAAATCGTGACACTCAGCCGCTGCTGCGCGAGATCTACGACCACTTTCGCACGAATCTGCGCGGATTTCGCTGGAGTGAACCGCGATTCACCGCGCTCTATCCCTTGCATCCGGCGACGCTTGAGATCGCACCGCTTATCCGGCTCTATATCCAGGATTTTGCCTTGCTTGGGTTTGCGTCCGAGGCCGGTGTAAAAATACTCGGTCGTCCGGCTGATTCGCTCATTGGACTTGACGAGATGTTCGACAGCGTCGAGGACCGGTTGCGCAGCGTGGCCGAGCTGGCCGCAGCATTTGCTAGCTTCGACAAGATCGAGAGCACGGTCATTGCTCAGGCGCCCGTTCAGGCGCGCCTCCATGCAAAATTGATTCTCAAGGGCCTATTCCTCCTCTCGCTTGACGGTCAGGGGGCCACCGTTGATGACGTCGCGGCCTGCATGATGATATTCAACGACGGCCCGGCAAAAGTGAATACCGAGGGCTGGCTAAGAACCTTTGCAGAGTCGTTTCCTGATACCATCACGACAAATCAGACCGATAGCAAATATTGTTTTCGCGTAAGTGACAGCGACGACATAAACAGCTATCTCGAACAGGCAGCCGCGACCGTCAGCGATGAAGTCATCTGGAATGTCCTGCTCAGGCAGACGGCCGAAAGGTGTGTCGATATTGGAGCGTCGAGCTCGTTTGGGACCACGCCGACCGCGACTCGAATTGATTGGCGAGGTTCGATGAGATGCGGTGAGGTCGTTTGGAACCCGGAAGCTCAGCAGTCAACCGATAAGTCGAACTTTGATTGGGTAATGCATGTGGAGCGACAGAGCACGGCGCCGCTCGTCGCCGAGATCGATGGAGCATGTCCGATCCTGGCCTGGAAACTCGCGATCCCGACTGAAGAAGAAAAGACCATCATTCGCCGCTTTTACATTCTGCAAACACACCCTGAGCTTCGCGAAAAGTACCGCAACTCGTTCGCGACGGCCGCGCAGATCCATTCGATCTCGATCGAGCGTATATGGCAGCGCATTTTTATTACCAACGGCTACATCGCGCATGGTGAGCAGGTTTACCTTTTCTCCGAGGACATAGGCCGATCGAACTCGCTGACTCAAATCTTGACCACTGTGCTCGAGACTTTCTTCAACGAATTTTACCCGTTGCATCCCGAATTCAAATCGCTGCTTACTGAGGATAGAGCATCGGCGCTGATTGCAAACTTTTTTGGCGGGAGGGCTACCGAGAACTTTGAAACTCAGTCATTTGCCACGACTTACGCTTTGCCGCTCGGGTTGGCCGTCGAAGAGGGCGAGAAGCTTATTCCGGCCCCTACCGACACGCTTGCAGACATAGATTACGTTAGAAATCTGCTTGAAAGTGAGGCTGACGAGAACAAGATCTTGCCGCTCAAGGGCATATCATCGCTGCTAAAACTCGCCCCGCTCGGGCTGACAAAGGAGTCGCAGCATCTTGTGCTTGCGTCGCTTGTCGCTCAGCGACAATTCGAGTTTGTCACCACTAGCGGCAACCGGATAAATCACCGTTCACTCGACCTGCAGATAATCTGGGATGACATTGAGGGCATCGCGCGTCCAAAAGCCGATTCATATTCGGGTGACCAGTTGCTCTCGTGGGCACGTCATTTGAGCGGTAACAGCAAACTCGGATCGCTCGACAATGAAGAGGAACGCCAACAGATCATCGACGCTCTGAGAAACTGGCATAACGAATGGAAATCCAACGGAGCTCTTACAAAATTCGACTCGTTGCCGGATGAGTTTTTGAATACAACGATCTGGCGCGTGGCTATGGGCCTGAAGCGCTCTTTCGGCGCGGCAGCGTTGATCATCGAGTCACAGGTCACCGCAAAAATCTCGCTCGAAGACTGTTTGCGAAACGTGGCCGATCTTTTTAACGACTCAGAGGATGAATACGATCGGGAGACAAAGGAACTCGCCGAACTCGAGCGTTACATCACTCTGTCCGAGCGTGGACAAGCGGCGTTTTATTATGTGTCCTCGTCCGAGTGGACAGGCGTCGCCGAGATCGACGATATCCGACGAGAACTCTTAAAGATGCTCACGAAAAGCAGCATTAGCTTTAACACGGAAAATAGTAAGTTCGACGAGCTATGGACACGTTTTCAGGAGCTGTACTCGGCCCATTATGTTGAGAAGCATGAGGCCGCGATGAATGTCTTTGCCTCGGGACAGACCTTGAAAGAGATGATGGCGTCCGAGATGTGGTCGACGTTTCAGGTGATTACCGAGCTGCCCCTGATCGATCGCCGTTTCGCCGAACACGCAATGGCATTGATACGCGAGATTCGCGCCGCCGTCTGCAAGGCGAACGTCGGCGAACAGCTCATGATCAAACCGGTCTGTACGTGCACGAACCAATTCGAAGATCTTGATCGGCTGACACAACTGTTCGATGAGCTTCGCAACATCGTCTCCCGTGCGATGGATAGTTTCAAAAGGCTCATGCTCGACAACAAAGAGACCGTCATCAGCACCGGTAAGAGCAAATTTCCAGGCTCGAATATCGAATCTCTCCTGGGCGGGTTTGAGAGCGCCGATACATTTCCTGCGGTCTCCGCCGCCGATCTTCGCCTTTTGAAGATCGTCTGCTCCGATCTGCCGATACAGGCCGAGATCATGATGGAGCACCTGCCATCGGACGATGTCATCGAAGCCGTCCTCGAGGCTGAGGCGGTTCATTGGATAGACGACGCCGAGCCCGAACCGGTTCTGCTAGACGTGAACTAAGTTCGGGCGCAAATCTCTTTACGATTTTCTTGTTAATTGAGCGATAATACCTCTGTGAAAAAGGTATCAATCGTAGGGGTCGGGCGCGTCGGAGGTGCGTTGGCGCTAAGTCTGCCGAAGGACAAGTATAGCGTTATAGAGCTGATAACGCGTGGCGGAGCGCCGTCGATCGACCTCAACGTAAAAGTTTCGTCAATTGAAGAGCTAAGTGAAACCGGGCCGGACATCGTTTTTATCACGACTCAGGATTATGAGATCAAGGATGTCGACGGCGTACTTGCCGACAAGCTCCACAATTCAGTCGTTTTTCATACAAGCGGCTCGTACCCGTCGTCGGTCCTGGCCGGGCTCGCGAAATCGGGTTGTAAGATAGGCTCGATCCATCCGCTCGTTTCGATCAGTAAGCCTGAGTTGGGACCCGAACGTTTTCGCGGTTCGTACTTCTGTGTCGAGGGCGTTTCAGAAGCGGTCGAATTAGGCAAACAGATCGTTACCGATCTCGGCGGGCGGTCATTCTCGATCGATACAAGATTCAAGACGCTCTATCACGCCTCGGCAGTGACCGCGTGTGGACATCTTGTCGCGCTATTCGACGCCGCCGTCGAGATGATGACAAAGTGCGGTCTGTCCGAGAGCGAATCTCGCGATGTGCTCTTGCCGCTTGTTTTGAGTACTGTCCAGAATCTGCAGCAGCAAGACACGGCCGCCGCGCTGACCGGCACATTTGCTCGCGCCGATGCGGAAACCTTCACTCGGCATCTCACTGCTCTGAACGAAATCGAAGACGGCGACGGGGACGAAGACCTGCTCGAGATATATCTGCTTCTCGGCGAACGCTCGCTCGAACTAGCCGCCAAACAGGGCGTTAGTGCCGAGCGAATCGAGACTTTGCGTTCAAAGGTCGCCGTAGCGAAATCAAAATTGAAGTGGTAACATCAGCCTGAGAGGCAGTACTTGGCGAGCAAAAGAGACAAATTCGAAGCTGAACGAGAGATATTCCTCGAACACATTAAGGGTGCGGGGCTGCGGCGTACTGAACAGCGCGATCTGATACTGGAAATTTTCCTGAGTACCGAGGAGCACCTAACGAGCGAGGACCTTTACAGCATCGTGCAGAAAAAAGATCCGACTGTCGGTTTGACGACGATCTATCGCACGTTGAAGTTGCTAACCGAAGCTGGCCTTGCGCGCGAAGTTCGATTTGGCGATAACAAAACATACTACGAGCATCACTACAATCACGAGCATCACGACCACATGATCTGTACGCACTGCGGCAAGGTCATCGAGTTCTTCTCGCCCGATATTGAAAGTTTGCAGGATCAGATGGCGGATAAGTTCGGCTTTCGCCCGACCCATCACAGTCTTAGGTTGTGGGGAATCTGCGCGGATTGCGAGCGTCACGCAAGCGATGCACCCACGGCGCCCTCCGGAGCTCAGCCGCGTGTCCGCGTAAAGACGGCGATTCACTGAGCGGGGAACATTTTGTCGGCAGGGGGCGTAAGTGACTGGTATTAACGGAGAATTTGTTTTATGAACACCGAGAAAAGTACAGGATCGAAGAAAAACGGCACGGCACGTAACAAGTTTGAGGATGAGTTTCAATCGCTTCCGCTCGAAGATAAATTTAAGAGTCTCTTTAGAATGGAAGTTAAGACGCTTGAAGAGACGTTCAGCTACGTCGCCGACGCGTCGATGAAGGCGTTTGAAAGGGCCGGTGAGGTCTTCAACGACCTCAGCAAAAAGGTTGAAACCGAAGTTAAGAAAGCGACCGCATCAAGTAAGACTGCCGCTTCAGGCGCTGCGCCAAAGGCAGCCGCTTCGTCCGAGAAAACATCGACGAAAAAGAAACCGGGAGCGGCACGCAAACAGCCGCCGAAGAGATCTTCGTCAAATTAATTTTCTGTGGGTAATGACGCAATAGAGAGACGGCCGACGGACGGCTTGCGACAAAAAGGGCAATACGCCATCGGGTTTGGCGTGATTGCCCTTATGCTTTACCTGGTCGGTTTTCCTCTATTTATGCTGGTGTTCTTTGGAGCACTGGCGTTTGTTATTTGGAAAATGTTCGTGGCCGAGTCGCTTGGCGAAACGCGCCGAATATTCGAGTTCTATCTGATCGCCAACGAGATCTTGCGCGACGACGAACGGCGTTGGTTCGGATTTGAGATAAAGGACGCGATCGGTCGCGGCGAGCTGCTGCTCAGATCCATGACAACGCCGCCGCCGCTGGTGCATTTCGCCCTCGGTGCGCTTTATCAGCGCATCGAAGATCACAGTTCGGTCGTTCGTCATCTGGCCGTTGTCGTTGACGAACCGTCGTCGGACGAGTCGGCCATCATGTTTCCGACAAAGGGCTTGCGCGAATACGCGCGACTCTTGCGAAAGATCGAGGGCGCACCGGCCGAATCGCCACAGACCTCAGCCGCGATCCGTTCCCTGGAGCGTGCCCGCAAAAACCGAGCGTCGAAGATGCTCTTACGCAGCCGCGAAATGCTCGCCGGCGGCGTATTCGCTTTGACCGACACGTCCGTTATCGAACATCTCCCGGGCGAACAAGCAACGCCGCAAAATGTTGACTGGAAAGACGACACCGCCGAACTCCGCAGCGACAAAACCACAGATTCACCCGGAGCATCGCCAAAGCACTTCACAACGGTTGCCGATTCTCGCAACACAGGCAAGTCTTTTTTGCCAGACTCCGCGTCGCCCAACGAGCGCCAAACTATCTCCGAAGTCCTCCACGACATCTACGACGAAAACGTACAGTAGCAGAAACGGTGTCGTCTCAACCCACGCCGTTCTCTTGTCTAAAGAAATAACAAAATTTATATTGTTACTGTGCTCCTGAAAGATTTAGTTGAAACAGAACTCCTAGGCTTGGCCGCTACTAAGCTGCGCTCAACTCTTTCTCACAAACGTTTCAGTCATTTTTTTCTTGATAGTACGAATAGCGATTGGGCCTTAATTTTGTCATCTTTTGCTACAAAACAGCCCTGGACATATTGGGACGAAAGCACTGTTCAGATAGCTCTAACAATTTTAGAACAGGACGTAGATAGAACTCTCGATGCTATAGCCTTAAGATCAAGGCGTATTGGAATTGCCTTCGAAAATCTATTTCGACTATCTGATGCATTGATTTACGAGGAAACCATCGATTCATCTAAGGCTAGCGATCTTCTAAAATTATCAACTGAATTTCATCCCGAATACCTGCGCATTAATGAGCATATTTTTGCTAACCTGATTTCTTTTTATTGGTCGGTGCTTAAGAATGGGGGGGTTGATGGGAAATTTGATATTCGTAAAGCAGACGCGTTACTTCGTAGTAAAAAGGCTGACGTACTACTTAATGGTTACGATGATAAAGTTCGGAATGCAATTGCTCATGGGGAAATTGTTTACAAAGGCACTGGACTGATTCAGTATGGCGACGACCGAGCGAACTATACACTGGGTTCATCTCAATTTCTTCGGGTTTTTGATGAACAGTGGCGAACTTGTAATGCTCTCGCTATAGGAATCCTCCTGCTTTTAGCTCGCAACGAAGAACATTTTCGTGCAAAGGGAGTAACGCTCCCTACTAGTTTAGTCGCGTTGTTTGCGTCTGGAATGATCGAGCGCAAAAGTCTCTCGGCAAAAGGTGTGCTCGAATCCGAGACAGTTCTAGCGGGCAAACAACTCCATATTTTTATCCGGACCTCGATGCTCAATCACATCACAGTTATGTACGACTGCGTTCGTATCGCCGGATTACTTATTAAACACGGTGCGCGAGAATATGAGCGCTTCGTCTTTGATATTGACCAAAATAAGACCCTGACATCACAACTCATCATTAATGCCCAAACCCTAAGAGATTTGCTCGATAACCCAGATACACAGCTAAATCAGATCGGTATAGCTTTAGATAACACTCCACTGCTCTGGTTTAATGAAAGCTTGTGGGTAAATCGTCTAAAAGTATGGAAGGAAATTGCGGTATCTTCTGCAAAACAAGGATGGTATGACCTCCAGGAAACATGGGAAGAGAAACGTTTCCGACTTAATAATTCGAGTTACAGAATCCTAAAAACAAAGGACATGAGTAGTACCGTAGACAGAAGAGTTCATATCTATGCAGTTTTAACTAAGAAAGAATTCGCAAATGATCGCGAATACATAAAAGAAGTAGTTAGAAGATTAGTGAAACATGCGTATAAAGTGAAAGTGCGAAAGGATACTTCGTTAAGTAAAGGTATTTCTTTTTTTGGAACCCCGACCTATATTTGGGTTTCTCTTTATAAAGCTAACGGGCCCTTTCGGTGGGTCACACAGGATGGGTGGCTCGGTGGCAATTTGATTGCAACAGCAGAGAAGGTGACGTCATTCTTTAAAGAACCAATCTCAGAAAAAAATCCACATGAGATATGGAAAGGAATCCGCTTTCGCTTTTCCATGGATGAAGAAGCATATTATGAGGCTGCCGCAAGCCTAGAAAAAACCTTCGCAGATATCCTAGCTGGAAAAGATAAAAAATAATTGAATTTGTGGCAATGGCTATCGGAAGCGATCCAAAAAATCAGCAAGAATAATCGCGGCGGCGGTGCTGTCGGTGAGGTCACGGGCATCGGACAAACTTAAACCCTCGCTCCAAAGGCGCGCCTTTGCTTCGTATGAAGTGGCGCGTTCGTCTTGGAGGACGACCGGAACATCAAGCGAGAGGGCGAATTTGCGTGCCATATCGCGGGACTCGGCGGCCATCGCTCCGTCGGTGCCGTCCGATTCAAGCGGCAAACCTATAACAAGTGCGACGGCATCATACTCGGCGATTAGAGATTTGATGTTTGAGAGCAGGTTTTTCCAGCTTCTGCGTGTGATAAAGGGAAGCGGTCGTGTGGTGACGCGAAGTTCGTCGCACACGGCGATGCCGCAGCGTTTTGTGCCCGGGTCGATGGCTAAGAGGCGACCTGCCTTTGGCACGTCAAAAACATCTGCAACCTTCGAGTTATTAGTTGTTTCTTTTTGTTGCACTCGTCAGCTAGTTTAATGGATAATTACTTGTTCTTTTGATATTTTCCCGGATGCCCTTGCACCGGGAATAGCATTACATAAGAGGTTTTATATGTCATTTCGCGGAAAGCTTTGGATCATGGTTTTATCGGGCGTTGTCTCGGCGTATGCGGTTGTCGGCGGTCTGCCGTTTGTCGGTGGTTTGCTATCGACGTCCGCGCAGCAGCCGGTGAACGATTCGACGGCGCAGCTTCGTATCGTCGAATCGGTGCTCAATCATATTCAAAACGACTACGTTGACGACCCGAACATGGAAAAGGTCCGCCTCGGCGCGCTGCGGGGTTTGGCCGGCGGGCTCGACCCGTATTCGTCGTTTTTGACGGCTGAACAGGTAAAGGCATTTGAGGCGACCAAGACGTCAACCAAGGTTGGCATCGGGGCTGAATTCTCACAGATCTCGGGCTACCTGTATGTGATCTCCGCGATCAAAGGTTCGCCCGCTGACAAGGCCGGCATGAAATCGGGCGACTTTATCGAGTACATCGACACACGGGCGACTCGTGACATTTCACTCTACGACGCGCGTCAGTTGATGAATGGCGACGCGGGTTCGACCGTTGCTTTGCGTGTGTTGCGTTCGGGCGAAAAACCGCAGACGATCAAGGTTGTTCGCGGCACCCATAAGGTTCCGACCGCAGAATCTCGCATGGAGGCGGGCAAAGTCGGTATCGTGAAAGTTTATAGTCTCGAGGATGGCGGGGCGGCGGATATTCGCTCTTCCGTGCAGTCGCTTGCCAAGCAGGGCGTGCAGAAGATCGTGCTCGATCTTCGCGGTGTTGCAGCGGGCAGCCTGCAGGAAGGCGTGAATGTCGCCAACTTGTTCATCCGCGAGGGCGAACTGGCTAAGATCATCGGCCGCGATAACAAGATTGTTACGACTTACACAGCCGACGCCGCGAAAACTATCTTTGACGGGCAGATGGCTGTTCTGATCGACATCGGAACTGCCGGAGCGGCCGAGGCAGTTGCGTCCGCGGTACTTGAACGTAAACGCGGTGAGGTCATTGGCGAAAAGAGTTTTGGAGCCGGCGCGGAACAAAAGCTGTTTCCGCTAAAGAGCGGCGAAGGTATGCTGCTGACGGTTTCGAAATGGGCGTCGGCCAGCGGTACGCCGTTCCTCGGTGAGGAACGGGCAACGATGGGTGTTAAGCCCTCGATCGAAGTTAAGCGACCAGATATGCCGGAACCGCTTGACGTCGAGAACCTCGACGATCAACAAAACGAACAAAATCCGCAAGCCGCACCGACTCCAAAATCGGTGCAGAAACAGACCGAAGACCTACAGCTTAAGAAGGCGCTTGAGGTGCTCTCAGATAAGGCGGCGGCTGCAAAGTCGGGCGAGTAGTCTGGTCTTTGCGGTCTTGGCGTCTTTGCGTGAAACCAAGATTTTTCACGCAGAGCCCGCAAAGAACGCGAAGAAAACCAATACTCACAAATAAGCTGGGCGCGCGAGTGTCCGGCTTTTTATCTTTCCGAAAACCGCCATCCCTGTTAAAATTGGTTGTTAATGACCGACAATTGCGTAATTCGCGCCCTTGAAGAGCGGGACCTGGCCGAATGGCTGCGTCTTCGCACCAGTTTGTGGGATCAAACCAGCGAGGACGATCATAAGGAGGAGATGGTCGATATTATCGAACATCCCGATTCGCAGTTTGTCGCGGTCGCAGACACGGGCAACGGCCGTCTCGCCGGATTTCTCGAGGCCAGCATCCGCCAGCACGTCGAGGACTGTGAAACGGAGAACGTCGGCTATCTCGAGGGCTGGTTTGTCGACAGCGACCATCGGCGACAGGGAATTGGAGCGATGCTTGTCGGGGCCGCCGAAGATTGGGCACGCGAGCGTGGATGCACCGAGATGGCTTCGGACGCCGAGGTTGGCAATACCGTCAGCCAGCAGGCGCACGCGCAGCTCGGCTACACCGAAACCTCTCGGCTTGTTCACCTGAGAAAAGAATTATGAGATCGGCGTGTTTCTTTATGTTTTCCTTTGCGTCTTTGCGGGAGACAGTTCCTTATTTCCCGCAAAGCCGCAAAGCACGCAAAGTAAAGCTAAAGTCAGGAATAGCAGCCGCTATTTGGCTTCTGCTAAGCTGCTCGATCATCGCGTCCGCTCAGTCATCGGATCAGAATTTTCCAACGCACGTCACAAGCAATGACATCAACGGACGGATATCGGCGCGCCCTATCGGTGACGCACGGCTGACGACCTATTTTTATCTGTTTGAGGGAACTCAGGGCGATATTTTTATCAACGTCGCGACGACGAACTTCACCGGCGACATCGACGTTTACGCCACCGATTCGATGAAGCCGCTGACAAAAATGGTGATGTACGCCGACGCCGGGCGAAGCGAAACGGGACGACTGATCTACCTGCGACAGAGCGCCCGCCTTTTGCTCCGCATCGAAGGCCGCACGCCGAATGACGATCCTGCGACCTATAGGATCAAGTTTGCCGGCAGCTTTGTCGCTCTTGCGCCGGAAACATACGAAGCGGCCCCGACAGTCGCGAAACGCGAGTCCGTAGAGTCTAGAAAGTCCAGCGAGTCCGGCGAGTCAAAGGTCGAAAATCCAAAAACCGAAGACCAACGACCTAAGGCCGAAGACCCAAACGCAAAGGCCGAGGACCCGAAGCCAAAATCTGAGGAAACGGTTTACGAAAACAAGAGCGCAAAAGTAACGGTCAAACCTACGAAAGCTCCGACCACAAAGAGACGCACGCCTCCTGCGCGCGCCCAAAAACCAAAATCCGAGACTCCGAAAGCGAAAACCCCAAAACCTAAGACCGAAATCCCAAAACCTCCATCCGAGCCCGCTCCCGACCCGCTTGCGAACGTAAAGCTCGTTGTTGTTTTTAAGGACGGAACCGTTATCGAGCGGCCGATGACCGAGATCTCACGTTTCAGCTTCGACAACGGCCGTCTGACCGTCATCGAAAAAAACGGCACGATCACGCGATACCAAATGACCGACATCGTAAAAGTGACTATTGAGTAATGAAATGCGAGGCCAAAAAGCGATTGACAGTTATGATATATTAATCGCGTCAAATTTAATTTCATATTTGGGAGGACAATAAAGTGCAAAGTTATGTTGGACAAGTTTATGTTCGATTGTTGGGAGTCGGCTTACTCCTAATTGTTTTTGCGGTAACAGGTTTCTCTCAGAATATGTTTCGCAAGATGAATGATTTTGACGGTGATGGTAAGACGGATTTTGCTATTACGCGAACGGAAGGCGGTTCAAAAGTTTGGTATCTCTGGCAAAGTAGAGATGGATTTAGGACCTTTCAATGGGGAATTAACCGCGATATGAACGCAGCGGGAGATTACGATGGCGACGGCAAAGCCGACATTGCTATTTTCCGTTTTGGAAACAATTTTCCGCCGTTCGAACATAGATTTTGGATCTGGCAGAGTGGAAGTAATAGTCTTACGACGACCCTTTTTACCAATTCCGGTCCTATAACCGGAATAATGCAGCAAGATTATAACGGTGATGGAAAGACTGATCCGGCAGTTTTGATAGGTAACATTTTAGAGCCTCCGGGAAGTGGCCATACAAATGTTTACGGCATATATAGCGGCACAGCAGGCACCGTAGACTTTCTAATTCCTCCTTATTCTCTTCCGATTCGAGCAGGTGACATGACCGGAGATGGACGTTCCGATTATGTTTATTATTCTTATTCTACAAATCCTTCTGTTGTAAACATTACAAATGCTGCGACGGGTGCTTCTAGTAGTATCCAATTCGGACGTTCAGGTGATCGGCGTGTTTCTCCCGCAGATTTTGATGGAGATGGCATCGGAGATGTGGCAATTTGGCGAAGTTCGGACGGCAATTGGTGGTGGATCAGAAGTTCCGATAACACAGTTCGAGTAGCTAATTGGGGAGTCAGTGGTGATATACCTGTTACAGGAGATTATGACGGCGACGGGGTTACAGATGTGGCTATTTGGCGGCCCGGTTCAGGTCAATCGTATTATTGGGTTTATGGCAGTCAAAACGGAATCAACGTTTTTCCTTGGGGACTTTCAATCGATTCACTGGTTCTACCCTAGATCAATTTTTTATATTAATAATTTAAAGACGCGGCCCGCATACTAGTTATGCATAGCTATGCAATCCCGGCAGCAGGTAGCTAACGCCGAGATAGGTAAAGATCACGAGTAGAAACCCGATGATCGCGAAATAGGCAGAACTGCGGCCACGCCAGCCCCGGGTGATACGTGTGTGGAGAAATGCGGCGTACGTCAGCCAGGCGACCAACGCTCCGGTTTCCTTTGAATCAAAGCCCCATGGGCGTCCCCACGATTCGTTTGCCCAGATCGCCCCGGTAATGAGCAGGATCGCAAGCCCAGCAAACGCGAGACATGCCGTTTTATACATCAGGCTGTCGAGCGCGTCCAGACTCGGCAGTCGTTCGCGCAAACTCTCGGTGCGGAAACTAAAGAAAAGCACAAAAAGCGTCGCTACAAGCGCCGTGATGAGGGCGGCGACCTCTACCGGATTTGTCTGCAGGCTAAGAAACATCTTGTCGCCGTTCGCCTGGACATACGAGCGGCCCATCTGTTCATATTGAGCCGGCGTCATCTGTGCGAGTTCCTGAGCGGTGAGCTGTTGACTCTCGGCCATTGCCATTCCCGCGACGATGTATTGCGACTGGTCTTGAGCGAGCTGCGCTTTTAGACGTGACGGTATGCTTTCATTCGATTTAATGCCGGCGACGAGAATCGCAAGCGAGACAATTTGAGCGACAAGCGCAAGCTTCAAAACATAGTGGCCGACAGTTTTTGCCTTCTCATTGTTCTGATAAATGTAGATTGCGAAGCAAACTACGACGCCAAGCAGCAATACGCCTGTCACCGCCAGCGCCGGACCCGCGTAGGGAATCTCGAGACGAAACGGTGCGGAGAATGGCCTCTTGCCGGTTGCATTTGGAACAAAGAGCCCTGCATTGTAAACAAAGCTCGTAAAGACCGAGAATTTGCTGATCGTGGCTAATACCGAGATCCCGAAAATGCTCGACCAGATCGCCATCGCCTCGACCTTGACGCCGTCCTTTAGCAGATACATCACGGCCACGCCAAAACAGACAAGCGCGACGCCGTAACTCAAACTCGCATCTCCGACGTGGATCGGGCGCCAGTACGAGTCGAGCACCGGCGGAAGATCGATAAATTCATTACCGATGAAACGGGCGAGAACGAGAATTAGAGCTGCAAGCGGCAGCGTAAAGGCGGCGAGTATGCGGAAGTTTTTGCGTTGAGCAAAAAGCAGCGTCGCAATGCCGGCACCAAACGCAAACGCCAGGCTGAGGTCGTACAAATTTGCGAACGGGACGTAGCGAAACACCCACGGCTCGGCCATATTGCCGCTCGCTCGCATGACGGCGATCTCATGATCGTATGCCGCAACCCACCGGACTAGCCAGCTCGAAAGATTGAAGAAAACCCCAAGCACGGCGGTGAAATACCCGATCTTCTCAGCCATGCGCGACGGAGCATAAAGGTTCATCAACAGGAATACCGCCGCAAAAACATAGCTTGCGAGGGCCAGCATCATCAGCGCTCCGTCGTTGATAAACCTGTCGCCGACCTGTAGTCGCAGGGCAAGCATAGCGAGCGAGCCAACGATGACAAGAGCGGTAGGCAGATACGACTTCCAAGTTGTGCGATTTTCTAATCTGTCGAGTTCTTCCATTTTCTAATTAAATAGTCATTGAGGAACATAAGCGGTTGCTATTGGCTTATCAGTTCCAAGTCCGAAGTAAAAATACGAAATCGAGTTATTAAAATCAGGTATATACCACACACCATTGCGAAATATACCACGATCATATTTACCATCGCCATCGTAATCTCCTGGAACAGGAATGTCCCCGTTCAGACCGAATGGAATGGCAGTAAAATTATGAGAAGGATCAAGTTCGGACGACGGAGCCGTGTACCAAAAGCCGTTGCTTGGCCTCCATACTCCGAAGTCAGTTGTTCCATCACCGTCAAAATCAGCCGGAACAAGTTTATCGTCGAAAAGCCCGAAAGGCCTAACCACCGTTCCGCCGGTGCTTCTAAGAATGTTCCACGTGGCACTACTCGGTGTCTGACTCGGATTGAAAAATGCAAAGTCCGTTTTTCGATCGCCGTCAAAATCACCTACAAGAGGAACATCACCATTTTGTCCGTAGTTCACAATCAACACAGCCTGATTTGAACTCTGGAACACGTACCAGTTTCCGTCGCTTGGTCGCCAAACCGCTATATCGGTTTTACCGTCGCCGTCATAATCGCCAGCTACCGGAATGTCCGTGGATAGCCCCCATTGCAGTGCAGTCAAACTATTTGTTGAACTTTGTAGAATATACCAAACTCTGTCAGATGGCCGAAACACCGCAAGGTCAGTTTTCCCATCACCGTCATAATCGCCTGGCGTAAGTTTATCACCGCTCAGTCCCCATGCGGTCGCGTTGAGATTTCCCGTAAATCGATTTAGGGAATACCAGGTGCTGTTGCCAGGGCGAAAAACGGAAATATCAGACCTTCCATCACCGTCGAAATCAGCTCGTTTATTGTCCGGGAACATTGCGCCTTGAGTAGCCGAGAAATTCGCAGTTTGGCTGGAGCCTAAATTGTTAAAAACCCTATTCGACGGTCCGAACCGGAATCCAGCTTTAACCGGAGTCACAGTATAAGAACCTCCTGAAACAACGTTAGCAAAGCTATAGCTTCCCGAAGCACTAGTTTGAGTCGAAACATTTTGTTCGCCGCTCAGGTTTACTGTTACGCCACTGAGGCCGTTTCCGCTGGCGTCCGTTATCTGTCCGGAAATTGAATAGTCGTTCGTTACGGCTATCTGATACTTCGAAGGAATCAGAGTGGTGTTGCCATTGGCGTCCGTTAATGACAGCGAGGCGAGGTAATTCCCCTGATTGGCATAAACATGCGCGGCCTGAGCTCCGCTTCCTGTCGTGCCGTCGCCGAAAGTCCACGAATAACTGACAATGTTTCCGCACGGCGCGGTCGAAGCACTCGCATCGAAATTGACGGTGACGGGTGCCTGCGAGCCCGAAATTGTAACCACGGTTTCATCCACAGGCTCACAACCTTGTCTGAGCATGAGGTCAGGAGGCGTGGCGGCAATGATCTGAGCAATGGTTGCCTCGGAACTTTGATTCACGGGAGGATTTCCCGATGAGCCGGCTCCGTTTCCTCCGAGCGCCCCGTTTGCGTCAATGCTAATAACCGGCCAATCGTTTTGCCCTGTTAGAATATCTATCGATGGTGATCCGTTTAAACCGTCGCAGCCGCCAGAACCGTCGCCATTGAGGTCAACGGGAACAATACTTGGTTCGTTTGGTATCCCGTCTCCGTCCCAGTCCGTAATATTTGACCTGTGAAGAACACAGCCTGGGCTGGCGCCAGACCACCAGATTGTTTGATGATTTTGGGGATCGTTGATACCAACACTTTCGTTCAAATTGGTTTCGATTAATGTGTTGAGGGTGTTTCTCGAATAGTCGATTTCAGCACTGTTATCAGATCTTATTAATCCAACAAACTGAAAATGGTAATTCATAATGCTGAGATAATTCGGCTTGTAGTTTGAATGATCGCTTCCGCCATGTTTTAAAGCCAAAGTGTGACCAAGTTCGTGCATAAAAGTTCCAGCTTGGGAGATCACGCCACGCTGTTGAGGCGTCATATGGTGCCCAAGTGAAATAATAAAATCCGTTCCGGGAATGCTGCGGGCTTTTCCTGAACTTCCGTTATTAAAATTTTCCCATGTGTCTACAAAAAATGAGAGTCGGAAAACGGCAGAGCGTCCGGTTTGCAAAAACGGCAGGGTTTGCCCGCTCGGCACGAATGTTTTATAGGTATCAAAATCGCTCCAATTATATCGACCCGTGCTTGGATAAGGGATACCTAAGGTCGGAGTATAGGGGAAAGAACCGGCGCGGGAAAGAGAGTTCCATTTTGCGCTGTTTCGTGGGTTCATAACGCTGCTCGGGCCGGCGTCAATATGAATATTTATGCCATTTACGTTGTCAGGATTTGTAACAGGCGAATTCTTGAACGCGTCGATCACCCTTTGCAGGGCGGCGGCCCGCGGCTTGAATACGAGAGTTCCGTTCGCGGCGAGCCAATTCGCATGAACAAAAATATCCTTATGATTAGGATTGCTTCCCATCGCAGGCAGATTAATAACCTGCCCGCCTATTGTCACTCCATTTGCTTCCCAATGATCGGGCAAACCGTCTTCGTCTGTGTCAAAATACGTTCCGCGAACAACCATCGCCCCCGTATTGGTTTGCGCCCAAAAAGCCACCCTGTGGTCGCCGCGTCTCGCAACCCTCACAGAACCGGAGTCGTCGTTTGTAGCATTGGAAATTGGGTCATAAATGCCAATTTGCTGTACGATAGAACCGTCAATCGTGTCGTTAATCTGAATAACGGGTTTGACTTTAGCAACTGAGAAATCAAAGCCGATCATCGGGGCGGGCGCATACTTAACATCTGTGCGAATAGTCCAAAGTCCGGTTTGATTTGAGAATAAAGCAGACGGACTTGCCGCACTTGGCGTAGCAGCAAAAGTTGCAACAAAGCTATCATCATCTAAACTAGGCGTGCCCAATTCCAAACGTGCCACTCCGACCCTTGTATTAGGGTCAAAAATGTCGAACCTGATTGGCAAACCGGTTGCGTCGTAACCGAGTTCGTCCTTAATACAAACCTCATTCACCTCACAAATTCCGTCTCCATCAACCGTAGTTGAGGATAAATCTTCCGATTGTATTCCGGCTAACCTCTTTAGTTGCCGGTCACCGCCGCCCACATCTATACTGGCAAAAATACCGGGACCAGAAGTTGTTTGATAATGGCTGTTGTAGGTCGTGCTGCCACCATCAGGTTTCAAATCTCCCTGAAATACAACTACACTTCCTTCATCGCTAATTCCCGGGCTCGTGCCGATACTGTTGAAACGATTCTCATCCGCGATTGTCTGAGTTATCCCGACCAAGCCATAGTTAAATAGGACGAGTCTCTGGACTTGTCCGGCCTCGATTTCTCGTACAACAACCACTCCATTGTCCGATACCATCGGCCTGAGGGTGCCGCCGTTTCCTGCTGCGTAGGTCTTCAAAAACGTATAACCAAACCTATAACCACTTACCATTGTGACTGCATTATTGCGAACGCCGCTGAAGACCGGCTGGGCAAATCGGTTGACGCTTGCAAAAGCATTTACCTGGTCAAATCGGTCAGCCGCGCTGGCTAGGTTGGTTGCCACCAGTGGCGCAACACTCGGAACTAGCGAATCTCTGACTATAAGGGATTGAGCGCCTGGTACACTAAACCATGAGATTGACTTGTTGTTGTCCGTTAGTTGCACAGCTCCGCCATAAACGGCACCTGTAGTAGGATTTGCTATCGGACGGGCAGGATTGACAGAATCCCCGACAAAGACAGTTGCACCTTGAGCAGTGCTTCCTGCAAACAACACCGATCCATTGCCGCTTACAGTCGATCCTGAAAGGACACTGGTAAATCCTGCGACGCCCGTTTTGGCTATTACATCGAGCTTGTAAAATGGATTACTGGATATTGCCGAAACCGCGCCGTCACCGGCAAATCCTTTATTGAAGTTTCCGACATTGTGATTCGTGACGGTGATCGTATCCAGGTTCGGGTCGTTCAAACCCTTCTCTGGTTGTTGCGAAGGCTTAACCGAACGATTCGCCAAAGTGTTTGGCTTTTTTGAGGTTCTGGTTTTAGCTCCCGTCGAAGGAACGACACAGATTGTCAATGTGAAGGCGAGAATCATCACCATTGCGACGAATTTTTGCACGACTTCTTTGTATTGAAATCGAACTTTTGTGCGTTGTTTGATTTTCATTTTGTCTCCTTAAATTAGTTCGTCGTCTGTGAATCGTTATTTACACCTTTTGTTTTTGGGTTGTCGGATAATGCTGAAACTGTTATTTTTACGGATTCTTTATGTCCACAATCACTGTTTTTCTCCCCATTTCGATTAGTCACGGTAAGAAGAACAACGTATGTACCAGGCTTTCTGAAAGTGTGCCGGATCTTTTTGCCGCCAATCAGGTTAGGCGTCCCATCGCTAAATCCCCATTGCCACCTAACAATATCTGTTTTGTCTGGGTCATACGATAAACTGCCATCAAAAGTAACCGTCAGGGGCGCCGCTCCTTCCGTTGGTATAGCTTTTATTTTTTCAACCGGAGTATGTTGACATCGCTCTTGAAGTTCGGAGGAACGTCTAGCAACATTGGCATCCGCCCCATCCTCTACAATACTTTGATTCGGACCAGAAGTTGCAGTTGGCGGCGACGGCGTGGGACTAGCCGAGGCGATAGTTATATTCTGATTGTTCGCAGATGATTGATTTGGGTTGTTAGCTTTCTCGCAGCCGTGCTGCAAAAAGCTAACGCCATAAACTATCGTAAAGAAAAGGGAACTGATTTTCATTTAGTGACTAACTCCTGCGGAATTCAAGATTTGATGTATCTCGAAAACAAAAAAACTCGGTGCCAGTACTAGAAATCTACCGCGACACTATCTCAAATGTAAGATGTTGTCAATCTATGTTCAGCTATCATGTGTCCACAGGACTCAGACACACGGTTTTAAGTAATCCGACTTCAATAAAGCCCTCGTATCCATAATCACCTCTGAATCGCATCGGTGATCCTTTTGAACGTATCGGCAAAACCGAAGTTGTTGCGGTTCGCGTCGCCGGCGAGAACGACCTCGGTCGTGCCGTCCTCCATTTTCTCGATCTGGGCCCAAACTCGCTTGTGCGAGAAAAAGAATACGAACATCAGAGCGCCGCATAACCCAAAGCCTCCGATATACCAGGCGACGAACGAGGCGCTGAACGGGTCGTATTTGATCGATAGGACGTGTGCGAGCGGGGATTTTTCAAACTCGGCGAGCCGCCATTTGTAGCCGGCCTTTGGCGCGCCGACCGGAATGTTGTCGGCAATGCCCGAACCGAAAGCGAACACGCGGGTCCGGTCGCCGCCCGGCGGTGTAATGTTCAGCACAGCGACGGGCTGATTATATTCCCCGCTCCGCGTGTCGGGTTGGCCGTCCTTACCAAACGTAAAGTCGGGCGTGAACTCTGCAAACTCGACCGCGGTTCCATCCGGCAAGTTCGCCGAGCCGTTTCGGTCGATGTTGATCTTTTGCGTCTCGCCGCCTTTCTCCGGCGTCACATCAAGTGTGATCTTGCGCGCACTGCCAAACGGGATCGTCTGAGCTTGGAAGAACCGATAGCCGCGGTAATCGAGCGGTTTGTTCATGCTCACGTCAGCGATAAATGTTCCGTATTCGGGGTCGTTGACCTTCATCTGCGTCCGCCAGTCGAGCGTGTTGCTGACGTCGATGCCGCCGTCGGAGCGGATCAGCGTCTGTTGAATGTCGGTGCATTCCATCGAGAAGGGAAGCTGCGCGCTGTACTGGAGCTTTTTGTCGAGGTCAAACTGTTCTATCTGAATCTCGTTCGTAATTTGGCCCGGCGTCATTCTGACATTTGCGTCAAACCCAGTCGTTAGGGCGACGAAATGTCCCAAGAAAAGCGTTAGCAAAAACACATGTATGACGTAGGCGCCGAGCCGATTCCACTTACCGTTTTCACCGAAGATGATCGTTGATTGCTTTGTGAGGATATTTGAGAAATCTTTCCGGCCTTCGCTGTCGGTGCCGTACTCTGTCGTCTCTGCGGTCGTTACCTTCGGCTTAAAGCCGGCCTTCTGAAACGCCGTACTGATCTTCGCAACTGCGTCCGCTTCCGCAGCGAGTCTGATAGTTGTGTTATCTTTCCGACCGAGCAGCCAGTCGCGCGTCGCCGTCAGTTTGGGTTTGACGATGTAATCCCAGGCGGAAGGGAAGCGGTCGATCGAGGCGAGGACGATATTGAGCGAAAGGCTCAACAGCAGGACATTGAAATACCAACTGTGATAGATGTCAAAGATACCGAGCCGACCGAAGACCATCTTTTCCGCCGGGGTCAGCGAGGCATAATACGCTTCAAACCCTTGGACGTTCTGCTGCATGACGAGCATCCCGATCATCGACAAGATAACCAGAATCACAAGTTGCACAACGCCGACGCGCACCGAACTGATGAAATCCAGCACACGGTTCACGAGCGGCGCCGACTTGCCATGTGTACCTGTACGGGCAGGCTTTGTACTCAATGTTTCCTCAACAGCAGACATTTACTAGAGAAAGGATAACGTAAGCCCTTGTAGCTTGTCATCTCGGGCGTAAATAAGTTCAGCTTTACGCCAAAAGCACCGTTCGTAATTGCGTCAAACTTTGATTTATAGCCGTTTGACGCTATCCTTGCACATTAAAGAGTTTGTCGGATATGGACACAGTTACGGCTGAGATGAACGAACAAAGGAACGTCGGTGTGCGAGAGCGCATCGTTGCGTTTTTAGAACTGACAAAGCCGCGCATTGCTTTCTTGCTTGTGTTAACCTCGGCCGCCGGCTTCTATCTCGGCAGTTCAGCTCCATTTGACTGGATACTCTTCGCCAACTCTGTGATAGCGATCACATTGCTCGCTTTTGGCGTCGCTACGCTGAATCAATTTTGGGAACGCGACCTCGACCAACTCATGGAGCGCACCGCGACGAGACCGCTCCCGACAAGGAAAGTCACGTCCTACGAGGCGCTCTTTTTCGGCGTAGCACAATGTGTTATCGCCGAAGTTTATCTTCTGCTCGCTGTAAATGTTCTCACTGCGATTCTCGGCCTTATCGTCGTCGTCGGGTACGTTCTGGTTTACACACCGCTAAAAACTCGAACGTCGGCATCGACTGCGATAGGTGCTTTGCCCGGTGCCTTGCCGCCCTTGATGGGGTGGACGGCTGCGGCGAATGAAATTTCGATGACCGCGTGGGCTCTTTTTGCGATGCAGTATTTATGGCAGTTTCCGCACTTTCTTGCGATCGCCTGGATGTATCGCGAGGAGTACGCAAAGGCCGGCATCCTCATGCTTCCGGTTGTCGAACCGTCGGGGCGCATCACCGCACGACAGATCGTTATGTTCTCGATCATGCTTTTGCCGGTCAGTCTCGCACCGTTCTTTTTTGGCATTTCGGGAATCATCTTTCTTGTCGGAGCGTCATTGCTCGGCGTCTGGATGTTATGGGCGAGCATTCGCACCGCACGCGCACGGACCAACGAAAGTGCAAAGAAACTTCTTCTCGTTTCGGTCATCTATCTGCCGCTCCTGTTCATCCTGATGGTCGCCGATAAAAGGTAGTTTTATGGAAGTCGGAACAGCCGAAACCATAGTTGAAGCCGAAGAAACGCTCCGCCGGCGAACCGGCACACTTGGCGGATCAAATCCACCGGGCGGTGGTGATCGCGGCCGCGGCGGGCCTGGCAGCAACGGTCCGAACGACGACGATCTGGCTGACGACACACGCTTCATTCCCGAAAAATCTCGCTTGCTCACCGGCTTTTTGTTGCTGGTCGTCGCGATGACGTTCGGCGGTCTCATGGCAGCGTACATTGTGCTTGCGACAAATAGATCGTTGGAGTGGCAGCCTTTCGCGCTCCCGATCCAGGTCTGGTTAAGCACGTTGATTATTCTCGCTAGCAGCGTTACCTACGCTCGCGCAAAAGTAAGGCTCGATAGCGATCAGCGGGAAGTGGCGAAGAAATGGTTCGTTGTCACGACGGTTCTGGGCGCGGCTTTCATCTCTTCGCAGATCCTCTCGTGGCTCGAACTTACCAAACGGGGGCTTTACATGCAGGGAAATCCATACGCCGGATTTTTCTATATTCTGACTGCCGTTCACGCAGTTCACGTAATCGGCGGTATCGTCGCGCTCGGTTCAATTTTGTTGCGTGTTTGGCATCCGACCGCTAACATCGAGGCCATCGGCAAACGCAAGGCCCTCGCGCAGGTCATAGGGTGGTATTGGCACTTTATGGGCGCCATTTGGATCGTCCTGTTTTTGTTATTAGGGTTCTGGCAATAGCCGATTGAGATGCTCCAGATCTTTCCGCATCTAAACGCCTCGCTCAACGCCCTCAGCGGCCTCTTTTTGATCACGGGCTTTTATTTCATCATGCGCCGGCGTACGGCCGAACATCGACTCTGTATGCTATCGGCATCTGCTGTGTCGGCGCTCTTTCTGGCTAGTTATTTGACTCATCACGCCGTTCGTACGTACTATTTCGGTCTCGGCCCGACAAAATTTACCGGTGAGGGCGTCATCCGGCCAATTTACTTCACTATCTTGACCTCGCACACGGTCCTCGCGGCACTCGTCGCTCCTTTTGTGATCGCAACGCTCTGGCGGGCTCTTAAAGGGCGTTACGACTCGCACCGCAAGCTCGCACGGCTGGTTTTTCCGGTGTGGCTTTACGTTTCCGCGACCGGCGTTATCGTGTATCTGCTGCTTTATCAGATATTTCCTGCGGGCCGATAGCCGTGTCCGTAGCCCGCGTGTTAGCAAGGGCTACCGTAGAACAGTGACAACGGCATCGCCTGCTCACACGCGCAAAGCCGAGACCTTTGCAAACCTTTTTCGCGTTTCGTGCGTCATATCCTTGAAATAGGGCGGTATTGCTGCTATTATTTCAATTGTTGAAAAGTTGATCGCCGAATCCCGACACGAGTCGGGGGCGGGGGAACCAATTCCCGATATTAATCGGGACGGGGCGAATCATTAATGTTATGAAGGGATATCTTTCGTCCCTAGCCCGGCAGCTAACCTCGTAGGTGTGGCAAAGAAGTTACAAGAAGATCGAGCCTGAAACACGGGCAAGAGAGTTCGATGGCTTCCAACCTCTGCTTTTTCAACAACTTGAAGCAGACATCCGGTCTTCTCAAAGAGGAAAAGTTCCGCCAGCAATGGCGGAACTTTTTTGTTTGAAATACTAAACAAATGACCTCGCCGAATCTCGACGAGGCCATTCTGTTATCTATCTTCTCAATTCAGCGAAGGATTACGTTCCCGTTTCCCAGCTAGTCATGTACTCAAGCATTTCCGGCGTGAGCGTGTCGATGTTGACGCCCATGGCGCGGAGTTTCAGGGACGCGATCTCCTGATCGACTTCGGCGGGCAGCACGTGAACGCCGGCGCCGAGATTGCCTTTCTGCTTGACTAAATACTCCGCAGATAAGGCCTGATTAGCGAATGACATATCCATTACGCTCGCGGGGTGGCCTTCGGCGGCGGCGAGGTTGATAAGACGGCCTTCGCCGAGCACTATAACCGACTTTTTGTCGTCTTTTGAGCGGTATTCTTCGACAAACGGACGCCGCTTCACAGCAGGCTGTGATATATCGCGGAGAGCGTCAAGGTTGAGTTCAAGGTCAAAGTGACCGCTGTTGCAGACAATAGCCCCGTCTTTCATGACTTCAAAATGCTCTCGGTCAATGACATGGCGGTTGCCGGTCACAGTGACGAAGAAGTCGCCGATCTTGGCGGCATCCTTCATCGGCAGCACACGCATGCCGTCCATAACGGCCTCGATAGCTTTGATCGGGTCGATCTCGGTTACCACGACGTTAGCTCCCATGCCGCGGGCCCGCATCGCAACACCTTTGCCGCACCAGCCGTAGCCGACCACAACCAGGGTCTTGCCGGCGAGCAGGATGTTGGTCGCGCGGATAATGCCGTCGAGCGTCGACTGGCCCGTACCGTAACGATTATCAAAGAAATGCTTTGTCTGGGCGTCGTTTACCGCGATAGAAGGGAAGGTGAGCACGCCGGCGTTGACCATCGCTTTGAGGCGGACAATTCCGGTCGTCGTTTCTTCGGTCGTGCCGATCAGGTTCGGGATGAGCTCGGGTTTTTCCTTGATCATTGTCGCGACGACGTCTGAGCCGTCATCGATGATCAGGTTTGGATTTGTATCAAGTGCCGCTTTAACGTGCCGAATGTAAGTTTCTGTTGATTCACCCTTTATCGCCATGACCGGGATGTTCCAGTCAGCCACGAGGGAAGCGGCGACATCGTCCTGGGTCGAAAGCGGGTTCGACGCGATCAGTAGAGCTTCGGCTCCGCCTGCCTGAAAGGTGCGGGCCAAGTTCGCCGTTTCGGTGGTGATATGCGCACAAGCGACCATCTTCACACCCGTAAGCGGCTTTTCCTTTTCGAAACGCTCGCGAATAAGCCGTAGAACCGGCATTTCACGGTCGGCCCACTCGATGCGCTGTTTGCCTTCCGGAGCGAGATTGATGTCTTTAATGTCGTATTGCACTGATATTCCTTCTTTAGCCATTTGTTCCTATTCCTTTTTCCGCTGCGGTTCTCAAAACCTCAGCTTTGTCAGTTTTCTCCCAAGAAAATTCGTCGTTTACCCGACCGAAGTGGCCAAAGCGAGCGGTCGCTTTGTATATCGGCCTGCGAAGGTCGAGAGTTTCGATTATCGCCTTCGGCGTGAGTGTGAAATTCTCACGCACGATATCAGATATTCGCTCGTCGTCGATAGTGCCTGTGCCGTGCGAGTCGATAAGCACGGAAACCGGCTCAGCAACACCGATGGCGTATGCCAACTGGACCGTGCACTTATCGGCCAAACCGGACGCAACAACATTCTTTGCAATGTAGCGAGCCATATATGCCGCCGAACGATCGACCTTTGTCGGATCTTTGCCCGAAAAGGCACCACCGCCATGTGGAGCGTAGCCGCCATAGGTATCGACGATGATCTTGCGTCCCGTGACGCCCGCGTCGCCCATTGGGCCGCCGATCACGAACTTTCCGGTCGGGTTGATGTGATATTTAGTGTTCTCGTCGAGAAGCTCTGCCGGAATAACGGGCTTAATAACTTTCTCCATAATGTCGGAACGGATGTCCTCAATGTCGAGATCGGCAGTCTGTGTCGAGATAACGACGGCTTCGACACGAAAGGGGCGGCCGTCGCGGTATTCGATCGAAACCTGTGATTTTCCGTCCGGACGGAGGTAGGGAATCGTGCCGTCGCGGCGAACTTCGCTCAATTTGCGCGTCAAGTTGTGAGCCATCTGGATCGGCATGGGCATCAGCTCAGGCGTTTCGTTGCACGCATAGCCAAACATCAAACCCTGATCGCCAGCCCCGCCGGTATCAACGCCTTGGGCGATGTCCGGAGATTGTGTCCCTATTGCGTCAATTACGCTGCAGGTGTTCGAATCGTAGCCAAATTCTGCGTCGTTATACCCGATCTCATGGATCGTATCGCGGATGATCGCCTTGTAATTGACCTTTGCGGTAGTCGTTATCTCACCAGCGACGACGGCCAAGCCAGTGGTTACAAGCGTTTCACACGCAACCCGAGCCGTCGGGTCCTGTTCAAGGATCGCGTCGAGGATCGCGTCCGAGATATTATCAGCGATCTTATCCGGATGTCCCTCAGTGACTGATTCAGATGTGAATAAAAAATTTCCGTTACTCAAAATTTACGTAACTCCTTCCTTTAGTTAGTGCTAAATTATTGAAATCCTAGACAGATAACAAAACGACAATCATAGCTTTTTGAGGATAAACTGTCAAAACGGGAAGTCGTCCATATTCGCGGATTTAAGGGGACGTCGGCATATAGCCGCTGCGTCCGATAATAGAGATTATGTAACCCCAAAGGTATGCCGAAGATGTCAGCCAATTAGCTCCGGCCAGTCGTCGGTCGGTACGTCATCCGCATCGGATGCTTCCGACGGCTGATTCGCCGCAGAAAGGTCGATTACCTTTTGCTCGACGTATATGGGGCAATCAAGCCGCAATGCAAGGGCTATCGCATCCGACGGGCGTGCATCGAGCATCACAGGCTCGTCGTTCTTATCTTTGAGTTCAATGCGGGCGTAAAATGTGTTCTCCGACAGGTCGGTAATAACGACGCTCAGGGCTGAGAGTTGACACTCGATAATGACGTTTCTAAGCAGATCGTGCGTCATCGGGCGCTGAGGGACGACCTTCTCGATCTCCAGAGCTATAGCATTCGCCTCAAAGGCACCTACCCAAATGGGCAAAACTGCTTCCGTGTTTATACCTTTAAGCACCACAATTGGCGTATTCGTATTTGGGTCCATTATGAGAGCCCCGATCTTTACCTCAACCAGGTTGCCGTTTTTCATTTGTTACCCCTGAGCCTCACCGAATAATGAATTAGATTTGATCTCGCTTATTTTTACGTCAACAATCTTGCCCAGCATATCCGCCGTGCCTTCGAAATTAACGACCTTATGACACGTCGAATGGCCAGTTAGCCCCGATTCTGAGCGGCTTGATCGCCCTTCAACCAGAACCTTAAGCGATTGATTAAGATATCGCTGTAAACTCTTGGACTGAAGCCGTTTCTGGACACTCTCGAGTTCCAAGAACCGAAGCGTCTTCTCAGCCGGCGAAACAGTGTCCGGCATCGCGAATGCGGGCGTCTCTGGACGCGGAGAGTACTTAAAGATATACGCCATGTCAAAACCGGAATACTCAACCAAGCGTACGGTATCTAGGAAATCAGCTTCGGTTTCGCCGGGAAAACCGACGATTATGTCCGTTGTAAGCGCGATATCGCGGCTCGACGCCTTGAGGCGATCGATCTTTCGCATGTAGCTTTCGACCGTGTGGCCGCGTTTCATGTGTTTAAGGATGCGATTCGAGCCTGATTGCACGGGCAGATGCACCCAGTTACACAAATTTTCGTACTCTTCGAGCGCATCGACGATATCGTCGCGAAAATCGCGGGGAAATGAGGTCGTAAACTTAACTCGCTCGATTCCGGTCGCTGCAACGCCACGCAAAAGCCGGGAGAATGGCGACTTCCCTGCAAAGTTCTCGATCCCTGAGTCGGTTTCGGGGCGGTAGCTGTTTACGTTTTGACCGATAAGATGAACTTCTTTCACGCCTTTTTGCCGAAGTTCAAGTACCTGCCCGACAATCTCAGAGGCCGGCAGGCTCCGTTCCCTGCCCCTTGAGAATGGCACGATACAATACGTGCAAAACTTATTACAGCCCTCGATGATCGGCAAGAAGGCAACATACGGAGAGTGTCTGTGTGTGTCCGCGACCGTCCAATCGTACTCATCTTCCCTTTCAGCGACATCGACATAATCCGATCTGCCGCCAAGCGTCTCATTCACAGCCTTTGAGACGCGTCCGACAGCCCGAGTTCCGAGCACAAAATCGACGCCCGCGATCTTCTTGAACAGCGTCTCGCCCTCGAGTTGGGCAACACATCCCATTACTCCGACAACCGGCTTTTTGCGCGTCGCGTGTCGAATATGGCCGACGCGAGTGTAAAGTTTGTGCTCGGCCTTCTCGCGAACTGAACACGTATTGAAGATGACGACATCCGCCGCGGATTCATCCGCCGTCATCTCAAAACCGTCGCGAGCAAGTGTTGTCGCAATACGCTCCGAATCGGAGACGTTCATTTGACAGCCAAAAGTTTCGAGATAAACTTTCTTCATATATGGCACAAAAATCGGGGGCAAAATTTAGCTCAAAGGACTTTGTTCACCTGCACGTTCACACCGATTATAGCCTGTTGCAAAGCACAATCCAACTAAAGCCACTCGCCGCCCGCCTTAACGAACTCGATCAGAAGGCGTGTGCCGTCACAGACTACGGGAACATGTACGGCGCCGTGTCTTTCTTCAACGCGATGCGTTACGCCGGCGTCAAACCGATCATCGGTTACGAAGCCTTTCTGACGCTTGGCAGCCGGCATGAACGCTCGTCGGCGGTTCCGGCAGGCGAACGGGCCTACTACAATCTTGTTCTTCTCGCTCGCGATCTCGAGGGCTATCATAACCTCGCCTATTTAGCGTCAATGGCGTTTACGGAAGGTTTTTATTATAAGCCTCGAATTGACCTCGATCTCCTTGCCGAGCGCAGCAAAGGTTTGATCGCGCTCTCCGCCGGCCGTTTAGGCACCGTCGGTCATTTCCTGGCAAACGACGATCAAAAAAGGGCTCTGGTGAATGCACAAGCGCTCGCAGACATATTTGGCAAAGATAATTTCTATCTTGAAATACAGGACGGGGACGATGGCGGTAGGCTGACGAAGCAAACTGTCGAACTCGCGACAAACGCTGACCTGTCCCTCGTTGCGACAAATGATGTCCTCTACCTGAATAAAGATGACGCCCGCGCCCACCAATTGTTAGTTGCGATCGGTGAAGGACGAACCGTCGGCGGTTACGACGACGAATCTAAATCGTCACAGTATCTCCGTTCGACCGACGAGATGTGGCAGATCTTTGGCGACGAGCTTTCCGAGTCACTTACGAACACGGTCAAGATCGCCGAGATCTGCGAGCTCGAGATTCCACAGGGAGACGACGTCCGACAGCTGCCAAACTATCCTATTCCCGTTAGAGGGATGACTGCCGACGAATATTTCGAACAGGTGCTGGACGAAGGTTTTGACGAGCGCCTGCGAGACGAATGGCAACCCCGAATTGACAACGGAACACTTGTTCACACTATCGATGAGTATCGCGAGCGGCTCGACATCGAGATCGCGACGATCAAGAAGATGGGTTTCGCCGGGTACTTCCTGATCGTTTGGGATTTCATTAAGTACGCGCGGGATCAGGGCATCCCCGTGGGCCCAGGTCGCGGGTCGGCTGCCGGTTCGCTCGCTGCCTATGTGATGCGAATAACGGACGTTGATCCTTTGCAGTACGACCTGCTATTCGAGCGCTTTCTAAATCCGGAACGCATTTCGATGCCGGATATCGATATCGATTTTTGCATCCGCGGCCGCGGCGACGTGATCAGCCATGTTACCGATTTTTACGGGCAGGAGTCCGTTTGCCAGATCATTACGTTTGGGACAATGGCGTCGAGGGCGGCCATCAAGGATGTCGGCCGAGCCCTGGGCATGGAGTTTGGAGCTGTCGAGCGAATTGCAAAGATGATACCGCCGCCGATACGCGGGCGTAATGTTAGCATCTCGCAGGCGCTCGAGACGGTTCCGGAGCTTAAAAAGGCATACGAATCGGACAAACAGGTTAAAGAACTTGTTGATCTCGCACTCAAACTCGAGGGCTGCTCGCGTCACACTTCGGTTCATGCCGCCGGCGTCGTAATCAGTCCGAGACCGCTGCATGAACTCGTCCCCGTTAAGACCAACGACCGAGACGAATTTACGAGCCAGTATCCGATGAATGATCTTGAAAAGGTCGGGATGCTAAAAATGGATTTTCTCGGTCTGACGACCCTGACGATCATTGCCGATACTCTGGCCTCGATGAAAGATAGGCTCGGAGTTGAGATCGACTGGACAAAGATCCCGACAAACGACGAAAAGACGATGGAGCTTTTCGGCCATGGACGAACCGAAGCGATCTTTCAGTTTGAATCCTCGGGCATGGCTGACATGTGCCGGCGCCTGCAGCCGAAAGAACTCGAAGATCTATCCGCGCTGAATGCGCTCTATCGACCCGGTCCGCTAGACGGCGGAATGATCGACGATTTTATCGATCGTCATCGCGGCATAAAACCCGTCGAGTATCTGTTACCGGAAATGGAGGAGATCCTTTCAAAGACCTTCGGAGTGCTCGTCTATCAGGAACAGATAATGCAGTTAGCCCAAAAGCTCGCCGGCTATTCGCTCGGTCAGGCCGATCTTATGCGGCGCGCGATGGGCAAGAAAAAGATCGAGGAAATGGCCGTCCATGAAGAGACGTTCATAAGTGGAGCGATCAAAAACGGCATTCACAGAAAGACGGCAAAAGAGATCTTTGACCTGATGGCTAAGTTTGCCGATTACGGGTTTAACCGCAGCCACTCGATGGCCTATGCCGTGCTCGCGTTTCAGACGGCGTACCTAAAGGCGCATTATCCAGCTTATTTTTACGCTGCCGTTCTCTCGCACGAAGCTCAAGACAGTGCAAAGGTCTATAAGTATTCGACCGAGTTGAAGTCGATGGGGCTTTCGCTCTTGCCGCCGGACGTGAATGTGAGTGGCGAAGGCTTTACGCCGGTCGACGACACGGTTCGATATGGTTTGACCGCGATAAAAGGCATGGGGGCCTCGAGTGTTCAGGCGATCGTCGAGGCGAGAAAGACCGGCAAATTCACTTCCCTGTTTGAGTTCTGTTCACGACTCGGGAGCGGTGCCGTCAACCGCCGTGGCCTTGAGAGTCTGATCGCGGCCGGTGCATTTGACTCGATGATGCCGCAAGGAAAATTGGCCGGCACGTGGCGCGCGCAGCTTCACGCTGCGATCGAATCTGCCCTCGCCCAGGGTCAGCGAGCCTCCGAGGATCGCATGCGCGGACAGAACGCATTATTTGGTGCAGTCGAGACCGAAGATTCGATAACTGATCAGTTGCCGGACGTTTCGCCCTGGTCACAGGCCGAGGTGGCTTTACGCGAAAAGAACGCGGTAGGCTTCTATCTATCGACGCATCCGCTCGACGATTATCAGTCGATGCTTACTGCAGCTCGGCTAAGGAATCTCGCCGACTACGGGGATCTCGTTGCCGGTCAGACGATAAAGCTCGCGGGGATGATCAGTATGTGCCAGATAAGGGTCAGCAAACGAGGGAACCGGTTTTGCACCCTTCGTCTCGAAGACCGTTCCGGCGGCATCAAGGGCGTAGTTATGGGCAATGTTCTGCCCGAACTAACTCAGTTTCTTCTAGATGACGAGCTAGTCATCGCTGAGGGCACGATCGAAGCCGCCGAGGGCCAGGAACCGACCTTGCGTATCAGCGATCTCAAGTCGCTGGACGACGCTCTCGCGGCTCGCTCGCGTGAGCTTCATATCACCTTGCCAAAACTAAACGGCGATGCAGAGGAATTTCTCGTCAACCTGTTTTACCTACTCGAACGCGAGCGCGGCAATTGCAGCGTCTTCTTGGCGGTGGCCGCAGGCGGTACGCGAGTAAAACTGCAGTCTGAGGGCATCGCCGTCGCTCCAAGTCGTCAGCTTCAAAAGGAGCTTGAAGATCGCGGATGCGTCGTTGAATGGAGTCACTAGGTTGCACAAGCCCGCGTGTAAGCAAGGGCGAAACATTCAACGTCTCGCTATCGCCCTTGCTTATGCGCGGGCTTGTGCAATTTGAGTTATCATTGACCTATGTCCACACCTGCATTTGAACGAGTGCAAATGGCCCGGCATCCTGACCGGCCGTACGCGATGGATCTATTCATGACGATCTTCACCGATTTTGTGGAGATTCACGGCGACCGCCGATTTGGGGACGATCCGGCAATGATCACGGGCTTTGCGCGGCTTGACGGCCAAGAGGTTTGCGTCATCGGTCAGCAGAAGGGCCGCGACATCAACGAGCGCCGCCATCGAAACTTTGCAATGTCCAAGCCCGAAGGCTATCGCAAGGCGCTTCGCGTGATGAAGCTCGCCGAGAAGTTTGGCCGCCCAATTATTACGATCATCGACACGCCGGGGGCATATCCCGGTATTGACGCCGAGGAGCGTGGGCAGGCAGAGGCGATCGCTTTTAACCTCCGCGAAATGGCCCTGTTGAAGGTTCCCGTAATCGTCGTCGTGATCGGCGAGGGCGGTTCAGGTGGAGCGCTTGCCATCGGCATCGGCGACCGTGTATTGATGATGGAGAATGCGGTCTATAGCGTCATCACACCCGAGGGGTGTGCGGCGATTCTCTTCAAGGACGCCGCGAAAGCGCCTCAGGCTGCCGAGGTAATGCGTCTCACAGCATCGGAGCTGAAAAAGTTCGAGATCATCGACGAGATCGTCCCAGAAGAAAAGCCTTGGACCATTGCTGCCCCCAGTTCTGATTCTGGCAACGACAAGAAAGCCCTGGCCGCATATGACAGAATCGCCCACAACCTCAAAAAAGCGATCACGCGCAGCTTACGCGAGCTTTCCGCCCACGACACAAAGACCTTGCTCGACAACCGCTATAACAAATTTCGCAAAATGGGCGAGTGGGTTTAAGAAAAGTTAGCCACGAAACCACACGAAATTGCGGGAATCCGCATATTCGCGTTGATTCGTGGCTACTTCGTTAGAACGGTATATCGTCGTCTCCGGCGGCCGGGGCGACCGGGGCCGATTTTGGTGTTGCTGCACCGCTTGATGCGGCGCTGGCGGTTGAGCTGGCCGAGGGCGGTGCTCCGCTGTAAGCAGGCTCGTCTTCGTGGTGGCCGTAATCTCCGCCTCCGCTTGCTCCGTCGGCACGCGAGCCGATGAACTGCATGTCGGTGGCCTGCACGTCGAGAGTATAGCGGTTGTTATTGTCGCGGTCGGTCCATTCCTCGATTCGCAGACGCCCCTCGATATAAACGGGAGAACCCTTTGTGAGGTACTTTGCGGCCGTTTCGGCACGCTCGCGCCAGAGCGTTACCTTGAACCAAGTAGTTGTATCCTGCATCTCGCCGCTCTTGTCGCGGCGCTTTTCGTTCGTCGCCATCGAAAAGCTGCAGACGGCGGCGCCTTGCGGCGTGTAACGTAGTTCGGGATCGCGGCCAAGGTTGCCGACGATGATAATTTTGTTAAATGACATAATAGTTTCCTCTTTTGTGTAAATTAGATCTTTAGTCTTTGGTTGTGGGTCTTCGGTCTTTGATCTGCGGTATTGGCCAAAGTCAGGAGCCAAAGGCCCGAGACCTAAGACGAAAAGAGTCGAACCTCATTTCAAGTATCAGCATCAATATAACACGCCATGTGCCTGTGTTAAAATCGAGCTTGCACACACGCGATAAAAGGATTTTTGATGTACTCCGTAAGGTATCCCAAAACCATTGCCCTCGCTTTCGTTCTTGCCATCACGGCTGTTTTGCCTGCATTTGCACAGACCTCCGTTGACGGTTCTAAGGGATCGAACGGTGAGGTGACCCTCTCAAAATGCTGGAGCTTCCCTGTTGATGACGGCAGAACGGTGGCGGCCGACGCTACTCACGTCATCGTCGGCGGCGGCGGTGCCAAAGTTGAGGCGTTCTCAGTAGACGGTAAAAAGTTGTGGGCCACGGAACTTGGCGGTGAGATCGCGTCGAATGTGCTTGTCGGCAACGGCGGCGTTTTTCTGGTCACGACCTCGCTGAATGCGGATTCGGGCAAGGGGGGCGGCACAGTGCGTTTCTTGAGCCTAGAGACAGGTATTACCCTTTGGAGCGTGAAACTTCCCGACGCCGAAAGTTACTCGCTCGGGCTCGGTACAGATTCGGTCATTGCCATTACGAGCAGAGGTGCGATCGAGGCTTTCGACGCGAAAACCGGCGCGGCGAAATGGAGGCGCGAGCTTGCCGAGGGATTTGTCGGTGAACCGAGATTTAACCACACGAATGTTTATGTAGCCTCATCTGCAAAGCAGGTTTTCACGGTCTCGCTCGTGAGTGGCGAGATCATCGCGGTTAAGAAGATGCAGTTCGCACCGACTGCAGTCGGCGAGATCACCGGCGATGTCTTCACCGGTGATGAACGCGGGAACGTGACTTCGCTGGGAAGACGCGACAAGGCAAACTGGAATTTCAAAAGCGGCGGAAAGATATCGGCGATTGTCGAGGTCGGCGGCAACTTGCTGGCCGCATCGAACGACAATTTCGTTTACCTATTTTCCGGCCGAAGCGGTAACATCGCTTGGAAGAAGCGTTTGAATGAGCGCGTGTCGCAGATCGGCGTCATAGGAGACAAGTTTGCGCTTGTCTCGGGTTATGAGGAGCACGGCGCTCATCTTATCGATATCAACTCCGGGAAAACGGTTGGCCAACTAAACCTCGGAGACGACGAGTTTGCAGTCGCGAGGCCCGTGTCTTCAAATGCCAGGGTCTTTATTCTCACGAACGGCGCCATACATGGATTCGGTGTGGGTAACATTTGCTCGTAATCCGCATCGATCAACTACAAACAAAGAAAGCGGTCACGACAAATCGTCGTTAACCGCTTCCCTTAAAAAAATTTAGCAGCCTCGGTCGTTTCTCTAATGCGAAACGGCGTGCTGCTGCATCATTGCGTAAATCTCGTCTTTAACCTGGAGTTTCTTTTTCTTGAGTGTTACCTCTTCCAACTGCTCGTCGTCGTTTGGATATGTAAGATGTGCGAGTTCACTCAGTCTTTTTTCAAAATCGTCATGCTGATGTACCAGATCTCTGAAAACTTGATTGCTCTTTAGCAATTCGTCCCTCACCGGATCAGCCGTAGACATGTCCATAGCGTATAGTCCTCACTTGTCAAAGTTTTTACGGCACGGTTAAATTTTAGTTAATTCTTCCGTGCTCAAGGTCAATTCTAGACCTATCCATAGAAATTATCAAGCCGAATGCTATTCCAAATTTAGCCGCATAACATGGGCATTCTCACGGGGATTTCTATAGAAGGACGGTCGCGTCCGGACACGCTCGAAACCGTTCTTTTCGTAGAATTTTATGGCATTCTCATTCGATTCCCGGACCTCAAGCCAGATGTTGGCGACTTGCTTTTCTCGGCACGTCGCCAAAAATTCTTCAAAAAGTCGCTGCCCGCAACCCCGTCGCCTATTGTGTTCCGTCACCGCTATGTTGTATATCTCGGCATCGAGTCGAGCCTCGATCTCGCCACCGACGATCAGCCGCCCAACGACAAAACCGATGATCGAATTTTCTTCATCGATGAGCCGAAGCATTATCGAGGCGGGATTTTTCATCTCCTCAAGATAGCCCTGCGAACTCCATGGACTGAGATTTGTCACCTCGCCGATCTGGATCAACTCGCCGATGTGCGCGGCGTCGATAGGCTTTATGCGGAGGTTGTTATCGTTCATTGAGGGGATTTACTGATAAATAGCGGTTCGACACTGACATCAGGATGCGTAACTGCGTAGATTCCGATCGCCCTCGCAACGTTCCAACCAAAATTCGATACGCTGGGAAGCTGAAGTTCGGCGGAATACAATGTATCGTGAACAAGGTAGCTGTTTTGACCATCTTGACGAATTAGTTCGACAAAACGCTCATTGTCGATGGTATAGGGATGATCGGCCGCTCCCTGTGAAAAGTGCTGCAAGCAAACCGAATTTCGGCCCATCGGAACGGCAACGACAACGGCTTTATCCGCGGCGGGCGCGGCAATCGCCTCGAGGGCTGAGACGCTCTGCATTTTTACGCCGAGACCCGTTTTCAGACCTAGGACGGTCGCGAGCCCAATTCTGATACCCGTGAAACTTCCCGGCCCAGCCGATACGGCAATTCGATCAAAATCGCGCCGAGTTAATCCGCTATCTCTCGCTATCGCGTCTATATTGGCCAATAGTTCCTCCGCCTTCGACACGTCGGATGAGCCCACCCATCGAGCGATCTCTTCTTCGCCGTCCAGAAGCGAAATACTGCCTCCTGCAATTGCTGATTCAAGCGCGAGTGTGATGCTCATTTTGTTCTGAGCGCTTCCGAGACGCGGCGGTATGAGGACGGTATCCGCATAAAGAAATTCCCGAGCCGGTAGAAAAAACGTGTGCGAGCGTCAAAACTACCCTCCATCTGAACCGTGGCGCGGATCGGGTTCGGCCTAAACCGCCTCTTGACCTGGCCGATCAGTATTTTGGGGTCGTTAAGACTGACCTCCAACGGTCTAGGCTTTACCTTGTCTCCCCATTCGCGCTCAACGGCATCTGTTAACCATTTTGGGAGCTTAGAGGCCTCGTCCAATATTGGCGTATCCGATAGATCCAGTCCTAGATACCGCCCTGCAAGGCCGACTGTGCAGACAAGCCATCTTCGCCGTCGCTCACTTACGACGCCGAGGAATCGATCCCAGTTGAAATCGGCCGGGCGGTTTGCGACCGCATAGTAGATATCCCATAGCCGCTCTTGGTAAACACCGCCGTCGGTAAGCCAATGGACACAGAGCACCCGCAGATTGTCCTCGGCACAAAGAAGGCGGATGCTACCATTTTCAAATTGCAACAACTTTGATCTTTCAAATAGATCTTGCCATTCGAGAGTATCAAGATGCCGTAGTTCCTTGTGCAGATCGATCGCCATGCCCTCAGCCGCGTCCGAACGGCTGAGCCGGTTTGCCCGTTCAAAATCAGCTTCCGCGACCGCCAAGTCAATATCGATGGAGGGCCTGATCCTGTCACCGGGATAATACTGTTCGGCGGCTATTCCCTTTATAAGGATCGGCTCGATTCCGGCTGCCCTGAGCAACTCGACGGCACGGACGGATTTGGCTTGTTGAGCTTTGCGGTGAAGCAAATTCCAGCGTTGTGTATCCGTCGTCATAGGGCAAAAAAAGAGTAGCAAAGATGAACGATCTTCACTACTCTTCGGCGTACGACGCCGACGTCGAAAGAATGTTGTTATCAGGGAACAACGGGAGCACAAACAAAGTTTGTATTGCAGACTTGCTGCGACGGACAGCCGGTAAGGGCGGCACAATTGATAGGGACTTGACATGCGCAAGAAACCGAACCAAGTGCTTGCTGTGGCGCCACCAACGAGGCGATCACGGGCAACGCAACTGCAGAAGCCAATCCGATAGTCTTCAAAGCCCGCCGCCGAGAGACGCTGTTAAATCGCGGTGCGACGTTGCTCTCAAGAAGGTCGATCTCGTTCAGTTGATCTACTGCCAGCCAAACAAAGTCTTCAGTGACTGTTCCGAGGCCAGTTGATTCGAATTCGCGAACAATATCCGCAACCGAATTACTACCGTTGCAAGATCTCCAAACTAATGCGGCAGAGCCATTTAGGCAATGAGCTTTGCTTGTTTTCAAATCATATACGAGCACCTCGCCAGAGGTCTCTTGGACAACCAGATCACTTTTACGGGCTATCGGATTAATGTTCATCTTCCCCTCCAAAAAAAAATCAGAATGTAATAATTTAACTCGCCAAGACGCACATGCACCTAACCTAGTAAAAATGCGCCGGAGAGATAATCAAATTGTGTGTTTCAAACTCGAAGCGATTATTACACGGCTGCGTACAATAATCAAGTCGCGCGTCAGCCCAAAAGCCCACTTGCCTTAAGGGGCACAAAGGCCGCTGCCGTTGCAATTGTTGGTCGAAGGACAGCTCACCTGCGTTAAACAGTCCCCCGCGTTGACACATGCACACGATACCGTCGCCAAAGCATTCTGCGGTGCGACAAGCGATGCGATTACAGGAACCGCCACCATCGACGCCAAACCGATCTTCTTGATCACCTGTCGACGTGACTGGCCCTCGAATCTTGGCGCCATTTCGTTCTCAAGCAGTGCGTTCTCCTGCAACTGGTCAATGGCCAGCCAAACGAAGTCCTCCGAAACGCTGCCGGTTCCGTTTAACTCAAACTGTCGAGCGATGTCAGCAATGCTGTTTTCGCCATTGCAAGCTCTCCAGACAAATGCCGCCGAACGATTGAGGCAATGAGCCTTGCTTGAGTGGATATCATAGACCAGCACCTCGTCAGGTGTCTCCTGAACGACAAGATCTGTTTGCCTTGCCAATGGTTTTGTGTTCATTTTCTCCTCCAATAAACAAACTGAAAAAAATAACGGATACTTAATTTGGTGCACACTGACCGCTGCTATTACAGATGGTTGTCGAAGGACAACTAACTCGGCCCGCACAACCTGCCGGATTGACGCAGGCACAAGAGCCTGCTGCGAGAGCATTTTGCGGAGCGACCAGCGATGCTATCACCGGCACCGCGACCATAGACGCCAAGCCGATAGTTTTGATTACCTCTCGTCTCGACTGGCCAGCAAATCTCGGCACGATTTCATTCTCTAGCAGCGAGTTCTCGTGGAGCTGATCAATGGCCAACCAAACAAAATCCTCCGTGACCTTTCCCTTGCCGTTTGACTCAAAGTCCCTAACGATGTCTTCGACACTGTTGTTGCCATTGCAGGCTCTCCAAACAAAAGCCGCCGACGGATTAAGGCAATGTGCCTTATTCGTATTCATGTCATAGACAAGGACTTCGTCAGGCATTTCCTGAACGACTAAGTCCTTTTGTCTCGCTACGGGGTTAATACTCATCTTCATCCTCCAAATCAAATCAATCTTTTAGCTAAGGCTTTGAATTTCAAGACCTTGTGGAATACAACTTTAGACAAATTACAGCCCCAATTCTACCTCAGCGGAGCGTTTTGTCAAAGAAACCTAACAAGGTTTTGGCGAAATTTTCAGCGTTACCTCTTGAGCTAGAAGCGATTATTGCATTGTCAGCCACTTTATTCAACACTTTTAGCGAGAACTCGGTCTGAGGTCTAAATGTTAAAATAAAAGGAATTAATTCGAGAATGCCCTGTCCCGGGGTTAGCGGCTTAAGCTTCCACCTTTTGTTTGCCGCATACTTGGTGAACAAGATCATACCGACAGGGATATGCTCCTTTCCGACTACACCTCCAAGCGTGTCGATGCAAAGCTCGTACGGCACGAAATTTCCGTCGTTGGTTCGCATTGAGATCACCCGCGGAAACGGCTGCAGAAGACCATTTCGATCCAAGATCGCAAAATCATCAGAATAGTATTCGGCCCCGTTTTTCACCAACGCTGCGACAAGGGTTGATTTGCCCGTAAAGCTGTCGCCCGGCAGCAAGATCGCGCGCCCCTTCCATCCGACCGCTCCTGCGTGCACAAAAACAAGATCCTTAGCCGACTCTCCGACCGAAACACGAACGATGGCGTCAAAGAACTTGAAGAGCTTTTTTCGCGATCTGCCCGATGCAAGACTCTTCCCGTTATAGACGAATCGATAACTTCCACTCTTCGACTTTGTAAGCTCGATTACTTGGTCGGGCTTTCGGTCGTTCGCGACGGTTGTGACATTTGAGAGTAATGAATGTCGGGCAACGGCCTCGGCCTGAACCAGAAAGTCCGGGGAATTCGAGTCAATGCGGATCACGGCGCCAAACGATTCAAAGCTCCACGAGATCAGTGCTGGTTCTTTTTTTCTTACCGATTTCATTTTAGGGTTCCTTTGGACGGCTAGATTGATAAATGACTAGCAAGACACTTGTAAGAAAAATCGCACCACATAAGATAACAAAACTAGCGGCGCGAAAGAGTACAAGCGATGTCACCGCGAATATGTTGAGAACTAAAGTCAAAAGCCCATAGATCACGGTAACTCTGCCGTGGGACATACCGGACTGTGTGAGTTTCTGATAGATGTGTTCTCGGTGGGCGCTGAACACATTGTCACCTCGAAACAGCCTCAATAAAAAAGTGACAACTGAATCAAAAATAAAAAACCACAGGAAAACAAATCCCGCGACAATAAGGTCGTACTCGGGTCTATCAGTTTCATGTTTTGCCAGCAGCGGCATAGCGGCAAACGCAAAACCAAGAAAGGCGCTTCCCACATCACCCATGAATATCCTTGCGGGCTGCCAGTTGTGTATCAAGAATCCAAGACTCGAGGCTGCAATAACACCGCAAAAGAAATACAACGCGGGCATTTCAAAAAAATAGCTGAGGACAACCCAGCTTGACGCCGCGATCACCGATTGCAGGGCCGCGATGCCGTCGATGCCGTCCATGAAGTTGTAGGAGTTTACCACCCACGTAATCCAAAGAAATGTGACGACGAAACCAAAGATGCCGAGATCCAGATGCAGCGAGACAAATGGAAGGTACAGGTTCTGCCAATAGCCGACATCCGCTATCAATAGCGCCGCAGCCACGCCATGGGCGAGAAACCGCCATACGAACCAAATCGAAAATAGATCGTCAAGCCAGCTGATGACCACGACCAAGACAGCTCCGGCGAGAAAACCCCATGAGAACGTATTCGGATAAGAAAAAGAGATCACCACGTACGCTGCGAGACTCACAACTACAAATACCGCACCACCGCCACGCGGCGTTGGCGTGATGTGCGAACTTCGCTCATTCGGGATATCGAGCAACTCAGCTTTTGCGACCAATCGCCGAAAGCAAAGGACGCCAAAAAACGAGGCGACGAAGCAGACAAAAAAGAGAATCGGTCCTGTCACTTGTGCCTTAGATAGTATGCGGTTTCCAGTTTAATTGCCGTCGCAATATCGGTTTCCGATTTGAAGTTATACATCGTCTCGAACTTTTCTTTCGAGTAGACGTCAGCACTAAGCCATGTGTCCAATGTCGCTGAAATTCTACTTAATCGGTCATGGCGCAATACCTTCGCCGCGGAATCTATCATGAACTTGGCCGGGCCGGCCGGGATGGCGAACGGTAGAACGGCTTTCTGCCCGAGGCTCTCATGGATGTTGCGGACAAGTTCGCGCATCGTCGTAGCTTCACCGGTCACATTGAAAACCTGCGTCTTGTCGCCGCCTCGCGCTACGACCGCAACCGCGGCCCGTGCCACATCGCCAACATAGATCAGACTTTTTCGATTGAGCCCATCGCCCAACATGACAAATCTTCGCTTATCTATCGCCTCAATAAGTCGGGCAAAATTACCCTTGCTTCCCTCACCAACTATCGGGGACGCCCGAAAAATTGTAAGGTCGATCGATTTTTGCTCACAGACCCTTTGCGCGGCGTATTCGCCATCGAGTTTACTCCGGCCATAAATGCCTTCCGGCCGACATTCCATGTCTTCGGTGATGACCACAGTCTTGTCCCTTCGCCGCCCGTAAACCAATGTAGAGCTAAAGAGCAAGAAATGCCGCGCTCCGAGTGCCGCCGCAAGATTTGCAATATTCTCAACACCATGGACATTAACACTGCGAAATTCGGCTTCCGTTACTTTTGCAAACCGATGCGCCAGGGATGCCGTATGAACGATCGCATCGACACCGCCGATCGATCGTAGAGTCTCGACTGACGTTGGAGAAGCAACATCAACAGAGTTTTGTGTTGACGATCTTAGTCCGCCGACGGCAACGACCTCGTGGCCGGCATCCGTCAATGCGGAAACGACCCGCGTGCCGACAAAACCGGTCGCGCCTGTTACAAGAATTCTCATAGCAAACGTCTAGCTTAGCGCGGCAGTATATTTTTCGATCGCCGTACTCAAAGAATATTTCTCTCTTGCCGCAATATAAGCACGCTCCCCCATTAGGTTTAGCTCGCTCCGGTCCGAACACATTTTGGTTATCGCGTCGATCAGTGCATCTCGATCGGCGGGCAAGACATATCTCCCGATTCCGTCCTCGTCGATGACACGAGCAAGTTCGGAGCCAGGTTCGGTAAGAGCGATGATCGGCTTTCCAGCGGCCATGATATTGTATGTGCGACTCGGCATCGCCGTACCCCACATTCCTTTAACCAAGGCGACGAGTCCGACATCGCACGCGTTGAGGAACTCGATCTGGTCGTCACGCGGGCGTACACCGAGCAAGCTCACATTCGACAAATGTCGATCACGCACCTGCTCGTCAAGCCATTTTCGCTTTGCCCCAGAACCGATAAAAACAAAATGATATTGCGGCCGGTCAAGCATTGCCTCCGCGGCGTCAATGATCGTCTCGATATCCGTCGGATGTCCAATATTTCCCGCATACATGAGAACAAACTTGTCTCTAATTCCCAGCTCGGCGAGAAGCGGATTGTCATCGCGTTCGGTTGGATGGATCAATTCAAGGTCCGCCCAATTCGGGACCACGTCGATCGGGATATCCAGCCCTTTAGTTTTCCTTTCCATTAGTTCCTTCATGTCCCGCCCGACCACGATGATCTTACTGGCATGTTTATGAAGGACTCGATTGAAGAAATTAGCGACTTGAACCAGAAACGAATTCTGCTTTGTTTTACCTACCGCAACAAGGATCTCCGGATAGCAATCGTGCAGCAGCAGAGTATAACTTGCTCCGCGGATCATCGCGGCAAACGCGGTTGTAAACGGCAGACTAGGCGGTGCCGTTACAACCATCACGTGATCGCCGCGGCGAAATTGCCTTACCGATTTGAAAAACATGGAAACGCCGAGCGTGAGCATGTTGATAACGCGATAAAATATGACGTTCTTGTCCAGTGTCGTGCTGCCGGCACGTACGATCTCGACTCCGCTTCTAAATTCACGTTTTGGCGCGATGGTGCCGCGAGCGGCGTAATTCGGTTGACCGCATAGGACCTTGACTTTTCTTTGTTTTGCTAGACCTTCTGCAATCGAGGTTAAGTAATACCCGGTCGAGATCTCTTCTGGGTAATAAACTTCGGTTACTATCCAAAGACAACTACTAGTACTTGTTGACTGCAACATTACCTAGGAAAAATGTTTGCGCACACTCACGCGACTGAGCAAAATTTTGCTAACGACCTGTGAGACATTCTCGGCTGAGTACTCCCGTGGAGGCGTCCAGCCCGCCGGCTGTGCGATGGCGATCTCGACGGCCCTCAGCAGTGTTTCCTGATCGGCACCGCAGAGAATGTTGCTACCGCATTCAATGGTCTCGGGCCGTTCGGTGACATCGCGAAGCGTGACATTCGGAATGCCGAAGATCGCACATTCTTCTTGGACCGTTCCGCTGTCAGTGAGTACCGCAAGCGCATTTTTCTCAAGCCTCACGAAGTCAAAAAACCCAAGTGCATTCATCAGGCGAACTTTTGAAAGGTCGGGTTTGATTCCCTGCTCTTCCAACTTCTCGGCGGTTCGTGGATGAACCGAAACCAAAACCGGTTTGCCAAATTTATCTGCCACCGCCGCAAGACCGCTGAAGATGGTGTGAAGGCGGTCGGCCAGATCGACATTCTCTGCCCGATGCAGCGTCACTAGAAAATACTCGAAGGGTTTGACGTCAAGCTGTTCGAGGATGCCGCTCGCGTCTATCTGTCCCGCAAAGCTATCAAGCACTTCCTTTATCGGATTGCCGGTGACAAAGATCCTTTCGCGCTCGATGCCTTCGCGGACAAGGTTATCTTTACTCCGTTCGGTGTAAGGCAATAGCACCGAACTCGCGTGGTCGATCAACCGCCGATTTACCTCTTCCGGAACGCGGTCATCGTAGCAGCGATTGCCGGCTTCCATATGAAAAACAGGGATCTGCCGCCGCGCCGCTACGATGGCAGAGAGGGCGCTGTTCGTGTCGCCGAGGATCAACACCCGATCCGGACTATGTGTTTCGAGAGCCTGATCGATCTTTTGCAGTATCTCTCCGATCTGTTCGCCAAAACTCTTTGAACGAATGCCGAGATGCAAATCCGGTGTCCGTACTTCGAGTTCGCGGATAAATACATCGCTCAAGCTCTCGTCATAATTTTGTCCGGTGTGAACAGTGACATGCTCGCAATGCTGATCGAGTACCTTCATCACAAGACTCAATCTGATTATCTCCGGCCTCGTGCCGAAAATGGTCATTATTTTCATAAGCGTATTTTCCGAGGTCTGTGAGCTAACTCGCTGCGATAAACTTGGCGATCTCGGCGCCGGCGCCGCCCAGCAAGCCTCTCAACTCATCGAACGAAAGGTTGTCATCCTTTGAGGAATACTCAGTTTGAAGCGCCGGTTCCATCTTCTCTTCTCTGCGTAGCTCGGGCAGTACGGGCAACACCACATAATAGTCACCGATGTCGATCGTGCGGAAACACTCTTCTTCCGAGACCATGATCTCGTGGACCTTCTCGCCAGGGCGGATGCCCGTAAATTCGATCGGCAGTTTCTTTTCGCCCATCAAAACGGTTGCGACATCGACTATCTTTGCCGAAGCAACCTTCGGCACGAACGTAAGCCCGCGACCATCGTGATTTATGGCCTCAAACACCGTGTCGGCCGCGCGATCCAGACTGAGCAAAAAGCGAGTCATCTCAGGCAACGTCACGGTCAACGTTTGACCATTTTTTATCTGCTCGACAAAGAGCGGGATGATTGAACCTCGTGATGCGATGACATTACCGTAACGGACGCAATTGATCTGAACGTTCGTACAATCGCGATTTGCTTCGATCAAGACACGTTCTTGTAAGGCCTTCGTCATACCCATCACGTTGATCGGTTTGCAGGCTTTGTCCGTCGAAATGCCGATGACCTTTGTGACGGGCAGGTCGTTTTCGCGAATCGCTCGCACTATGTTTGCCGCGCCATGGATATTGGTCTGAATTGCTTCGAACGGAAAATACTCGCACGACGGAACCTGTTTCAGGGCCGCCGCATTGATGATGACGTCGGAGTCTCGCATCGCAGAAAGAAGCGCCGGATAATCACGCACGTCGCCGATTCGAAAATTCAAAAGCTGCTGCGAGTTTTGATAAATTATGTCGTCCGTTGCGGCATCCCGATTTAGGAACTCGAGCCGCATGAAATGCTGTTTCGCCTCGTCGCGCGAAAAAACGGTAACTTGGGCAGGCGTGCCCTTTTCACCAGTCAGGACCCGTTTGACGAGTGTCTGCCCGAGCGAGCCGGTGCCGCCTGTAACCAGTATTCTTTTTCCGTCGAGTGTTTTCACTTTATCGCCTCGTAACTCCGTGCGTCGTCAACCATCTCTCTCACCATCTCGGGCCAACTTTGCGGAGCGAATCCCGTGTCGGTTCTAAATCGTTTCGAATCGAGGCTGCGGTCGATCGCAACTTCAGTGTCGGCTTCCAATTCGATACCGGCCCCCATCTCGTCACTTATCAGTTGCAGCAGGTCAAATTTGTTGATCGGATCGCTCGAAACATGATACAAGCCACGCAGGCCCGGACGGTTTGCGATCAAGTCTGCAAGAATGTTGGCCAACATCAATGTCGGAAAGCCCGAGAAGATAGCTTTCTTAAAACCCTTGACGCGTCCGCCACGGTTGCTTAAAAACCATTCTACCAGACTATTTCGAGTAAATAGTTCCCGTCCTATGATGGACGTGCGGATCGTGAGACAGTCTCCATCGACAACCTCGCCGAGGTTCTTACTTTTGCCGTAAAGGTCCGTCGCATCGGGGGCGTCGGTCTCGACGTAGTTTCCCTTATTACCGCTAAACACGCAATCCGTACTAATGCAGATCAGTCTTGCGTTTTGAGTAGCGGCGATCTCGGCCAACTGGTGTGGCAAGAGCGAGTTGATCGCGATCGTTTTGACGGTATTCGCAACGTCAGGAACGTGTTTTGTCACACCTATCGCATTGACGATTGTGTCGGGCCGAATTTCGGCAAGAGCCCTTGCCACCGACTCGAGATCTTGAGCCTCGATACTCTCAACGATCTCGACGCCATCGAAAACATCGAGACCGCGATATCTGTCAAAGCTGCCGTGAAACGTCGTGTATGTCTCGAATCGTGATTTAAAAACGTGAGCTAGTTTATGTCCGAGCAAACCGCTGCCGCCTAAAACGAGTACCTTCATAACTTACGGGAACAAAGCGTTAATTCTACACGATTCTGTTATATTTTTACTACGGACGTGATTGCGTAACACGAGTATTCCTGAAGCACAGCAAACTTATCCATAACGAATGAAGATCCTCTATCCGTTGGAAGTCTTTTATCCATCGCAAGCCGGTGGCACGGCGAACACCGTCTACTGGCTCGTAAAAAAACTCGCGGCCCACGGTATCGACCCGCTTGTTATTGCGACTGACAAAGGTTTGCCGAGAGAAGTTCCGGTAAACGAGTGGAGTCGGTCTGAATGCGGCGAGGTTATTTACGTGAGGACCCGCTTTTTGCGATTGCCATTTTTTCAGACGTGGCTTTCGATTCGTAATGTCCTACGAGCGGATATTGTGCACCTTTCGTCAATATATTTTCCCACTTCTCTGGTTACGGCATTTGCCGCCTTTTTTGCCCGAAAGAAGCTGATCTGGTCGGTTCATGGCGAGGTAGACGAATATACGCTAAAGCACAACGAGAGACAAAAACGATTTGTCCTGTGGCTCGTAAAGAGAATCCTCGGAATGTACCCGATCTTTCACTCTACCTGCGACGAAGAAACAGTTTTTATCAAGAGGGTCTTTGGCGACGATGCAAGGATCGAACAAATTACCAATTATTTCGAAGTCCCGGCACTACAAACGCGTCGCGAATCGAGATATTTGTTCTACATCGGCCGTTTGCACCACAAGAAAGGAATTGAAAATTTGATCCAGGCCGCAGCTCTGTCAAAGAACTTTCGCGAAACGGACTTTGTTTTGAAGGTGGCGGGTGACGGAGAGGAAACATACAAAAAGGGGCTTTTCGACCTTGTGGAAAGGCTCGGCCTACAGAACAAAATTCAGTTTATCGGTCAGGTCGAGGGCGACACAAAACACCGATTGTTGGCCGACGCCTACTTTACGATCATGCCGTCTCACACAGAAAATTTTGGACTCGTCGTTATCGAGTCTCTGGCGCAGAATACGCCGGTCATTGCGTCAACTAACACTCCGTGGAAAATTCTCGATGAGGAAAAGGTTGGCTACTGGGTTGATAATTCCCCGCCCGAGCTCGCAAAAACTATCGACGAGATCCTGACAATGGAAAAGTCGCAGTATGAGGTCTACCGACGGCGTGGCCGTGAATTTGTTATCGAGAATTTCGATATTGAAAAAAATATTGATAAGTGGACAAAGTTCTACGAAAGCGTTGGCTGATCGGAGTGTTTCGTTCCTAAGACTTCTAAGTACAACATCCGATATTTTTTACCGATCACTTCCGGATCAAACCGTTTTACGTTTTCCAATCCGTCACTAACGAGTTTTTTTCGCAGCTCGGCGCTTTCGATCACCTGCAGGATGCCTCGACGAATATCGGCAGCGTCGAGTGGATCTACTAAGATAACTGCACCGCCCCCAACCTCTTTCATCGGGCTTAGGTTGCTCGTTATTACCGGCTTTCCGCAAGCCTGTGCTTCGATGATCGGGAGTCCGAAGCCCTCATATGTTGAGCAAAATGCTACAAGGTCGGTGCTGTGATACAAAGCGACGATATCCGATCTTCCCATAAACCCTTTGATCTCGTAATCGATGCCGGCAGTTGATAAGAGCGAGATCAAATCGCTATCTGGACTGCCTGCGATCAGCAACCTGCACGGCAATCCAGTGATTGCCTCAATTAGCCTTGGGATGTTCTTGTTATCTGTAATACCAACCTGCAAGATCGTCGGACGCTCGGTATCAAAGACCTTTGAACTGCTGGTACCAAAACCATCGGTGAGCGGGTTGTCGATCACAAGGATCTTGTCGGGGTCGCAGTTTGTATAGTCCAGTATCTCGTCCTTTGTCTTTTGCGAGACAGCGGTTATGTATTTGAGCCGTCTTAACGGCCAGTCAAGAAAAAGCTTTTTCAGAGCGAGTCGGCGCAATCCTCTTCGGGTATGAAGAAATCCGAGGTCATGAATTGTCAATACGGTTTTATCGGCCGGCAGCCTCAGCGCGATGTAATGGATATGACCGGTGACGTGATAAAGGTCGGCCTCTCGTGGTTTGAAGAAAAGGAGGTTTTTGACAACGCCGAGCAGGCTATTGCCAAAGGGCATCTGCTGAAAGTCAGTCGCGAACCTATCGTTCGAAATGTGCGCCGCAACCTGTCGAAAGACACTTTCGATGCTGACGAATACCGAAGGCTGTCTTTCGATAAAGAGGATGCGCTTCATGCGTGGAGGCTCTCGAACAAATGATCGCGTCCGTCCGTGGCCAGAAAATCGGCAAGCATGCTGCCCGTGACCCGTGTCGTTCCAACCTTGCCGACGACAATTCCCGCTGCCGCGTTTGCGAGTTTTGCCGAATCAACAAAATTATTTCCGGCTGCGACGGCGGCCGCAAAAGTCGCGATCACCGTATCGCCCGCACCGGTTACGTCGAATACATCTTGCGCCAACGAGTCTAAATGGAACGGCTCCTGACCCGCTTGAAACAGCGTCATTCCATGCTCGCCCTCGGTGATCAGTAAGGCATCAAGTCCCAAACTGTCCATTATTGAACCACCTGCACGGCTTACGACATCAACCGACGTAGGGTCCAGCTTCGTCGCTAATGCCGCCTCTCGTTTGTTCGGCGTTATCACATTCACACCTGCATACTTAGAGAAATCGTTGCCCTTCGGGTCGACAACGACGATTTTGCTCTTCTCGCGGGCAGTTCTGATCAGCTCTTGCAAAAGACGATCTGACAACGTGCCCTTTGCGTAATCGGATAGAATTACGACATCGACGTCATCGATGACCGCGGATATTCGTCCCAAGATCTCGTCAGCGATCTGGTTTGAAATGGGTTCGTGTGTTTCCTGGTCGATGCGAACCACGTGCTGATGATGGGCGACGATGCGGGTTTTTATTGTTGTCTTTCTGCCCGGAACAGACATCATAAAAGAGTTCTTGATCTCCGACTCGATCAAGACTCTCTCCAACTGTTCTCCTTCGCTGTCATCGCCACGAATGCCAAATAGGAAGGGCGTCGCTCCCAGACCGGCAAGATTTGACGCCACGTTTGCGGCACCACCCGCCACGAGGCTCATGCCGTCAAGCCGGACAACGGGCACCGGCGCCTCGGGCGAGATCCTCTCGACCGAGCCCCACCAATATCGATCGAGCATTACGTCGCCGACGACGGCGATCTTTGTTTTTGAAATGTCTTCAAGCGCCCGCATGGTTTACTCAGCAGCTATCGCCCCCTCGATTATCTCGCACCAAATATGAGCGATCGTGATATGGGCCTCTTGAATTCGAGCGGTCCTATCGGACGGAACCATTATGCAGGCATCGCTCAAACCTGCCAGCTTCTTGCCCTTCGAACCCGTCATGCCGACAACCTTACAGCCTCGATTTCGTGCGGTCATTACCGCGGCAATGACATTCGGTGATGTGCCACTTGTGCTGATAGCGATCAGACAGTCGCCTTCCGCGGCGAGCGCGTCGACCTGCCGCGAAAATATCCGCTCAAAATCATAGTCGTTTGCGAGCGCGGTGAGTGCAGACGTATCCGTGGTCAATGCGATCGCCGGCAATGCCCGCCGTTCAGCTTCGTATCTACCAACGAATTCGGCCGCAATGTGTTGCGCGTCTGCCGCGCTGCCTCCGTTACCGCATATCAGGACCTTTTTGCGGGAGCGTAGAACGTCGGACAACAGACGGGCGCACTCATTTATCGCGGCGACGTTTTCGCCTATGAGTTTAGTGATGACCTCAGCATGTTGTTTCAGTGAGGCTAACGTGATGCTCGTTTCGGGTTTGGAACCGTGGCTGTCGGAACCCGTGCCTTTAGATTCCCGGGCATCCCTGATCGCAGCTACGATATTACTTGAAGAAAAGCCTTGTAAGAGCGGCAAGGAAATGACTTCCCCGCCTCGTGACTTTACAAATTCGCCCCCGACAATTTCCGACTCAAGCCAATCGCCGCCTTTTACCAGAACGTCGGGTTCGATCTGGCGGATCAGTTTTTCGGGGGTGGACTCGTCGAAGATGTGTACTTCATCGACAGCCTCCAGGGCTAGCAGCATCGCTCTTCGAGCGTCTTGTGTGACAAAAGGCCTGCCATCTCCCTTGATCGAGCGAACGGACGCGTCGCTGTTAATGCCAACGACAAGTTTAGCTCCCAATGCTTTAGCCCTCGCGAGGAGGTCGACGTGCCCCGCGTGCAGGATATCAAAACACCCATTTGTAAAAACTACTCTTTTCATCAAGTCATCGATCTCGCACAAGCCGATAAGTTTGATTATCGCCTTTTACACCTACTAAATGAAAGTAAAGAGCGTCATCCAGGCGGTTAACATACGGAAAGTGGATCGTTCCGAATTGAAAAAGCGTTTTGTTCCAGCGGTCTTTCTGGAAGGCGACTAGCATACGGCAAGAGTCATCCTTATCCACCTGCCAGAGGGCGGCAGCGTTCTCTTTCTGACTCGGCGCATTTTCAGCGGTAGTTGTAAAAAATCGATCATCACCGATCTGCTTAGAATAAAATATCGTCCCATTAACCTCGCCGAGCGAGCTTCTCTCGCTTGTCTGCCGATCGAGCTTATAGACGTGGTTTTCACGAAATTCTGCGTCCATTCCGTAGTACAGGTACCGATCGCTAAAAAGCATGCTAACGGCGCGCCACGTTTCGTCTCCTCTGCCGATCACATTCAAGGTTTGAAAGCCGTCAAAGCTCTGCAAGATCTGACACTCGTTAACGGCGTCGCCCGTCAGGCAAAAAAGCGAGTTCGTGAATTTGTCAAAGTAGATGCCATGGATGTGTTTGATCGAACCCGCAGGAAATGTGTAAGCGATATCCAGGGCGTCGCCGCCCGCTCTGTACCGATAAACCCTCATCTCCCCACGTTCGGCGTTTGCGAGATACTCTCCAAAAAAAATATTCTCCTTTTCATCGACCGCGCAGGCAGATCGCAGCACTCGACACGGCCGGTTCAGTCCGCCGATCTCTTCAAACTTCCCGTCACGAATTAGTCCAACAGATCTGTCAAAAGTGACGAAAAGGTCTTTGTTTTTGAGCGGGATCACATTTGTGACTTGAAATCGCAACAGTCTTTGGGCAAGCCGGAAAGTACTTGCTGACCTTCGCCAAAGAGGAGCACCGATCACGGCGAATTTTTCGAATGGTGGCCTTAGATCGCGCGAATGATACAGGATATTCCGGCGTGATAGAAAAAAATTGTCCGGCTCGGCCCACTCGACGGTGTAACCGGATAGTTCGGGAACGTATTCAATGCGCCACTGCATCTTTAAGGTTCTTTCTCACAAACGAACGAGCCAATGACCAGGACGTCCATCTTCGTACGCAGATAACACTCGATCGCCTCGAACGGCTTGCACACTATTGGTTCGTTCTCATTGAAGCTCGTATTCAGGATGACGGGAATACCGGTCTTAGTCTCAAATGCCTTGATAAGATCGTAATACAGCGGATTTTCGTCGTGTGCAACGGTCTGTAAACGACCGGTATCGTCCACGTGATTCACCGCCGAAAGCCGTTGCCGCCATTCGGGGCGGATCTTATAGACGTGTAGCATAAACGGCGACGGATGGGACTGCTCGAAGAGTTCATTTTGGCGTTCCTGAAGTACCGATGGTGCGAATGGACGAAACGCCTCGCGGTGTTTGATACGCGCATTCAGGATATCCTTCATATTCGGAAAGCCGGGATGGGCCAGGATTGAGCGATTGCCTAATGCTCGTGGGCCCCACTCCATTCTTCCTTGAAACCAGCCAACTACGTTTCCATTCTTTATCTGCTCGGACGTTCGATCGAGAAGCTCCTCACGGTTCAATTCCCGATAGGTCAATTTGTATCGCTCAAGTTCCGACCTTATGAACGAATCGGCATATTCATCGCCGAGATACGAGTTTTTCATCACCCAGCGCTTCTTTTCTTTCAGGATCGAGTTGCTTACGTAGAGAGCCGCCCCAAGGGCAAGTCCGTCATCACCCGCGGCCGGCTGGATACACGTCTCGCGAAATGGAGTATCAATAAGTAGCTTGCCGTTCGCAACGCTATTCAGTGCGCAGCCGCCGGCCATCGCGATCCTATGCGTCGGAACCTTTTTGTGCAGAGCGTTGAGAAGGTGCATATAGTATTTCTCAAAAATTCTTTGCAGACCAAACGCAATATCCATGTCGCGTTGTGTTATGTCGGAGTGCCGTTCGCGGGGGTCGCCAAGTTCGTTAATAAACTTGTCCGAATACAACCGATGCACGATCATTTCGCCTTCATCGTTTATCTCCATTCCCTGGTTGGCACCAAAGGGAAGAAAATATTCCGCGTTGAGTTCAAAACCGTCCGCTGTCGGTCGCAGTATTTCCTCGAAAAACCCTTGATAAGTGTCGGAACCAAGTGGAGCGAGGCCCATTACCTTACCTTCGTCGCCGTATTTTCCGTAACCGATGAATTGGCAGACGGCTGTATAGAGAGTTCCCAAAGAATGCGGGACAAAGATCTTTTTCAACGGCCGGATTTCCTCGCCCGCGCATTCGCTAAGTAAACACGACACGAAATCACCGGAGCCGTCAATTGTGATTCCAGCCGAATGCTCCCAATCAGACGCAAAATAGGCAGATGCAGTGTGAGCGAGATGATGTTCGACATTGTATGTGTCAAAACGTAGCGTCGATCTGTCTATCTCACAATGATCCGCTACCAGGCTTTTTAGATCGTCAAATGTCTTCGACTTGCTCCGAATTTTTGCAAGATTGAGCAGTTTTGATGGGTGCCTCAGAGCGAACTCAAGTTTCTTGTGCAGGTTTGCCGACGAATCACGTCCGACTGCGACCGCGTCGATCTCAGCAAATGATATTCCGGCAACATCGAGGCATCGTTTGATCGCCAGTGTAGGAAACCCGGCGTAATACTTAACGCGATTCAAACGTTCCTCAGCCAAGGCCACGACCGGATGACCGTCGATGATCAAGGCAGCGGACGAGCCTGCATGGAAA
>JBJXFZ010000007.1:0-38610 GCA_046154245.1 Pyrinomonadaceae bacterium
TGCTGGTCGGGCACACCGACACTCAGCCGCGACCAAACCAAAGCGAAGTAAACGCCATTAGATGGGTCGATTGGAGAGAATTTATTACCGAAGTCGCCGATCCTGCGAACGGCTATTCGCCATGGGCGCGCGAAGAGGTTGAGCTGCTGGCCCGAACTTCGAGCAAACATCTGCCGGCCGCGTAATAATGCCGCGGTGAAAGACGATCTCTCGGTCGCGACAATACCTCCGTAGCGATTCGTGTCGATGAGGACGTCAAAGATATTGCCTTTGTAGATCCTTGCCTCGGAATTGTTTCGGGCTGCAACGGCGAGGTTTACTTTATTGGTTCGGAGGTGATTGTATAGGTGCCGTTGGTGCCAACGGGAAGCCGTCCGAAACGACGCCATCGCCGGCTCATTTTTTCAAGCAGGTCAGGGTCTTCTGCATATGGTAGAAATGAAAATTCATAAGTAAGTTGCACATAATCTAGGTTCAAATATCTTTTTGTAATGCTCAATATCTTCTCCTTACCGTCTGCACCTTTGTATTTCAAATCGATCTCGACTTCTTCTCGCTGAGAAACCTTCTTTTCAACATGGAAGGACTCAAAGAAAGAAAACGACTCACCAGGATTCAAAGTGATCGTCATGTTTTCAGAAGGCCGATCACCCTGAAACAACGGAACCATGGACTTAAAACTCTCCAGATGTTCTTCGGACATTACAATAGTTTGTTGGGAACACTCGGTGATTTGTCCTAATTCGATGTCGTATCCGCGGAAGCAGAATTTTGCTTGCTTCAGTCCTGTTCCATAGGCCAAAGTAGGGTTAAGGATAATGACGGCTTCTTTGCCGGTATTTTCAATCACCATCTTCCTTGAATATACATTGTGGCCCGGCTTACTTTCCTTGAACCCCGAGCTAGAGCCTTTAATTGCTTTCAGAACCAATCCCAGCTCAGCCGCTGACTGTGCCAAGGCGAAAACCGGAGTTAGGACCAAAAACAAAAAGATAGTAATTGTTCCAGCGTGTTTCATTTTTGGCCTTGGATATTGATTGAAAACGTTTTCAGCTTAACACAGATTTCATAGATATTTGTTGTAAGATACAAGTTGAATATGACGGAGTATCGCATTGGACTCGGCGTGACCGGCGGCATCGCGGCATATAAGGCCGTCGAGGTCATGCGTCTGCTGCAAAAGTCGAGCTGCGACGTGAGCGTGGCCATGACGCGGCACGCAACTGAGTTTGTCCAGCCGCTCACCTTTAGGGCTTTGACGGACCGTCACGTCATTGTCAACGATTACGACCCTGAGAATCCCGACCCGATCGCTCACATTAATTTTTCGCAAGAGATCGATCTGCTGCTAGTTGTGCCGGCGACGGCGAACATCATCGGCAAATTTGCGAACGGAGTCGCCGACGATTTTCTTTCATCGACATATCTTGCGACGACCGCTCCCGTTATGGTCGCGCCGGCGATGAACACCACGATGTGGGAACAACCCGCGACTCAACGCAACGTCGCGCAACTTAAGAAAGACGGCGTGCATTTTGTCGCTCCCGTTGCCGGGGAACTCGCGTGCAAAACCGTCGGAACGGGGAAACTAGAAGACGTCGAGAATATCGTTAATCAAGCAGTAAAACTGCTTGAAATGCGGAGTGCGGAACGCGGAATGCGGAGTAAGGAAACTCCGATTCCGAATTCCGAATTCCGAATTCCGCAATCGCAAGATTTGCTCGGTGAGCAAATCTTGATCACCGTCGGCGGCACGCGTGAGGCGATCGACCCGGTCCGGTTTATTTCAAATCATTCGTCGGGCAAGATGGGTTTTGCGGTTGCCGAGGCCGCGGCCGCGCGCGGTGCGACCGTTACTGTCGTCGCCGGTGCAACTACGGTCGAGCCTCCGCGTGATGTGAATGTTATTCGCGCCGTTTCTGCGAGCGAAATGTACTCGGCGGTAAAGAGGGAATTGCCAAACGCGAGCGTTTTCGTCGGCGCGGCGGCCGTTGCCGATTATGCTCCGGCGAGCGCGGCGGATGCAAAGATAAAAAAAGACGGCCGCGACGTGATGACTTTGGAGCTGAAGAAAACGCCTGACATTTTGGCTGAGGTTTCGAAGAATCGTCACACTGGGTTGCTCGTCGTCGGTTTTGCGGCCGAGACAAATGACGTCGCGGCTTACGCCCGTTCGAAGATGCAAAAAAAAGGCCTCGACATGGTCGTTGCGAATGACATTACAAAAGATGGTGCCGGGTTTAACACCGACACAAACATAGCGACGATCATGACGGCGACAAGCGAGAGGGAATTGCCGCTTATGTCAAAACGCGAGTTGGCGGACAAGATACTCGACGAGGTTGTAAGGCTTCGTGGTGTTGCACAAGCCCGCGCGTAAGCAAGGGCGAAAGCGAACGTTGAATGTCCCGCCCTTGCTTACCCGCGCGGGCTTGTGCAAAGAACTTGTTATGAACCAAGCAGCCGAAATCACAGAGTTGACTGCCGATGTTCGCGAGCGCGTGCGATACATGCAAGAGCTCGGCGTCGCGTCGATGAACGTCGATTTATCTGAGGGAATAGTGGGCGGAGACCTAGGTGTTGCGAACGGCGAGGCCCGATCAACGCGACCAGCGACCGTCATGCCGCCTGAGGTAAAAGTTGAAGTAAATAAAGCAGACAAGCGGCCCGCAGGCTCCCGGCTTGCGGCGCTGCCCACGCTGCAAGACCGCAAATCGATGCCGTTTTTTGACAAATACAACCCTGATGAGAGACAGGACGCGGGAGATGACAGACGAGAGCAAAAGAGCGCGCTGTTTGAAACTGCCACGCAACTCCCCGAGCCAACTGAAACTACCGAGCAGATTCGCGCCGAGATCGGTAAGGACTGCACGCGCTGTAAATTAAGTAGCCTTGGTCGCTCGCAGGTTGTGAATAGCGTCGGCAATTTTAACGCCGATCTGATGTTTGTCGGCGAAGCGCCGGGCGCAGATGAGGACAGGCTCGGTGAACCCTTTGTAGGCCGGGCCGGACAACTTCTTACCGACATTATCAAAGCTATCGGTTTCGAACGCGAGCAAGTGTTTATCGGCAATATCAACCGTTGCCGTCCGCCCGGTAATCGTGCTCCTGAGCAGGACGAGTCTGTTGTCTGCAAGCCGTTTCTATTGCGCGAGATCGCCGTCGTTCGGCCAAAGGTGATCGTTGTTCTCGGCGCGACCGCGGCGCAAAATCTACTCGAAACAAAAACGCCGATCGGTAAATTACGTGGACATTTTCACGATCACCTCGGCGTTAAGGTTATGCCGACATTTCATCCGGCCTACCTACTTCGCGACCCCCACAAAAAGCGCGAAGTTTGGGAAGATATGAAAATGGTGCGAGATTTTTTGAAAAGCTCGGCCAGTAACTAGAAGGAAGATTGATTATGAGGAAAGCACTTACGACATTATTGTTTTCAGCTCTGCTGCTAACGCCATTCACATTTGCGCAGAAAGGCGGATTTGGCGTGATCCAGCAGCTTCAAGGGCCGCAGAATCCGCGGCTTGGGTTTATTATTCACGGCGGCGCCGGAGTGATAAAGAAAGGTACGCTATCGCCTGAAAAGGAAAAAGAGTACAAGGACAAGCTCGAAGAAGCCGTGCTCGCGGGTTACAAAGCGCTTCAGGCAGGTAAATCGAGCATTGACGCCGTCGAGATCGCGATCCGCATACTCGAAGATTCGCCGCTCTTTAATGCGGGTAAAGGCGCAGTGTTTACAAACGATGGTCGCAACGAACTCGACGCATCTATAATGTACGGCAAAACAATGGCCGCCGGATCAGCGGCGGGTCTTCGTCATGTAAAAAATCCGATCACTTTGGCGCGAGCAGTTATGGAAAGATCTGAGCATGTGATGATGACCGGCGAAGGAGCAGAGAAATTTGCGCGTGAGCAGAAACTAGAGATCGTAGACGAAAAATACTTTTGGACGCAGCAGCGTTGGGATGCCTTGCAAAAGGTCTTGAAAGAAGAAAAAGACAAGCTCGACAAGGAAAAAGTAAAAAGTCAGAAGTCAAGATCAGACCAGAAGAACGATCCGCAATCCGCGATCCGCGATCCGCAATCGGCGGCTCAACTACCTCAAAACAGATTTGGGACGGTTGGGGCGGTCGCACTCGATAAGGACGGCAACATCGCGGCTGGAACTTCGACCGGCGGGATGACCAATAAACGTTATGGCCGCGTGGGTGACGCGCCGATCATTGGTGCGGGGACATATGCGAATAATGAAACCTGCGGAGTTTCGGCGACCGGCTGGGGTGAGTATTTTATTCGCATTGGCGTTGCCCGTGACATTTCGGCGGTGATGGAGTATCAAGCTTTGACCGTCCAGACTGCGGCCGACAGAGTCATGCAAAAAGTGCAGAAGCTCGGCGGCGACGGTGGCGTGATCGTTATGGACAAATTTGGCAACATGGGCATTTCGTTCAACTCCGACGGCATGTATCGCGCTTACATCGATGTTAACGGCAAGCCTGTTGTGCAGATTTACAAGGATTAAGAGATTGCCCTCGAAATACACGAAAAAACACGAAACGAGGCAGTGGGTTTCGAACTAACTTTCGTGCCTTTCGTGTGTTTTGTGGGCAAATGACTTTATGCTTTCTGCCGAAATCATCGCCATCGGGTCCGAGCTTCTCACGCCCGAAAAGATCGACACAAACAGCCTCTGGCTTACCGAAAAACTGAACGACATCGGCATCGAGGTGATGTTGAAAACAATTGTCGGCGACGACGGCGCGCGACTCGACGAAACTGTGCGCGATGCGATGCGGCGCTCGAACATCGTGATAACAACCGGCGGTTTGGGACCGACCGAGGACGATATTACTCGCGAGTTTACGGCTAAGGCGGTGGAGCGCGAACTGATCTATCACGACGAGATCGAGCAGCATCTTCGAGAGCGATTTCGCGCGTGGGGACGTGAGATGCCTGATATTAATAAGCGCCAGGCCTATGTGATCGATGGCGCTGAAATACTTGCGAACCCGAACGGGTCGGCGGTCGGTATGCTGCTCGAGACAGATGGGAAGCTGCTCGCCATTCTTCCCGGACCGCCGCGCGAAAACCAGCCGATGTTTACCGAGCACGTTCTGCCGAAGCTTAAAACTCGTGCGGGCAAGGTGTTCGTAAAGCGGCGATTGTTGCGAGTTTCGGGCAAGGGCGAATCGGCCGTTGACGAGATCGCGGCCCCGATATACACGAAGTACTCCGACGTGCAGACATCAATTCTTTTTAACAAGAGCGAAGTTGAGATTCATCTTGCCGCGCGTTCGGGCGATGAAGCAGAGGCCGCGGCGACGGTCGGAAAACTTGCGGATGAGCTTGTGGGCGCGCTTGGTGTTGCCCTCTTTTCAACAAATGGAGAAACGCTCGAAGAGGTTGTCGGCAAGATGCTCAACGAGCGTGGCCACACCGTTGCGGTCGCTGAAAGTTGCACCGGCGGCCTGATCGGGATGAGATTTACTGAGGTTGCGGGTTCGTCGCAGTACTTTATGGAAGGGGCGATAACCTATTCGTACGAAGCAAAAACCAGTGTGCTCGGTGTCGATCCTGAAATTATCAAAATTCATGGGGCGGTCAGCGCGGAATGTGCCGAAGCGATGGCGTCAGGGATGCGAGCCCGAGCCAATACGACGCACACGATCTCTGTTACCGGAATCGCAGGCCCTGACGGCGGAACCAAAGAGAAACCGGTCGGTACGGTTTTCATCGGTTATGCCGGACCAAAAGGTGTCAAGTCCGTAAAGTTCGTACTGCCGGGCGATAGACATTTGATCCGATGGCGAACGAGCCAAGCGGCGCTCGACTATCTGAGGCGGCAGTTATTGAAACTCTAAGCGGCAAAATAATGTAGATTTCAGTTGATTTTTCGGCTTGATACGCAGAAAATTAGAGCATTACACTCGCCGGAGCGATTGCTGCCGGCAAATTTGAAACTTTACTCTGGCAAAGTCGTGTAAAGTTTCGGCTTTCGCGTTATTTTCCGGGCTGTCCTAAGCCAATCTTAAAAATATGAAAAATAGTATTCACGCTCGCTTTTTCGTAGTTCTGGTTTTGATGCTATCGCTGCTCGCACCGACTAGCGCACTCGCGTTCGGCGACGGCAAAAAGCATTTTAAAGAAGGCATGAAACATGAGGCCGCTGAACAGTGGGACAAGGCGGTCGAATCTTTCGCGATAGCTGTTGCCGAGAGTCCGAAGAATCCCGAGTATCGGCTTCATCTTGTCCGCGCGCTTTTCAACGCGTCGCAGATGTTTATGAAGAAGGGGACGACCGCCGCTAAGGAAAAAAACTACGAAGAGGCGTACAACGCGTTTCGGCGAGCGTACGCGTTCGATCCGACAAATGAACTTGCAAAGAGCGAGATGGATCGGATGGTGAGGTTGCAGAAAGAGTTTCTGGAAGGCACGCCCGGCGAAAAAACGGTCGACGCGAACGGCGTAAAGCTTGTGCCGACCGGCTACCGCCCTGCGACTTCTCAGCAACAGTTGCCGCAAAAGCTGGAGAAGCTTCGCGATGTGCCCTTTCCGGGCGGTATCGATTTGCAATTTATTATCAAGGAGCTCGCGAAAGATCTCGACCTAAACGTCTTATTCGACACGGATTCGCGGCTCGAAAATCGCAAGGTAAAGATCGAGCTTAAGAATGTCACGTCTGCAAAGGCTCTCGATTACATCTTTATGCAGGAGAGCCTTTTCTTTCAAAAGGTCGGCCCGCGAACGATACTGGTTGCGAATCAGACGCGTCGGATGAACTTTCAACAGCTCGTCCTGCGAACATTTTATCTTGCTAACGCCGCGCCAAAGGATGTCGCAAAGGTGGTGCAGACTGCTATCCCGCCGCAACCGGGGCGCAACCAGACGATCGTGCTCACCGACGACTCGACAAACAGCATTACGATCCGCGATACCGAGGAGAACATTCGCCTTATCGGCAAGCTTATTCAGTCCCTCGACAAAGATCGCGCCGAGGTCGTGATGGATGTTGCGATATATGAAGTGAACAAAACCGACTTGCTTCAATTGGGCAATCAGATCGGTTCACAGAGCCAGTTGACGAATCTTGGTGGAACTCAGCAAGGTGCTGTCGGGTTTGGTAACGTCAGGGGCGGAGCCAACATCATTCGCACGATCACGAGTGCTACGGGAGCTGTCACGCTTCCGCAGTCAATACCGACTGGACTTATCCTTCCCGCAATGGGACTTTCAGCGTTCCAAAGCAAGGGCAATACGAAGCTGCTCGCCTCAACGCAGATTCACGCCTTTAATAATGAAGACTCGTCCGCTCGTATTGGTCAGCGTGTTCCGGTTCAAAGCGCACAGTTTGTTGGTCTCGGAAGTACTGGCGGCACCGGCGGCAACAATGGCGTGGTTTCGAACGTTATCAACTACGAGCAAGTCGGATTGACGTTGAAATTCAAGCCCATCGTCTTTCCAAATCAGGACGTCCAGGTTGCGATGGAGATCGAATCGAAAGATGTTGCCGGTGCGACGACGTTGACACCGACGTTTACCGAGCGAACTATCAAGGGAACGGCTCGAATTCAAAATAACAAGACGCTGTTGCTTGCCAGCGTTGCTCAAGGAGTTGAATCAAACGGCAAGCAGGGACTTCCGCTGCTTGGACTGATCCCGATCTTAGGAAGATTGTTCACTGCGCCAACACGCGATAATCGTCAGGTCGATATCGTCATCGCTGTCACACCGCGTGTCATCCGAGCACCGGCCATTTTGCCGGATGACGAGATCGAGCGTCCGACGGGCAGCATGGCCGTGCCGACAAACAGCTCGCTCGAAGCGATGATCATCGACGAAGAGCGACAGGAAATGCTCGCGCTGGCGCGGCGCGTGCCGAGCAACACGGTCGTTCAGCTTCCCGATCAGCCGACCGAGGGCCCGACTTACGTTCGCGCCGAGAATACTCAGTCAAAAACTCAATCGACGACGACCGATGTCGCACCAGCGAAAACAACTGAAGCGGCTTCGCTAAATCTCAAACCGATCGACAGCTCGGTCAAGACGCTGCAATTAACGCAGACCTCGGATACGACTAAGACGGCCGAACCGAACGAAACGGTTGAGGTGAAATCCGAAACTCCAAAACCAGAGACTGAAAAACCTGTGATCTCGTCGATCGAGATGAGCATCGGAGCACAGCTTGCCGAGATGAAAGCCGGCGAAAAGGCAAAGATCCCGGTCGTTATCCAGGGTGACGGAAAGCTCATGTCGGCGGTTATCGGCTTGAAGTTCGATGACAAGAAGCTCGCTGTTCGCAGCGTAAGCTACGGCGACATATTCGGCGCGAACGCGAACACGTTGGCCACACCGTTCCTAAATCAAAATGGCAAGCTCTACGTTTCGCTGATCGCGAAAGATGAAAAAGCCGTGGCTGCAAACGGCGTGCTCGCCTTTATCGAGATCGAGGCGCTCGCGGACGGCAAACCGGTGATCGCGTTCGAGCGTGACGTCATGAATCTGCTGTCTGCGGATAGTAAGGCGTTTGGGTTGAGATTCAAGGACTAATGGAGCCGCGAAACTACACGAAAGCACACAAAGTGATGCCACGTAAGTTTGGTGTTCATTTCGTGAAGTTCAGCGGTTTGTCATCTGCGGCCGGCGGCTACACGCTGCTTGAGCTTGTGATCACGCTCGGTGTGCTCGCCGTGCTCGTCATGGGCACTATTCCGCTCGCCGACAACGCCGTTAAGCGGCAAAAGGAACAAAAGCTGCGCGAGGCGCTCAGGCAAATGCGAACGGCGATCGACGAGTTCAAACGCGACACGATCGGCGCTTGCACGACCGGAGCTGCGGCCACTCGGAACCAGATCGATCCGAATCAGGCGTTGCCGGCCGATCCGCGTAGTCGTGTGATCATCGACGATTGCAAGATTTTTGAATCTGACAATCTTGACCGCTATCCGCCCGATCTCGAAACTCTAGTTAACGGCGTTCGTGTTAAGTCGCGCAGCCCCGATGTTCGCGGCAGCTCGCCGTTCGACGATAAGAACGCGACAGATATCCTCGAAAACAAAGAGGTCACTAAAGTCTATCTGCGCGAGATCCCGGTTGACCCGTTCACCGGTGAGAAAGATTGGCGGCTGCGTTCGTCCTATCAGGATAAGGACTCGGAGAACTGGGACGAAGTAAATGTTTTCGACGTCAGGTCGGCGGCTAACGGTGAGGCGCTAAACGGAGAGAAGTACAGTGACTGGTAACGGAAAGACAAGGAGAAGAGGAGAAATGGAGAACGGGAGAATGTTCCGTTTACTCCGAATTCCGAATTCCGCATTCCGCATTCAGAAGGGTTTTTCACTGCTCGAGTTGATGATCGCGATGTTTATCTTGATCATTTTACTCTCGATCGCAGTACCGACGTACCAGCGCAGCATGCGGTACGCTCGCGAGACCGTGCTCAAAGAAAATCTCTGGCAAATGCGTCGCGCGATCGACCAATACACCGGTGACAAGGGCAAGCTGCCCGCCAACATCGACGCTCTTGTTGAAGCGAAATATCTCTACGAACGTCCGATCGATCCCGTGATGAACAACACCGAGTGGAACGAGATCTTCGGCGAGGACACGAATACGACCGACGGTGCCCAGGGTCTCAAGGACGTCAAGACGCTGGCCGACGGCGAGGACGGCGAGGGCGTCGCGTTCAGCGAATACTGATCTTATGTTTTCCTCTATGACCCAACCAAATTACCCGAACGCCGCTCTCGGTATTGAGAGCGACGCAATTACGGCGCTTGCGCTTAGCGGCGGCCGTCGCAGCTATTCGATCAAACAGGCGGCGTCGGTCGAGCTGCCGCCGGGTGTGCTCAACCCAAGTTTCGCGGACGAAAACATTTCGAATCACGCTGAATTTTCTTCGTGTTTAACCGAGACGCTCGAGGTCGCGGGTTTGCTCTCTCAAACGCGCTGGTCGATCGCTCTGCCGAGCAACACGGCGCGTTCCGCGATCATCGCGTTGGAGAGCGAACCTTCGTCGAAGGCCGAGAGCGAAGAGATTCTCGATTGGAAAGCGGAACAGGTGTTTGGGACGCCGGCACGCGAGCTTCGGCTCGCCACACAGCGTCTCTCGCGTGACAAAGATAAACGCTCGCGGTTCTTTGTGACCGCAATAAAACTCGCGGTGATAGACGAATACGAATCTCATTTTGAGAGTCGCGGGTGGAAGGCAGGCTTGATATTGCCACGTGCGCTTGGCGAGGCAAACTGGCTCGCAGGCGAAAACGGCAGCGACTCTTTGCTCATCAGCGAGAACAGCGACGGGTTTACGGCCTTGCTCCTTCGCGGCGGCGAACCTGCAGTTGTCCGCTCGGTCACCTGCACACACGCCGAGATCGATGACGAAGTTTATCGTCTGGTGATGTTCTACAACGACCGCGTCGCCGCCGAAAACGGCGGCAACGCTTCGAGCCTCGACAAACTTCTCGTCATTGGACGCGACATTGTTGCAAAGAATGTGGAATCTATCGCCTCGGACGCGCTCCAGCGTCCGATCCGTGTGCTCTCGCCATCGGACGTTGGCCTTGACCTTCCCGGGCCCAGCTTTAACTTCGACTCCATCGCCGCACCCGCCGGCCTCGCCGCCTTGGGCTGTTAAAGCTAGCCCGCCGATACGCACTAACAAAATATTGACGAAACCAACTGTGTAAAATAACATGGTTGTTATGAGCATTACGGAAATTGAGGCAGCTATCACAAAACTTCCTGTCGAAAAGGTCGGAGATCTTATGTTGTGGCTCGAAAACTATCATAATCAACTCTGGGACAAACAAATCACTGAGGATCTTGATGCCGGCCGCATCGATTCGATCATTGCCGAAGCGTATGCCAGCGGTGAACCTACACCACTGACAAAGGACGATATTAATGAAGCCCGCCGAGTTGTTAAAGACAGGATTGCCGCCCGCAATTCCACAAAATGAAGATCGTAAAGCTCCCACAAGCACTAATCGATCTGGTAGAGACTGCTGATTATCTCGCACAAGATGATGTCGAAGTCGCCGACCGGTTCTTCGACGCCTTCGAAGCAACGCTCAAAGACATTCGCAACACGCCAAAGATCGGCCGCATCCGAAACTTCCGAGAGCAAGTTGATGTTCGGATGTGGTTCGTTCGCGGTTTTGAAAAGAGCCTGATTTTTTACACCGAAAACACCGACGAAATTACAATTCTTCGTATCATCCATTCCTCACGAGACTACACTCGGTTCCTTGGTGACGACTAGCCATGAGCAATTCAGGCGACAAGCCGCGCAACACGTCCGAGAGCCTGCGAACTCATCCGAAGGCCTTATCTTTGCGGTCTTTGCGACTTTGCGTTGGAAAAAGAGTTGCAAACCCGCAAAAGTCATGTATTATTGCCGGTAAGCCCTAAATTTGACTCTTATTCACCGGGAGAAATCCGTGATTCTCAAGTCTCAAATCACAATTATTAATTTCCGACGCCCCGGCGCAATCGCAGCCCGGGCCAACGCCGCCCACGTCGAATCCGCGCCAAAGGCTAAGCCGAAACCACCAACGCCTTAGGAGTAAACAATCGCGGCGCTCCCACTCCGCCACCTCTTTTTTATGCCTATGTCCATCCGTGTTAACATCCTCAGCAAGCCAATTTCGGAGAGAAAACCTTATGCCAACGAACATTGCTAAAACAACCTATAAAGTCAGTGACTTTCTATCATGGATGCGTTCGGACTCGCTTGTTTTGAGTCCAAGCTTTCAGCGACGTCCGGTCTGGCCTAAGCCCGCCAAATCTTTATTAATCGATACGGTAGTTCACGGCATCCCAATGCCAATTATCTTTCTACGCGAGCAGACCGACTTAGAAACACTTGAACCCATACGCGAGGTTGTCGATGGACAACAGAGACTCCGCACACTAATTTCGTATATCGAACCGGCCCTCCTCAACGATTTTGATTCAGATAAGGACGTTTTTACTGTAAAGCGCGCGCACAACAAGGATATAGCAGGGTTGACCTTCAAGAAACTAGATACGGACTATCGAAAACAGATCCTAGGCTACGAGTTCAGCGTTCATGTTTTGCCCTCGGAGACAGAGGACAGTGAGGTCTTACAGATATTCGCCAGAATGAACTCAACGGGCGTTAAGCTGAATCCACAAGAACTCCGAAACGCGAACCATTACGGAATTTTTAAGACGCTTGCGTATCAGTTAGCGTATGAGCAACTAGAACGATGGAGGAGTTGGAACGTGTTTAACGAGAACGACATCGCACGAATGAACGAAGTCGAAATGACAAGTGATTTTATCAGGTTGATGCTCAATGGTATTGAGGGCAAGAGCCAGCCTGCGCTCGACAATTTATACAAAGATTATGATGACGAATTCGCTCAGGCCACTGAGGTTACGAGGCGGTTTCGTCAGACAATGGATCGCATAGATGAAGTCATTGGCGACCAAATTCCGTCATCGGAATTCGTAAAGCGTGGATTGTTTGAAACACTATTCACGGTTTTCTATCACCTTCTGTACGATTTGGACAGTGCTCTAAAGAGACGTCAGGCAGACCCGATGCCTTCGAAATTAGCGAACGGATTGATAAGAGCGTCCAATGAGCTTCGCTATGGTGAATTGCCTGAGGAACTCTCGAAGGTTTTGAGAGGTGGAACCGGTAATCTCGAAAGTCGACAATTACGCTACGAATTTGTTATGGAGCACATCTGATGCCTCGGCCCAGTTCATCACTCGCTGAAAACATAAACCGGAAATATCGGACGATCGCGCGACGACGAGGTCAGATAGAGCAACTCGTGGCTGATGGGTCGCTTTCAAATCGAGCCGCAACCGACCTGTATGAGGGTCTCTTCCTCGCAAGTCATATTGCTTTTGAGGCGTTCTTAGAAGATCTGTTTTTCGGGCTTCTTATCGATGGCCATGGACTTCAGTCGGCACGTCGGGACATCGTGCCTAGGATTACAGTACGATCTCATGACGTAGCTCGCAATTTGTTAATTACCAAACGGAAGGCATTTGTGGATTGGTTTCCTTATGAGCGTACGCTTGAGGTTGCTAAAAGATACTTTCGCGGTGCCCGACCCTTTAGCGATTTAACGTCGGGAGAGGTAACTCTCTTAGGTAAATGTCATCGTATTCGAAATCTAATTGCTCATAATAGTCGTGATGCCCAGCGCAAGTTTGAGCGTCACGTTATAGGAACTACAGTGTTGCCACCAAGCCAGCATACAGCCGCTGGCTATCTTCGCGGACTATTTCGAACTTCACCTGCACAGACGCGGCTGGAAAATATTTCAGCACAACTACTTGGAATCGCCCGTAAGCTAGCCCGATAATAAGATAAATAAAATAGTTGCAGGAGCCTGATAAATATGCCTGTATCTAAGAGAAGAAAAAGAGCGGGAAAAGTGGTGAAGCGACAGCCGGCGCAGAGGTTAACTCAGTCGGCGACGCCGACGGTATATTTGTAGCCCACGGTGCGAACCGTGGGTAAATGCGAATCAATACGACCGAACCGTCGCGAGACGGTGGCATAAAGAATGCAATTTATGCCGTCGCCTTCGACGACTCGGATTTTTGACGCGTTGTTCCCACATCTTACGATGTGGGGCCCCAAATATGACATCGGCTTCGCCGATTAAATCGTCTACGACTTGACCTAACTCTTTCGGCGACCACGTAATCGAACTTTGTGCCAGTCATCGAAGATGACAATATATTTGTAGCCCACGGTGCAAACCGTGGGTAAATGCGAATCGATACGACCGAACCGTCGCGAGACGGTGGCATAAAATGGCACACACATATTCGAACATCGTTTACCACATCGTCTTTAGCACAAAGGATCGGTTGCCCTTAATGACAAAAGAAAGGCGCTCTGAACTTTTCGCATACATTGGCGGACTCGTGAAGGAAAAGAACGGTAAGCTGCTAATAATCAACGGCATGGACGATCACGTTCACCTGCTTGTAATGCTGCCGGCGACGATTTGTATTTCCGACGCGATGCGTTTTATCAAGGCGAATTCGTCGCGTTGGATGAAGGAGCGATTTGGTAAACCGTTCGCGTGGCAAACGGGCTTCGGTGTTTTTAGCGTTTCTCGTTCGGGCGTTGAAACGGTCGCGAAATATATTCGCGATCAGGAAATACACCATCGGAAGTTCGATTTTCGGACGGAGTTCGTTGCGTTGTTGAATAAGAACGGCGTGGAATACGATCCCGAATATCTCTGGCGGTGACCATGCCGCCGTCTTCGACGGCTCGGTTTTTATTGATGCGTTCGCCCCACGGTTCGCACCGTGGGCTACAATTATGACATCGGCTTCGCCGACTGAAATCGATCGACCAACCATTAAGATTCCAAACGATAATTCGGTGCTTCTTTGGTGATGATCACATCATGGACGTGGGATTCGCGAAGGCCAGCGGATGTGATGCGGACGAATTTGGCGCGTTCCTGCAGATCGGCGATCGTGCGGCAGCCGGTGTAACCCATGCCCGAGCGCAACCCGCCGACGAGCTGAGTGACGGTTTCGGCGACCGTGCCCTTGTACGCGACGCGGCCCTCTATGCCCTCGGGGATGTACTTCGCGTCGGAGAGCGTGGCTTCCTGAGCGTAACGATCTGACGAGCCTTGTCGCATCGCGCCGATCGAGCCCATTCCGCGATACGTCTTGAAACTGCGACCTTGAAACAGAATGACCTCGCCCGGAGCTTCCTCTGTTCCCGCAAAGAGAGATCCGATCATCACGCAATCGGCGCCGGCGGCGATCGCCTTTGCAACGTCGCCTGAGAACTTGATTCCGCCGTCCGCGATCACGGGCACGTCGGATTGCTTGGCCGCATTGACGCATTCAACGATCGCAGAGATCTGCGGTACGCCGGCGCCGGTGACTACACGCGTAGTACAGATCGATCCCGGGCCGATGCCGACCTTTACAGCGTCAACGCCTGCCTCTATCAGCGTTTTCGTGGCCTCAGCCGTCGCGACATTGCCGGCGACGAGTTCGAGATCGGGGAATTTCGCTTTCACAGACTTTACGGCGTCGATCACGCGCGAGCTGTGGCCATGCGCCGTGTCGATAACGATCGCATCAACACGAGCTGCGACGAGAGCGGCGGCGCGCTCCAGATAATCGCCGGTCGCACCGATCGCGGCCGCGCAGCGAAGCCGTCCCATTTCATCTTTTGCCGCGATGGGGAAGTTGATCGCCTTTTGAATATCTTTAACGGTGATCAGGCCCTTGAGATGGCCGTTCTCGTCCGTTACAAGCAGCTTTTCGATGCGGTGTTTTTGTAGCTTGACCTTCGCTCCATCAAGCGTCGTTCCGACCGGTACAGTCACCAGCGGCTGTGGCGTCATGATCTCTGACACGGGAATATCGGTGCGCGTTTCAAAACGTAGGTCGCGGTTTGTGATTATGCCGACAAGCAGCTCGTTTTCGTCTACGACCGGAACGCCGCTGATCTTAAAGCGGCTCATTATCGCAAGAGCGTCAGATACGAGAGCATCCTTTTTTATCGTCACTGGGTCGACGATCATGCCCGACTCACTACGTTTTACCTTATCAACCTCTTCGGCTTGCTCTTGGATAGTGAAATTTTTGTGTATAACGCCGATACCACCGGCTTGAGCCAAGGCGATCGCAAGCGATGCTTCAGTCACGGTGTCCATCGCCGACGAACATAGCGGTATGTTTACATTGATATTCCGTGAAAAACGCGTGCGAGTGTCGGCGTCGGCCGGCAAGATCTCGGAGTAGGCCGGGACGAGCAAAACGTCGTCGAATGTGAGGCCCTCTGTAATGTCTCGGATTTCCATAACGAATTATAAACAGAAATCGGCAGAAACCAAAAAGCAGTGACTCCGGCTTCCAGCCGGAGTCCAGCGTCTTGCCATCAGGGTGTCGGCAGGATACGCACGCGAACGCCGCCAAATGGCGGGCGTTACACCGCGATCATTAAGGCCTGTTTGTGTTCGGGGCGCTTGGGACAACAACGACTTTTCGCGTCGGTGCGGGAATCGGGGTCGTCGCTGGTCCGGCCGTATTTGCCGCCGCATTCGGAGCAACGCTCGGGCGAGGGGCGGGCGTTTGTCTCGGCGTTAAGGCCGTTTGTGTCGTCGGTGAGGTTACGGCGGCGTTCGCGTTCACGTTTGCATTCGCCTCAGTCACGGCAGGAGGAGCGGTGTTCGAGATCGCTCCGTTTGTCCAGATCTCGGCGAGATTGTCCTTTGAGATCGTAAAAATTATTCGGTCGCGATCTTTTGGGTCGAGCGGCTCAGTGGGCAGCGTGATCGCCTTGCCGTTGATCGCAAGCTGAACATTTTGTGCGTTCCATCGGTTGTAATTGAGAGTCAGGCTCTCTTTCGGTGTAAAACTAACCGACGATCCTGCCGCAACATCCGTTTTCTTCTGCGGCTCGCCATCGACGGTCGAAAGCACAGAGACCGGATTGATCGCTTTGACCTCGACATTCAGCGATGCCATATCCGGCGTATTTGAAGCCGGCGTCTCAACACTGCTGTTTGCCGAGGTGTTGGCAGCTGAGTTTGTATTTGCCCTCGGCGCCGTGTTTGTCACAACTGTCTCAGCGGGCTGTCGGAAATAGCTGACCAGATAGAGTATGCCTGCGGTCATCGCTGCGAGAATAACGCCGGCGATCAAGATCGTCGGTAAATTCGAGCCTGATGACGTGTCGTCGGTCAGAACCTCAGGCTTGTAACGCGGGGTTTCTTCTTGCAGTTTTGTCTCAGCTTGCCCGATCAAATTCGCGTAATCGCTAAGCGCTTCTTGCTCATTTACGCCCACAAACTTCGCATACGACTTAACAAAGCCCTTATTAAAAATGCCGCCGGGCAGGATTTTGTAATCGTCGTTTTCGATCGATTGGAGATAGAGCGTTGAAATACGGGTGTGTTCCGAGACTTCGCTCAAAGTTAGGCCTTTATCTTCACGGGCCTGCCGCAGTTTTTCTCCAAGTGACACGGACATTTTTTTGATGAATGGAATGACTTGCGATTAACCCCTAACACGCAACTCTTTGACTTGAAATATATCGCTCCTCTCGTCACAATGTCAATTGATTTCACGCAATTCGCTAGCTGCGTTTGGGCATTGCGGCGAACTTATATTACTATCTGAAGAGCATACAAATAAGCGAGGAAAGATAAATGACTTTAGAGGCGTTGGGAATGGTCGAGACAAAGGGTTTCGTGGGCGCGGTCGAGGCGGCAGATGCGATGGTCAAGGCCGCAAACGTCCGACTGATCGGTAAAGAATACATCGGCGCCGGTTACGTCACGATTTTTGTCCGCGGCGATGTCGGAGCAGTCAAGGCGGCGACCGACGCCGGAGCCGCCGCAGCTCGACGAGTCGGGGAGCTGATAAGCGTTCACGTCATACCTCGTCCACACGGCGAAGTCGAACGCGTTTTGCCAAAAGGAGGAGCCGTCGGCTACAGCCCTGACGAAAAGGCTCTTCAAGGCGGCGGCAAGCAACTCGGCGCGGGCAGTGCAAGTGCCGCGGCATCTTCGACCGGCAACAAAGGCAAGACAAAAGCTTAGGTTTACGTTTTACGGATTCGAAGTTCGTAATTCGTAAATGATTACGATGGGTGACAAAGATCTGATCGCTCAGCAGGAAGCACGCGACGCGGTAGAGGCCGCGTCGTTTGCCTTTAAGTCTGTCGCAAAGTTCGAACAAGCGAAGATCGACGCCATTTGCGAAGCGATGTCCCAGGCCGCTCTCGCCGAGGCTGCCCGTCTCGGCAAACTCGCAAACGAGGAAACCGGTTTTGGTAAGGCGGAGGATAAATACGAAAAGAACCGCTTTGCCGCCGAGGACGTTTGGAATTACTTTCGCGATCTAAAAACTGTCGGCACCGTCAGTGACACAAAGAATATTGTTGAGATCGCCAGTCCGCGGGGCGTCGTTGCCGCGATCATTCCGTCGACAAATCCGACATCGACCGCGATCTTTAAGATCATCATCGCCATCAAATCGCGCAACACGATCGTTCTTTCGCCTCATCCGTCAGCTGCAAACTGTATCGCCGAGACGGCGCGAATAATGCGCGCCGCGGCAGTCGCAAACGGCTTGCCCGAGAACGCGATCATTTGTCTCACAAACTCGACCATCGAAGGTACCGAGGCGTTGATGAAGCACAAACAAACCGCCGTGATTCTTGCGACCGGCGGCACAGGGCTCGTCCGCGCGGCGTATTCATCGGGCAAACCGGCATTTGGCGTAGGGCCCGGTAACGTCCCGGTCTTTTTGGAACGCACGGCGAATGTTGAGAAGGCCGTCGCCGACATTCTTACGGGAACATGTTTTGACAACGGTACGATCTGTGCGTCTGAGCAGGCGGTTGTTTGCGACGCTCCGGTCGAAGCCGAGGTGCGTGCTCAATTCGCGGCGCAAGGCGGCCATTTCTTAAGTACCGCCGAAGCCGAATCGGTCGCAAAAGTTCTGGTGACGCCGCAAGGCTCGCTTAACGCCGGCATCGTAGGCAAGTGCGCAAAGTGCATAGCCGATCTCGCCGGAATTCAGATCCCGGAAGGCACGAGATGCTTGCTCGCGGATTGCGGCGGCGTTGGACGCGACTTTCCGTGGTCGATAGAAAAGCTCTCACCGACGCTGGCTTTTTTTGTCGTCAATGGCGTGGTCGAAGGTGCAGATCGATGTCAGGAGATCTTACAGTTCGGCGGCATGGGGCACACCGCGGGAATGCACACGCAAGATCGCGAAGCTGCAATAGCTTACGGGTCTCAAATGCCGGCCGCTCGCGTCGTCATTAATTCACCGACTACACACGGGGCGATCGGTTTCTCGACCGATCTTCCACCGTCTATGACGCTTGGTTGTGGTTCGTGGGGCGGTAATGTGACATCGGACAATATTTCGCCGCATCACCTGATGGACATAAAGCGCGTGGCGTTTGAAACGAAACCGGTCAACAAGCCGTCGGCGATCAGCCGTCAGCAGTCGGCCGTTGAGCCTTTACCGCCAGCAGCGAGAGCAGTTCCCAAGCGTGAAGATATCGCAGCGATCGTCGATAGTTTTTTGAGCAAAAAGCTTGCGGAGTCTCCAGCCCTGCCCGAACCGCCGAAGGTCGAAGTTCCGCCGCCGGTCGAGGTTAAGACCATTGTTCACGAGATCACGCCTGAAAATGCGGTTCAAAAACCAGTGCCGATCTCACCCGCGGAGTTCGTAAGCGAGGATGATGTCCGGCGAGCTATTAACAAAGGCGAGAAGATCTATATCTCCAAAAAGACGATACTGACGCCATCGGCGCGCGATCTGGGCGAGGAGAAGGAGGTTTTTGCGAGCGTTTGATGATGCCCGAAGTCACCGAAAAAGTAGTTTGTAAGACCTGCGATGCAGCCGTCCGCGAGAATACCGTTTATTGCTACAACTGTGGTAGTAAACTCGATCTCGACCTAGAACTCGGAACGAATGGCGCAGTCGCCGTCGCCGATGGGAGTTCAAAAGCCGCTCTTGATGATCTCGCGGATAAACTTAGTCACGGCAGCGAGAGCGACAGCGACCTGGCAAAAGCGGCGACCAAGCGAAAAAAGGCTCGCGTGATGCATCGCAAACGAAACGAGTTTACGTGGGAACCGAGAGAGGACCCGTCGATTTTGGCGGTTTTCTTTTCGGCCTTTGTTGCGTTCGTAGCCCTGATCGTCGTGATCCTGCTTGTAGTTTGGAGATAGGCGTATGATCGTGCCGATAGGTATCTTCTTTGTTGCGATCTTTGCCGGCGCAGCGTTGGTCGCCCTCTTGGTCTTTTTGGCAAAGCGGCGCAAGTTGAAATAGTTTGGAGGTGTTATGGAAGCACTTGGAATGGTCGAATGTTTTGGCCTCGTCGCGATGATCGAGGCGGCTGATGCGATGGTCAAAGCCGCGAACGTAAAACTTGTCGGATATGAAAAGATCGATGCCGGGCTGGTGACTGCGATCGTTCGTGGCGAGGTCGGAGCTGTTCGAGCGGCTGTCGAGGCAGGAGCCGAAGCCGCTAGAAAGGTCGGTACAGTTACCGCCACGCACATCATTCCGCGACCTCACTCGGAGGTTGATGACGGAATTCCTGTTGTTAGAACCGGTGAAACTACTAGAAAGAAGATATCGGGTTCGGTACCGGAATAGAAAGGGAACTTGAACGCAGATAAACGAATATGACGCTGATAAGAACGACCTCTTATCAGCGTCATAGGCTTTTTGATATGGCGAAAATTATTGCTTTGGCGTTGGGCTTGGCGCGGGTGTTGTGCCGGCGGCTTCGGCTTTTCTGCCTGCACGCGTGATGGCGATCCGCTTTTGGCCGTTCGGGCCGTCGGGGACGGAAACTTTGATCGCGCGATATGTGCCGTCCTTTCGGTCGTTCGACGGGATGTAGCCGATCGAATACTGCGTTCGCAGTTCGCTCGAAATTTCACGCGCCAGCCCCGGCAGTTCGGCCGCGCTTTTTGGAAAATACGCTTTGCCGCCGGTCTCGGCCGCAAGCCGTTCAAGAAACTCCTTTGCTTTGGCCTGCGGACTTTTGCTAATAAAGCCGCCTTCTTTAGGAAGGTCGTCGACAAAGCCGATTACATATATCTGCACTTCGGATTCGCGTAGAAGTTCGAAAAGCTGCTTCTCGAGGTAATAGCTGTTGCGGTCCTCGCCATCGGTGACCAATATCAACGCGCGACGTTTTTTGTCTTCAAAGGCCTTTCCGCGTTCGTACTCATCGATATTCTCGACGGCTAGATAAACAGCGTCGCGGATTGCGGTCTGTCCACCTTCAATATAGAGATTGTCGAGCGCATCGTTGAGATCGGTCTTATTTTGCGTGAAATTTTGTTCTATCTCGATCTTGTCGCGGCCGACGAAGCGGATGATCATCGTCTCGTCGTCCGCACGGTTGCCGCTCACAAAGACCTTGCCTGCCTCGATCACTTTGTCGAGTTGAGATCTTAGCGAGCCGGAATTATCGATCACGAGGCCGTAGTTCGTCGGAACCTCGGATTTGGAGAAAAAATCTATCTGCTGAACAGCGCCGTCCTCGTAAACTTTAAAATCTTTTTCTTGCAGCGTGTTTATAGGACGGTTATTTCGGTCGACTACGCGGACATCGAGGTTAACTAGCTCGGTGTCGATCTTAATGATCTCTTCCTCGGTAGGTTTTGGAGTTGGGCTCACGGCCGGGACAGGCGTTGGCGAGGGCTTTGCCGTCTGAGCGCTCGTATTAAAGCTGATAAAAATACCCGCAACAACAAATACGGCCGAGAGTATAAAGGCAGTGTTCTTCATGTCAGATTTAAAAGCTCAATCGAGCTGTTTTTACCGAAAATTAGTATTGGGCGTTGCGTAATAGCCTTCCCGCCCGCGAACCGTTAGACGCGGCATTCCGCGCGGGGGTTTGACCTTAACTTTCACTTTACGCCATTTTCCGTTTGGTTGGAAGTCTTTAGGTGTGTAGCCAATTGAATATTGATGACGGAGCTCAAGTGCAATTCGTTCAAAGATCTCGTCCATCTCGACGTCTGTTTGCGGATAAAAGGACTTGCCGCCGGTGACGGAGGTGAGTTCATCGAGAAACGCTTGCCCTTGCATACCAAGTGAGCCTGAAATGTCGCCGCCATCCATGATCCCGACGGCGTACGTGACGACATCCGATTCCTTCATCAGCCGACGCACTTCGCCAAAATTATATCGCGACGCATTATCCTGACCGTCACTGATTATCATCAATGCCCGCTTCTGATGACTGCCGCGCGTCACGCGCTCGATGCCTAGATAAACGGCGTCGTAGAGAGCGGTATTGTTCTTAGGTTTTACGAGTGTCAACTTGCTCAACACCGCTTCGCCGTCGCGCGTTCGATCCATTAGAAGCTGGGCGCGGCTATTAAAGGCGATCAGAAAATACTCATCCATCGGGTGGCTGGACGAGATAAATCTCGCGAGCGCCTTTCGTGCCTTGGTGATCTTTTGCCCACTCATCGAACCCGACACGTCAAAAATGATGCCAACCGAAACCGGCGTGTCGCTATCGCTGAAAAAGGCTATCTCCTGCTCGACGCCGTTGTCGTTGATCGTAAACGCATTTTTTCCAAGTCCTGACACATAACGACCATACGGGTCGGTCACCGTAAGTGTCAGCGTCACAAGGTCGGTCTTAACCCGCACCGGCGAGTCGTCATCGTCGAACACCTCTGGCGTGGGCGTTGGCGTCTGGGCAAACGCGACAGCGGCAAATGCTGTGACGAGCGCAAGCGGCAAAGACGCTCGCGTCATCGCGGCTAAGGCCTTAAACCACAAGGAAATGAATACTGTCATCGGTGACCTCGGTGTATTCAGCATTTTATGGAATAAGCTTTCGTTCTGCAAGATGTTTCTTTGATGTGGACCGAAACCGGTTGGTTGTTTCGCCCTCAGGTAATAAAACAGCCAACTTCGACGCAACCTTGCCGCCCCCGCAACGTGTTATAATCCGAGCTATTAGCACCTGACGTCGAGGTGATTTTGCGCTCAGTTTCCTTTTTGTGAGTATGAACGAATTTATCTGCCGTCTTGGAACGCCATCCGGCGAGGTAATCACTAGAGTCGTCGAGGCGAATGCGGCGGCGGACGCACGCATGCGACTCGAAAGCGAGGGCTTTCGGGTCTTCGCCGTCTCGTCTGCGAGCGAGGGCCTGTCGGCGGTTCTGACCGGCGGCTCTAAAAAGGGCAAGGTCAAGCAATCGGACTTTTTGCTTTTTAATCAGCAGTTCTCCGCGTTATTGAGAGCGGGCATTCCCGTACTACAGGCCGTTGGATTACTAAAGACGCGTTCGGCGTCGGCAAACATGCGAACCGTTCTCGTCGATGTCGAGGAGAAGATCAAGAACGGTGTGCCTTTGTCTGAGGCTTTTGAGGCGCAGGGAATTTTTCCGCGAATCTACACGGCCTCGATCCTTGCCGGCGAAAAGAGCGGCGCCCTCGATGACGTCCTTGCCCGGTTCGTGACATACCTGAAGCGAAGCGTCGGCGTTTCGCGTAAACTCCGCGGTGCTCTCGCTTATCCGGCCTTTTTGCTGGTTGCGGCGTTGCTGATGATTTCGTTCCTGACGTTATACATCGTTCCGCGAATGTCTGATCTCTTCAAGACAATGAGTGCCAATCGCACGCTGCCGACCGTGACGCTAATCGTTTTGTGGCTCTCGAACACGCTAGCGAGCAACATCTATTGGCTCTTGCCGCTGCTCATCATTGCGGGTCTTGCGATCTATATTTGGCTGCGCACAGAAACGGGTAAGCTGATCTTGCACAAGTTTTTGCTGAAGATACCGATCGCCGGTCAGTTGATACGAAATATGACGACCGCGCAACTTGCCCGCTCGCTTTCGACTCTGCTTTCGGGCGGAATTACGGTGCCGGATTCATGGGACATCGCCTCACAGGCAATAAATAATCTCGAGCTCCGCCGTCGAAGCCAGGGAGTGCTGCCGATGATACGCGAAGGCCGTGGCTTTACCGAGGCTCTCGATAAAGCGAATTGGGTGCCGGAACTCGCGCTTGATATGATCGGCATTGGCGAGGGCTCAGGTAGTTTGCGCGAGATGCTGGACGAAGTCGCGACGTTCTACGACGCCGAAGCGGAAGTTCGGCTCGAACAATTCACCACGTTGCTCGAACCGATGATCCTGCTCGTCATGGCCGGCGTCGTCGTTTCGATCCTGCTCGCGATCTATCTGCCGATCATTCAGATGATCTCGGCCGGGCCGATGAGCGGAAGGAACTAGTGTCAGTAGCGAGCATGTAAGAAAGGTTCAACGCAAATCATGAACGAACAAAAAACAATCGAAACAACAAACTCGTCACCAAAGATCGAGCTGTCCGATTTTCTCGAGAACGAACCGCCCGAGATGACTGAGGCAAAGGCTTTGGCAAAGCGTTACCGCTTGCCGTTCATCGATCTGCTGCCACCCGAACAACCATCGCCTGTCGATGTCGATGAGATAGCGAATATCCCCGTTGATCTGATGCTGCGAAATCAGTTCGTTCCGCTAAAACGCGACGGCAGGGAACTTCACGCCGCGATGGCCGATCCGACTAATCTGGAACGACTCGACGAGCTGGAGAATGTTCTGAATGTTCGCATTGTGCCGTACGTCGCAACCGCCGGTTCGATCGATGTCGTGCTTCGCAAAGGCGATTCGACGCAGCGAGTGCTCGCCGAGGCGGCGTCGACCTTTAAGATATCGCTTGTCAAGGAAACTGACACCGGCGAAGAGGTGCTCGACCTCGACCGTCTCGCAAACGACAGCGACATGTCGCCGATCATCAAGCTCGTCGACACGATCCTCTACAACGCGATGGAATCGCGAGCGTCGGATATTCATATCGAGACCCGCGAGCGTGACGTGCAGGTAAAGTTCCGCATCGACGGAGCTCTTTACGCAAAGGTCGACCCGATCGATATTGCGTTTCATCAAACGCTGATATCGCGTATCAAGGTAATGTCCGAACTCGACATAGCCGAGCGTCGCATACCGCAAGACGGACGTTTTCGCGTCCATTATAAGGGTCGAACGGTCGACTTTCGCGTCTCGATCATGCCGACGATCTACGGCGAGGACGCCGTTATCCGTATCCTCGACAAGGAACAGATCTCGGAGGAATTTAAGAACCTCAACCTCGACGTCGTCGGTTTTGACCCCGAAGATCTGCAGCGTTTTCGGCTTTATATTAAAGAACCTTACGGCATGGTGCTCGTTACCGGCCCGACCGGTTCGGGTAAGACGACCACGCTCTATGCCGCGCTTAACGAGATCCGCAATGACGAAGATAAGATCATCACGATCGAAGACCCGGTCGAATATCAGCTTAACGGGATCGTCCAGATTCCGGTAAATGAGAAGAAAGGCCTTACTTTCGCGCGCGGGTTGAGATCGATCCTTCGTCACGACCCGGACAAGATAATGGTCGGCGAGATCCGTGACGAAGAAACGGCTCAGATCGCGATACAGTCGGCATTGACCGGTCACCTTGTGTTCACGACCGTTCACGCAAACAACGTGATCGATGTCATCGGGCGATTCCTGAACATGGGTGTCGAAGCGTATAACTTTGTCTCGTCACTAAACTGCGTGCTGGCTCAACGTCTCGTCCGGCTGCTTTGTCACACCTGCAAGCGCCCGTATCAGCCGACTCCCGAAGAGTTGTTTGAGTCGGGTTTACGGCCCGACGATGTCGGAGCTCAGCCGTTTTATCGTAGCGTCGGCTGCGATGCGTGTAATCACACCGGCTATCGCGGCCGCACGGCAATTCACGAGCTCCTCGATATGACCAATACAATTCGCGAGATGATCATCGACCGTCGTCCGGGATCTGAGATCCGCCGCCAAGCCGAGAAAGAAGGTCTCTCATCTTTGCGCGAATCTGCGGTCAAAAAGGTTTTCAACGGCCAGACAACGCTTCATGAAATAAACCGCGTTACATTTGTTGAGGAAATAAAACAGTAAGAACTGCCACCGATACCACGGATATGATCGATTGGAAAACCTGATTTACTACTAATTGATCCGTCCGAACGTTGTTATCGCTGGCTAATAATTTCCGAATAAACAGTTGGGTCAACATTCCCGCCGCTGACGACAAGACAAACTCTCCTACCCGCGAACCGCTCCCGATCTTGCAATAAAGCCCCCAGGCTTAAGGCTCCGGTCGGCTCGCATTTTAGATTTGCAAGACCGAAGTAGAGTCTTAAGGCCTCGACGATCTTGTCCTCGGGCACTTCGATGATGTCTTTTACGCCGGTTTTTATGATCGGCCAGGTTAGATTGCCGAGTGACAACGTGCGTGTGCCGTCGGCGATGGTTTGCGGCTCGGTTTCGTTGGCGATCAACTCACCTGCACGCAGAGAACGTGCGGCGTCGTTTGCCAATAACGGTTCTGCTCCGACGACCTCAGTCAAACAGCCGTTTCGTGCAAAGCTCTGGATCGTCCCTGAGATCAAACCGCCGCCGCCGATAGGCAGCACGACGACGTCAAATTCGCGTGCCGCGATCTCATCACCGAGCGTCGAATTGCCGTCGATCACGAGTTTGTCGTCGAACGCGCTGGCGAGATACGCGTCGGGTCGCTCGTTGGCAAGTTGTTCGAGCCGGCCGGTGCGGCTGATCACGTTGACATCGATTAGATCGGCCTCGGCTCCGTATGAACGCACGGCATCGACTTTAACTCGCGCGGAATTGTGCGGCATGATCACCGTGCATTTTCGCCCCAAGAGTCTGCACGCGTAGGCGAGCGCCTGTCCGAAGTTACCCGATGACACGCCTACAAACTCGTCGTTCGGCGAGTTGACGACCACGTTGTACGCGGCCCGAAACTTAAAGCTGCCGGTGTGCTGAAAGGTCTCGGTTGCGATCGTTACATCGAGACCGAGATGATCGCGAAGTTTTGCGGACTGGATAAACGTCGTCGGGCGGATAGCGTCAAGCAGTGGCTTCATTAAAAGAAGATTAACGCAAAGACGCCAAGCTGCAAAGACGCAAAGCAATTTGTAATACAACTTTGCGGCCTTAGCGTCTTTGCGAGTTTGCGTTAAGATTCTCCTATGTCGAAAGCACATTTTGGAATGATCGGACTCGGCACGATGGGACGCAACTTTTTGCTCAATGTCGCCGAGCACGGCATCAGCGGCGTTGGTTACGATCTCGATGCGGCAAAACGAGAACTGCTCCTAAGAGAAGGCGCCGGAATGCCGCTAGATGTCGGCAGCGATCTCGCCGATTTTTTATCCAAACTCGAGTCTCCACGGAACATAATGCTGCTCGTTCCCGCCGGCCCGATCGTTGATAAGGTCATCGCTGACCTCGCGCCGCACCTCGACGCGGACGATCTCATCATCGACGGCGGAAATTCGCACTTTACCGACACTGAACGCCGCGAAGCAGAATTGTCTGCGAAAAACATCGGCTTCATGGGCGTTGGCGTCTCGGGCGGCGAAGAAGGCGCCCGTCACGGAGCGTCGATCATGCCCGGCGGTCGGCGTGAGCACTACGCCCGTATCGAAAAAACTTTGCAAGCCGTCTCCGCTAAAGTAAATGGCGAGCCATGCGTTGCGTACATGGGCGCGAGCTCGGCCGGGCACTTTGTAAAGATGGTGCACAACGGCATCGAGTACGGCATGATGCAGCTCATCGGCGAGACTTACGATTTTATGCAGCGCGTCCTGCGAATGGCGAGCACCGAGATGCACCGGACGTTTGCCGAGTGGAACGGCGGCGAACTCAATTCATTCCTCGTTGAGATTACGGCCGCTGTCCTGCGAAAAACCGATCCCGAAACCGGCAACCCGCTCGTCTCGATGATCCTCGACACAGCCGGACAAAAGGGAACCGGCAAATGGACTTCGCAGGCTGCGATGGATTTTGGCGTACCTGTTCCGACGATCGATTCGGCGGTGACAATGCGTCAGATATCATCGCAAAAGACTGTGAGAACGGCGGTCGCCGCAAAATATTCGGGGCTCAGCACATCCGCCGACCAAGGCCACTCGCGAACGTCGGTCGGCGAGCTAAAAGACGCGCTTTTGTGTGCATTTATCGTCACATATGCTCAGGGAATGTCGCTGCTTCAAGCGGCGTCGACCGAAAAGAGCTACGGGCTCGACCTCGCCGAGATCGCGAAAATATGGCGCGGCGGCTGCATCATTCGCTCAAAACTGCTCGAGACGATCCGCAAGGCATATTCGAATCCCGATGCATCGGGACTCGAGAGCCTTCTGCTCGATAAGACCTTTGCCGACATGCTCAATTCACGCGTCAACTCGCTTCGAAAGGCGGTGGTCGCTTTCAATGAAAACGGTATTCCGTCCATGTGTTTTGCATCGGCGCTGAATTACTTCGACGCCCTCCGCACGGAACGCTTGCCCGCGAATTTGATACAAGCCCAGCGCGACTTCTTCGGAGCACATACTTACCAACGTATTGATAAAGACGACACTTTTCACACGGCGGACTGGGGAAGTGATGCTTGACAGAATCGTTAAATAGTTTGACAATTCCCTTTAATACTTTTACTACAACACTCAGAGGTCTTAAGAAGATTGTTCTTATGGCAGAAAAGATGCCGCACCACATGATGCGCTGGCGCATTTTAGACGGCTTGACCCGCGGCTGGGGCGAAACCATCGGCGTCACGATCACCGGATAACATAAGTTGCGGCTAGCGCCGTGACTTATGCCGCGGTATCTGATAGATTTTGAAAATGTTTAGTCAACAATTTCAAAATCAGAGGTGTAAATAATGAAAATCAAATCGCAATCAGTTGCTTACCTCGATCACCACGTCATCACAAGTTTTGGATTTACCGCGTTGAGAATAGGGGTAGCTATTTCAGTTGGGGTGGCCTTTCTCTTCGTGGGCGTGGAGCAAAGTAAAGTGTTTGCCGTTTTAGGTGCGTTGGTGATAATTGCGTTTGACTATTTTGACGGCAAGTTCTTTAATGCGTCACCCGTTGCAGAAGAAAAGTCTTGGAGAATTTTGCGAAGAAAGACTGATTCCGTAGCGGATCGTTTGGTAATTCAACTTGTGTGCATTCCGCTTCTTGTTACCGATTTCTCTTTCATATGGGTATATTCTGCAATTCTTTTGCGTGAAGTTGTAATTTCTGGTTACAACGTGAGTCTTTATAAGCGTGGCATACTCGTCTATCCAAAGGCCGTTGCAAAAATTGCATGTGCTTTTGTTGGACTATCTGGTATCAGTTACCTTTTGCTTTCGCCACTGCCTACATTCTTCGTCACCGCAGCGATGATGGTTCTGAGCGGCTATGCGTTAATGGAATATAAAAAGCGTGTTCCCGATGCTGGCTTGGTACTTTCAGAGAAATACGATTTACCAGTCGAGGTATTTTAACTCCATTCGTCTCTCGATGCACTTGCCAAGATTGTCGATTGATATGAACAAAACTGAAAGTCAAAAATATGGCTCAGGATCAGCTCCCTAACAAAAAAAAAGAAGTTAAAAAGAGTCCTATCGATTTCAATCGACGATTTACCGAAATTTGTTGGGTTACTGTGGCTTTCGGAGGAAGTTATATCTTGTATCTGGTCCATGCTTGGTATGAAAGTGGTATCAAGGTTGTTGATGTCGACGGTAGTATAAAGCCATTTCCCCCCTCATCTTTTTTCTTTTGGTTTGTACCGACTTGGTTTATCATCGTGATCCTCAGTATTTTCGGTGCCCAAATGAAAAAGTCCGATGAGTCAAGTAGCGGCTCTGATGCTGCCACTGAAGAGACGGTTAATTTTTTTGAACACCCTATTAAGTGGATTCGTTTGGAATGGCGGAATCTGTTTCTTTATTTAGTAACGGGTTTATTTGTTCTTTTGCTCATTCTGCCATGTTTGGTAATAGGCGGGCCTTTTTTCTCCGGATTTGTTCACCCGTTGATTGGATTCGCCGGTTTAGCATTGGTTGTTACGGGTTCTAACAAAGTACGTATAGGAATTTTGCTTGCATGTCTTGCCGGGTTTGTGTTTTCGTTGCGATTCTTCGCATCGTATTACCTACCTGATGCTTGGACGGCTGGCCATCATGTCGAAAGGTCATTCGAATATTGGAATGAGCTATGGCATGCGGGTTTTGTAGTTCTCACTCTCATCGTCACTATTCGCATAACATACGACCGCAAAAACAATAAATCGATTTTGGACGAGATTTCAACCGTTAACGCGTTGGGTCAGGTGGAAATCGAAGACCACGCCTTAAAGTTGGATGACGAAACCAAACAAAAAATAATTCAGACTCTTAACAAGTCAATTTCAGTATCGAATGATAAGACCAAAGAAATTAATCCACTCGAAGCGACCAAATAATGGGAAATACTCAAACTTGATCAGATGATCTCCCACGCATGGTCGGCCTTCAGCAGCTTACTCATCAGCGAGGCGTGGACACTGTGGCCGCTCTTTTCGGCGGTGATCTTTGCTTGGAGCGGCATTCCGAGCAGGGCAAGGTCGCCGATGATGTCGAGGATCTTGTGGCGGACAAATTCGTCATCAAATCTAAGCGGCGTTTCATTCAGCATCCCGCTCTCAGTAAGGACGATCGCGTTATCGAGCGAGCCGCCGAGCGCGAGGTTAGCTTTACGAAGCATGTCGATCTCGTGCGTAAACCCGAATGTGCGCGCCGACGCGATCTCGCGGCCGAAAGAACCGTTAACCATCACAAAATTAAATGTCTGCCGCTCGATAAACGGATGCGGGAAATCGATAACACATTCGATCTCGAAGTTGTCCGCGGGTTCTATCGACATCTTGCGCCCGTTTTGATCGATCTCGACTTTTTCGAGCACGCGAAAGGTGTGACGCGGCGCGTCCTGTCGGGCGAGGCTAGCCTTTTCGATCAGCTCAAAAAACACTTCGCTTGAGCCATCCATGATCGGGACCTCGATGTTGTCGATCTCTATAAAGCAGTTGTCCACGCCCGAGCCACGCAAGGCCGAGAGCAGATGTTCGCACGTCGAAAGCACGACGCCGCGTCGCATCAATGTCGTAGCATAACTACAGTGCGAGATGTACTCGACCGACGCCGGTATCTCGAAATTATCGAGATCCGTGCGGACGAAAATGTAACCCGTATTCTCCGGCGCCGGCTTGAGGGTCATGTTGACTTCGACTCCTGTGTGCAGCCCGACGCCGCTTGCCGAGACAGATTTTGCGAGTGTGGTTTGGTTCATCCTGAGTGACTAGTGGCAAACACTATGCCGTGACCGTATGGAAATTTGGTGGTAACGGAAATTCAACCGCAGATGAAGCAGATAAAGCAGAAAAATAGCTGATTTATTATTCCTTATCTGCGTTTTCTGTTTTATCTGCGGTTAAATTTTGTTGCGACTTTTCAATAAATATCGACAGGCGTGTTGCTTAACCGCCACAACGCTGTGGCCGAATTTACTATTCACGGTTCACGATTTACAATTAATTCTTATTTATGGCAATCGAAACCGCCGGTCAAAAGTCTGCGAAGACAACAAAAATACGTATCGAGAACACAGCGACGTTCCCGCTGCCAAAAAATTACGACGAGATCATTAACAAGGTCCTAGACTTTTTGCCGATCGAGCAGATCCGTGGCGTCGAACGCATAAAACTCGTCGATTATATAAACGATCCTCGGCTTAAGAACATGGATATACCGATGAAGGGCGACCTGCCGGGACTCTATCACCCGCGTGTGCAAAATTCTGCGCCGTGGTTTGAGATGTCGATGGGAGCCCTGCTGCAGCCGACCGAGGGCTTTGTAAAAAAGTTTATGGCGAAAAGCTCGTTCAAGGGCAATATCGCAGGTTTGATCTTCTCGCTCGCGGGACAGCATTATTATTTGACGCTCCGGCATTCTGTAAAAAAGGGAAGTTTGGAGCCGCAGATCCGTCAGTACGCGGAAAAAAATCTAAAAGCCTGGAGCGAAAAGCAAGCAGAAGGCAGTTGGCGAGCGTGGCTCTTCAAACCCTTCCGTCCCGTTCTCGAACGCTGGGCAAAGTGGCTGAATAAAAAAGCCGCCGCCGCGCAAAAGTAGGAGAATTGCCACAAAAAGCACAAAAGGACACAAATATTAAGAGTCTTGCTTTTGTGATTTTTGTGCATTTTGTGGCCATATGATCTATGAATTACTGGATTGTAAAACAAGAGCCCACGGCATATTCGTGGGACGACTTTGTAAAAGACGGCAAGACGGACTGGACCGGCGTTCGTAATTTTAAGGCGCGCAACAATCTCAAGGCGATGAAGAAGGGCGACAAGGTCTATTTTTATCACTCGGTCGTCGGCAAAGAGATCGTCGGGATTGCGGAGGTTTCGAAAGAAGCGTTTCCCGACCCGACGGACGCGGCATGGCACGCAGTCGAATTAAAGCCGGTGAAAGCGTTGAAAAAATCAGTCACGCTTGAGGCGTTGCGCGGCAACAAGGCGCTAGCGAATATCTACTTGATTCGCCAACCGCGACTCTCCGTGATGCCGATCACGAAGGATGAGTATCAGGAAATCCTGAGCATGTCGAAATAGCCAATGCTAAAACAAGCCGTCAAACATTATCACGATCTACTTGCCGACAGCGATCTTGCTGCGTCGTCGCAGCAAATGCTTGACGCTGCGCTCGAAAGTTCGAAGCTCATCTTCGGCGGCCGCCGCCTGACGCCGTATCTTCGCCCGCATTTTGTAACTGAGGAAGATTGGTCGCGTATCACAACGACATGCGAGACGATCTTCGGCGCACTACAAAAGGTAAAGGACGCGGCCGTTGCCGACGATAAGATCTTGGACGAGCTCGGGGTGACTGAGATAGAGCGCGAACTTGTACGGATCGATCCTGGTTACTCGCACGTTTCCCCGACATCGCGGCTCGATTCTTTTTTGGCCGAGGACGCCTACAGCTATGTCGAGCTGAACGGCGAGTCGCCGGCGGGAATTGCGTATTCTGATTCGGCAAGCGAGATATTTAGCAGCTTACCGGTGATGAAGAAGTTTGCCGAGACGTACAAGATCACGGCGCTCGAGGGCCGCTCGAAAATGCTCGCGAGTTTGCTGCAATGTTACGCAGAGTTCAGCGGCGGTAAGCCGACACAGAGGCCGACGATCGCGATCATCGATCTCAAAGATCTGCCGACGCTAAAGGAGTTTGAGCTTTTTAAAGAGTATTTCGAGTCACAGGGCTTCCCGTCGATTATCTGCTCGCCGGACGAGCTTGAGTTCAACGGTTCGCGACTATCGTGTAACGGGACAGATATCGACATCGTTTACAAACGTCTTTTGGTTAACGAATATCTGCCGATAATGGACGAACACTCAGCTTTGCTTGACGCGTATCGCGCCGGTGCAATCTGCATGGTCAACAGCTTTCGCGGCAAGCTCGTTCACAAAAAAGCGATATTCGCGGTGCTGACAAACGAGCGTTACTCGCACCTGTTTAGCGATAGTGAGAATACCGCGATCAACTTTCATGTGCCGTGGACGCGGATGTTTCGCGAAGAAAAAACCGAATATCGCACATTTGGCATCGACCTCGTCGAATGGACGCGTTCGAATGCGAGCAAACTTGTTCTGAAACCGAACGACGATTACGGCGGTCATGGAATTTACATCGGTTGGAACTCGAGCGAGTCCGAGTGGGACGAGGCGATCAAGGTCGCCCTCGCCGATGGCGATTATCTCGTGCAGGAGCGCGTCAAAACTGCAAAGGAAATGTTTCCTATGATCACCGACGATGCGGGCAATTGGGAGATGACCGAACAGCTCGTCGATCTCGATCCTCTGCTGTTCATGGGCAAAGTCGGTTCGGCATTCACGCGCTTGTCGTCGACCGAACTCGCCAATGTCTCGTCCGGCGGCGGCATGGTTCCAACTTTTATTATTGATAGCAAATAACCAGTTTCGTGGTCGTTCGTGCGTTTTCGTGGTTGCCTTCTTAAAATCGAACTACTAAATTACACTAAGTGGCACGAAACCACGCATGAAGAACGCCAATCAAACATCACGTCTTCGCACTCTCACCGACGAATATCTAGCGCTCGAAGCCAAGCTCATGCTCGGTGGCGGCGAAGCGAAGATCGAGAAGATACACAAACAGGGAAAGCTGACCGCTCGCGAGCGGATCGAGCTTCTGCTGGATAAGGGTACATACGCGCAAGAGATCGGTTTGCTCGTTGCGTATGACGAGTACGACGGACAGGCGCCGGCGGCTGCGGTTGTGACGGTTGTTGGGAAAATTCAAAACCGCGAATGCGTCGTCGTCGCGAATGACGCTACGATCAAAGCCGGTGCGTGGTACCCGGAGACGATAAAAAAGATCCTGCGTGCGCAGGAGATCGCGATGCGCAACCGCGTGCCGATCGTGTATTTGGTCGATAGCGCGGGCGTTAATTTGCCGTATCAGGGCGGCGTGTTCCCCGGCCAATACGGAGCGGCGCGAATCTTTTACTACAACTCGATCATGCGGCACTATTTGAAAGTTCCGCAGATAGCCGCCGTGATGGGGATGTGCGTCGCGGGCGGAGCTTATCTGCCTGCACTTAGCGATGTGATCCTTATGGTCGAGGGAACCTCATTCATGGGTCTCGGCGGTGCAAATCTCGTCAAAGGCGCCACCGGCCAGACCATAGACAACGAAACTCTCGGCGGGGCGATGACCCACAACTCGATCTCCGGCGTCGCGCATTACCGGACGCCGGACGACACGGCGTGTCTCGAGAAGATCCGCAATCTAGTTGCAGAGTTGCGAAGTTCGCAAAGTTACGAAGTTTCGCTTGGCGATACCAAACATCGTAACTCCGAACCTTCGCAACTTTATGACTTGCTCCCCGACGACCACCGCGCGCCGTACGACATGCATGCCGTGTTAAAGACGTTCCTCGACGAAGGCGAGATAGACGAGTTCCAGGCAGACTTTGCAAAAGAAATGATCTGCGGCACGGCGCGCATCGGCGGTATGCTTGTCGGCGTTATCGCAAACTCTCGCGGCATGTCAAAAGGCAAGCCAAACCAGCCGCCACGTTTTGGCGGCATCGTTTACACCGAGTCTGCAGAGAAGACAGCGTACTTTATCGAGAACTGCGACCGGCACGACACGCCTCTGTTGTTTGTTCAGGACGTCTCGGGCTTTATGGTCGGTGCCGAGGCCGAGCACAGCGGCATCATCCGCGCGGGCGCGCGTTTTGTCGAGGCGATGGCGACCGCAAAGGTGCCGAAGATAGTTCTCACCGTAAACCACGCCAGCGGCGCGGGTTATTACGCGATGGCGGGCCAAGGGTTTGACCCCGATTTTATCTACAGCTTACCGACGGGCCGCATGGGCGTGATGGAAGGCGACAGCGCCGTTCAGGCGATCTTTGGAACACAGTTGGACAAATTAAAAGCCGCCGGCGAGTCTCCTTCGCCCGAATTAGAGGCCGAGATGCAAAAAGTTCGCGAAACGTATGATAAAGAACTCGATGCGAAACACGCCGCCGCCCGCGGGCTTGTCGATGCGATTCTAACGCCCGAAACCTTGCGCGACGCTCTGATACTTTCCTTACAAACTTGCCTAAACACAAACACACCGCACATCGGCGCGTTTGTGCTTCCCAGATAGATTTTTGAGTTTTTATTCGGCCGACTTGGTAACGACGGTGCGGCGGCCCGTGATGTTTGTCGGCTTGATACGATAGATCTTTTCGATGTCGCGTATCTCTTGAACCCAACTATCCATCCACCTGATACTCAGGGCAGGCGTCAATGCGGGATTGACGGCGCGTATCAACTGCATTGCCCTTTCACGTTCGGCATCGTCCGTCACCGTTGTGGCTTCACCGGTCACCATCACGCTCTGCCACTGATCATTTTCGAGGATCTCCTCGAGCTGAATACAGACATTGGGGTTAACATCGATGATCTCCGACTTTTTCCCCGGCGTGGTGAAGATGTAAAAAAATTCTCCGTCATAACCAAAATGGATCGGCACGACGTATGGATGGTTGTGTTCGGCACACCCGAGGTGACCATAATGGACCCGTTTAAGCAATTCGTTGACTGCCGGACTCAACATTGATTCGATCTCGATCATTTTAATGCTCCTCCGTGTGAAGCTGCGGCAAAAACCTGTGCCCTTCGTTACTACAATGTACGGTTGATTTATCGCAATCCACGTGCCGCAAAGCTAAAGTGCGGTGGATATTAGGTTATTGGCCTGGTCTTTTGGGATCCAACTGTAGAAATTGGGCAAAATCGGTAAAATTTCACCACGACCTGCGAATTATTTCGCGAATGTTGCCGGTTGTCTTAAACGGAAGGCGAACGATCTCGGCGTGTAAAGGGCGGGTAATGCGACGGTTTTACCCGCGACCGCTTTCTGCGGTTTACTTTTTGGGGATTTACAAAACGATTAAAACTATTGTTCACAAGCGGGGCCGCATTACGTCAAGTATCTCAAAGCCGGAGTTATTTCATTGTTTCCCCGGCTCTGAGCGCGGTCCTGCTCTTTTCGCCCTCATTCCGTCTCTTCAATTTTTGCCTTTTACTTTTGCCTTTTATCTTGAGAATCCATCGACCTTCAACGCTTGCTCTTAACTTGCCACACAGCCGGGATCGATGCCTATTCCGCAAAAATAAGGAGATCGAATCGCTCCCCATGAATTTACATTTAGGTTCTCGGCATTCGTCGGGTTGTAGGTAAAAGTGTATTGCGTCAGCTCCCAAGGAGTGTCCACGGTGTCAATCTTAACTGCCATCCAGCAGGTCGCACCTGGTTGCACCGGTGCATTGTCTATTGCAAAATACGAGCAATCCGCTCCCCACTGATTATATTCGGACGATACAGACGCACGCAGCATTATGCTCCATTTCCACGCATTGGGGTCAGAAGTTGCCGCATTTGGCAGTGTATAAATTCCGCCGGGATTCCGCCAATACATTGTCATCCAACCGAAATATGCGGCACCGGGAATCAAATGGATATGGAGTCCTTTGCGTTCGCCGATATTAACCGTCGCTTGATCTAAAAGACGGTTACGATGTTCGTCACTGAGATCAAGATATCTAAGTGCATTTTGTGCCCAAAAAGGATCGCTCTCCTGAAGCACAGAGACTAATTTATCGGCACCGCCCTCATCGAGAGCAGTTTCGAGTATCGACTGGTAGCAAAATTCTTTGTCTTTGATCGCCTCCAGGGTCTTTGCTGCACCAAACTTTTTCGCTAATTCCAAACCTCGTCTCCTGTGTGTGTCTAATTTCATACTTTTTTCTCCTTAATTTTAATCTGAAGTATCTTAAGAAATGCACTTGCCCTTTTAAACGGAAATAAACGCAAAAAAGGGTCACCAAAAACACGCTGGCTTAATGCACTTCGTCTTAACAAGCAATTATGTTGAAAGATGGCGGCGCAACATGCAGGTTCTGATTGATGAATCAGGCAAGATCATTCGAGCCGGTGCCGTCAGCGGCGCCGCCACATTACAACACGCCCCTCGCGAAGCCGCCTGCGGGGCAAAATTCTCGCGAACGCTCTCAGCGGGCAATCCCGTAAAGGTCTCGGGCGTGCTCACGTACAATTTTGTGCCGTGATTCTATCTACCTTTACTCGACAAAGCCGACGCATGTTCGTAGCCAACGGTGCTAGATTCAGGCCGTGTCCTGAAACTTTCTCCTATCCAGCCACGTTCGATAGGTTATCGAAACTAAACATACCCTCCGTAGCCTTTGGCTGCGGTTTGGTGTATATTGGTCTCATTCCAAATTTAAGTTCTTTCGAAGGAGATTTTGCAATGAAAAACGCTCGTTTGTTGTTATTTATATTGTTGTTGGCGGCGATGCCGGTCGTCTCGCTCGCGCAGGGCGGCAAGGCTGCGGATGTCAAGGCGTCGGTGATTCGCCGTGTGGTGGCGCCCGAGGCGCTGGTGATGGAGAATATGCCGCCCGTGCCGATGGAGATCGCCGAGGCGACTAAGAAGTACACCGAGGCGATACCGGTCGGCGGCGGAAGCTGGCATCCGGTTCGCCGCGAAATGCTGGCCGGAAAACGCGCCGGGAATGTTAATCAGGTGCATTTGTTGAAAACTCCGCTTGGCGAGGTAAAGCAGTTGACTAACTTTCCAGATCCTGTCGGCGGCGGTAGTTGGCAACCCACGATGGGCAAGTATTTTGTTTTCTTTAAGGCGAGTGGCGGCAACGAGATCGCGCAACTGCATCGCTATGATGTCGAGACGGACACGATCACGCGTCTGACGACAAACGATCGGATGCGCATCGGCGGCGGGCCGTGGACGACGGCCGGCGACCGATATCTTTATACGTCGGTGCCGACCGGCGGCGGAACTTCGAGCGACACGATCAAGACCGAGTTCTACACGATCGATCCGGCAAATCCTGATTCGGCAAAACTGCTCGTAGCACTCGACGGCGTCGGCTGGGGAGCGATCGACTTTTCGCCCGACGACAAAAAGCTGCTGATCGCCAAGTACGTTTCGGCAAACGAAAGCTACATTTATCTCTATGACATTGCCACGGGCGAAAAGACCTTGTTGACACCGCAAGAGGGAGCGGAAAAAGTTGCATGGAACGTCGGCGGCTTTCGCAAGGATGGCAAAGCAATTTATGTCGTCACTGACAAGGGCAGTGAGTTTCAACGTCTCTTCCTAATGGATCTCGCAACTCGCAACCTGACGCCGCTCACTTCGCACATAAATTGGGACGTAAGTGGCGGAGAATTGTCCGAGGACGGTAAGTGGCTTGCCTTTACGACAAACGAGAACGGCTGGTCAAAACTGCACGTGCTCGACACGGCTACAAACAAAGAGATCAAACTTCCAAAGCTGCCCGCGGGACAAGTCGGCGGCATTCGCTGGCACAAGAAGACGGGCGAGCTGGGGATGAACATTACATCGTTCACCTCGCTGACCGACGCCTATTCGCTCGATTTAAAGAGCGACAAACTCACGCACTGGGCAAAAACCGAGCTGAACGGCTATGAGACAAAGGGGTTGCGCGAGCCTGAGCTTATCAAATGGAAGAGCTTTGACGGGCTCGAGATCTCGGGCTTTATGTACAAGCCGCCAACAACCTTTAAGGGCAAGCGACCGGTCATTATCAACATCCACGG
>JBJXFZ010000013.1:0-10021 GCA_046154245.1 Pyrinomonadaceae bacterium
ACACTGGTTTGTGTTGAGGAGCGAGGATAGTTCGTACTTTGCGTTCCCGTTTGGCTCAAATGGCGATATACCTGCACCTGCTGATTACGATGGAGACGGACGCACCGATCCGGCTGTGTTCAGACCGTCGGCGACGACGTGGTTCATCTCGAACTCCAGCGGTGGAACATCGTTCGTGAACTTTGGCATATCGACGGACAAGCCCGTTGTGGCTGATTATGACGGCGACAGCAAAGCCGACATTGCGATCTGGCGATCTGGCCCTGGTGAATGGTGGGGTCGACGCAGTACGAACGGCTCTACGTTCGCAGTGCAGTTTGGCGTGACATCGGATCGTCCCGTGCAAGGTGACTACACCGGCGACGGCAAGGCGGACATTGCATTCTGGCGACCCGCGGACGGTAACTGGTTCATCATCCGCAGCGAAGACTCCTCGTACCTCGCGTTTCCGTTCGGTTCAACGGGCGACGTGCCCGTCCCCGGGGACTACGACGGTGACGGCAGAACCGACTCCGCAGTGTTCCGGCCATCAAACGCCACATGGTTCCTGAACCGCTCAACCGCCGGCGTCGCCATTCAACCGTTCGGCCTCACCTCAGACACGCCTATCCCAAGCGCCTATCTGCCGTGAGGATTGTCGATCACGGCTGGCGTTCTGAGTTAAAAACCGGCCGTGTGGCGTCGGGTCGGTCGGGCGAAGTATGGCGGTGAGTGATCTTCCACTCTTTGCCGACCAGTCTGTAAACGAGCGTCATTCGGCCAGCCGAGTCTTCGAGCTTGCCGTCGAACTCCTGAGTTTGTTTCCACTTGCAGCTAACGTATGCGTTTGTCTTGCCGAGCATCTCGACACGCAGGCCGGTGATCTCGAGCGTTACGTTCTTAACGCGGGCGAAGGTCGATTCGACGTTTTGTTTTACTGTGTCCCAACCGATCGTGGCGCTGCCGTTGTTGTTGAAGATCAAAAGGCGAGGACTCTTTTCGTATGAGTTCATTACCTTCTCAGCGTCGACTTGTTCAATGCCTTCGACCAGCCGGTCAAATGCGTCGCGAACGCCTTGGGTCGGATCTGCGGGCTTGCCGACGGCGGCCTTCTGAGAGTAAGCGGCGATTGAAAAGAGAAAGACGACGACCATTGCAAAAAGTGCTTTCTTCATAGATCTACAAAACCTCACGTCATCAATTTAGCAAAAAACAGCTTGATATGTTGCACTATTTCGTGCCGAATGTACGGTTCGCGCACACGATTTGGGTGAAATCAGCGCGCACTAAACTGTTCAAACGCACTAATTTAGAGCCTATCGGAGAAGGGGTGTGGGCGGTATGCCAATTGCTAGCGCCTCGGGTGAAAAACTGCTTTCCCCGAAATTTTAACTGGAGGATCCCTTTATGCGAGCGAAGATCAGACACTTATGGCCGCTTGTGTTTTCGATGCTGCTGATTTTCAGTGGTGGCGTATTTACATTTGGAGCGAGCCCGGCTCAGACGCTGAACCTGCCTGCGTCGGGTGACGTCGTTCTTACCGATGACGAACAACCCGAGGTGACCGACCGTGTGGCGCGCGTCAGTTTTCTTAGAGGTAATGCGAAGATTCGCCGGTCCGGTTCAACGGACTGGGAGAATGTCACGCTCAATCTTCCGCTCGTTGAGGGTGACGAGATCGCGACTGACAGAAATGCGCGAATCGAAATTCAATTTAACAACTACACCCACGTCCGACTCGACGAAAACTCGTACTTAAAACTAACTACGTTGCGAGACGAGGGCATTGCCGTGAGTTTGTCGCTCGGCTCGTTGAACGCGCGACTTACGAAATTTGACAAAGATAACTCATTCTTCGAGATCGATGCGCCGAGGACAACGATCGCCTTGCAACGCTCGGGCAGTTATCGCGTCGACGCCGGGCAGGATGGCAGCAGCGAAGTTCGCGTAGCAGCGTTATACGGGGGCGAGGCACGCGTATACTCCGACAACTCGGGCTTTACGCTAAAGAATGGCCGCAGCACCCGTATCTTTATCGACGGAGCGAATGTCGGCGAGTGGGAAACCGCAGACGCGATTCGCTTTCAGGATGATTTTGACACATGGACCCTCGATCGCGACGATGTGATCGCACGCCGTATAAAGGACGCATACTACGATCGGTACTACGACAACGACATTTACGGCGCAGACGATCTCAACGCCCATGGCGATTGGGTTTACTTACGCAATTACGGTTATGTGTGGAGGCCCTCGCGGGGTGCGATCTCTGTTTATTCAGACGGGTCGCCGTATCGTTACGGCCATTGGCGCTGGATGCAGCCATACGGTTGGATATGGGTAAACGACGAGCCATGGGGTTGGGCAACGTACCATCACGGACGCTGGTTTTACGACGCGGGTTATTGGTACTGGTCGCCGTATGGTCATTACCGGCCGCGCAGAAGCTGGTGGTATCCGGCGCTCGTCGTGATAAACATATTTCGCTCGGACGTATATTGGTATCCAGCCGGCTATTACTACTCAAATCGCGACTGCAGGTGGCAGTACTACACACCTCACTACAACAATAATCACCATGGTGGCAATACCGGGCCTGTTCGCACACCAACGCCTATCACTCCTCCATCAGGTCCTGGGCCGACCAGAATGCCACAGGCTAACTCAAGAAAGCGATTGGCTGAGCTTGCCGCGATCCCAGCGTCTGCTGTAGTCGCGACGAAATATGAGGAGTTTGGCACGACTAAAGCCGGTGGCGGCAGGCCGCCGCTCTCCGTTGCGACCAGCGTCCTGTCGATCAAAACCGACAAAAGCGACGTGCCGCAGTTGCCGGTTGGCTCGACGATACGAACAAAGATGGACGGCGACATCATTTCGCAGAGTCCGCCATCTGAGACCAAACAGTCGCAGGTAAAGGTTGGGGCGAGCGTTCGCACGACCGCTGCCCCGCTCGATAACGAACTTAGGAACACGAAGGTGTTCGGCGGCCGGCCGGTTAAGGTGCAGCCGGACGTGGGAGGCAATGTGAATACCGCGCCAAACACAAAACCCGACACGCGCGACACGGGTGTCGTTGTAAGAAATCAACCGGCAAAACGTGACGATTCGCCGCCGGTGGGACAGTCGCCTCCGATATTTGCTCCGCAGCCGGATGCTCCGTCTGACACCAAGACGCCGGGGAACAACACACGCCGACGCGAAGATCCACCGGTTTATTCGCCGCCGCCAAAACGTGACGACCCGCCGAAGTACGATCCGCCGCCGAGGAACGATCCGCCGCCGAGGTACGATCCACCGCCGAAGTACGATCCGCCTCCGTCGCCCCCTCCGCCGAGGAACGATCCGCCGCCGAAGCGGAACGATCCTCCGCCAAAGAGCGATCCGCCACCAGGTAAAAAGCCTGACGGCAGACGGCGATAAGCTGACAAGGCTGTCCGTGACCGGACAGCCTTATTTATTTTCTGATCTTCGTGAGCAGACTTTCAATTTGGGCGGTATGGCGGCGCTCGTGCAGGCCGCTGATGACAAGCCATTCGGTGGCGGTAAGCGGGCCGAAAAACGGATGCGGGAATTTGTGCCCGGTGACGTCGATCGATTCGAGATCGCCGCGAAACGAGTCTAACGTGGCGGTCGCGGCCGTAAGCGTGCGAAGCGAGTCTTGAATAGCAACTTCGCCCGTTGGCTGGACGCGCTCGGGGGCCTCGACCTTTGCTGTGCCGGATACGAGCCGCGAAATACTTTCAAGAAACTCCGGCGACAAAACAAATTTACCATCGGATGTCTTATCATCGGCCTTTGCGGCCTCGATCATCCTGGAACAGATCATCGATACGCCCGTCTCGACCATCGCAATATGTTCGACGACATGTTGGATCGACCATTTTCCGTCGTCGGGCAAGGTCGCGGCTTCGTCCGGTGTGATGCCTTCGAGTGTCGCGTTCAAGGCTTCTCTAACTTTCGCGTTTGCCGAGTAGATGTCGGCGATCGTTTCGTAATTCATAATTTCAAGCCACAGAGATCACCGAGAACACGGAGACTGTATTCTTATTCTGTTACGCTCCATAGGTAATGCAGAAATTGCGCGATTGAGACACCGATGAGCCTGCTGAGTGAAACGAATTTGCCGCAGAGATCTAAGTAAGCTTATCAAACCACTTCTATCTCAACTTGTCTCTTATAACGAATTTCCCGTACAAAGAATTCTCGTTAATCGACTTTAACAAACCGGGACTGAGCCTTCAACGAACGTCGATGTAGGAAACGAATCCTCAGTGCGCTCTGTGTTCTCAGTGGCTAAACAAATTCGCTATCAGATGAGACTATTTAGGTGCTGCCGCAGGTTGCGTGCTCAGCACGATGCGATGCCAGCGCGCGAAGCTGTGCGCGTTCTCGGCCTCGTTCTTCATACGTTTTACATAGGCCGTCTCAAAGTAGATCAGTTCGTCCGCGGTCCATGCAACGTTGACGATCGGGTTGTAGGACACGAGCTCCTCTTCTTTTGGCAGCGATGAAAGCGGGACGTTGGCAACCGGGGCCGCGGGCGGAGGTTGAACGTTCGCGTCGGTGTTTGCGTTGCCGAGAGATGACTGCTGCTGTTGGAAGGCTTGCGACGAGATCAGGAGTTGATTGCGCAGCGGGATCGCGGCCTGGGTCGGGTTTGTACCGAGGGCGTCGTAGATCCTAATTTGATTGCTCACGACGGCTCGCAGGCCAAACGCAGAAACTTGACGACCGTAGGCGATGGCAATTTTTGACGAATCCGGCGACCACGCAGGGAAAACCTCGGTCGCCGTATCGTCGAGGCGGCGTGCGCGCCCATTCTTCTCGATGATTCGCGCTCGTCCCCACGGGATCATCTGCTCGCCCTTTACGTCGGCGTTGCTAAGATACGCCCTCCACTCGATCGCTGTCGCCGCGAGTGTGACGAGCATCGTGCTGTCGGGCGACCACGCGTAATAAAAGTATTTTAGGCCATCATCCTGCGTCAGCGGCTTTACACCGCCGCCGTCGGCATTGCAGATGTAAATTTGCTCTGTGCGGAAAGCGAGAATGCCCGTCGGTGGCGCCAGCGTCGGTGCCGTGGCCGTCGATGGAGCGCTTTGTTGCGATTCTGTATTTGCAGGTTCTGCCGTGTTCGCGTTTGCATCCGCGGCGGGCGGAGGCGTGCTTTCAGTCGTTGCCGCCGGCGTCGTTGCGGGTGTCTGAAAGGCTCGCAGGATCGCAACAAACGCGAGCGTCGACGAGTCCGGCGACCAGCGGATCGTCTCGGGGAAATGTGCCGCCATCGTGTCGGATGTCAACTTTCGCAGCGGCTTGCCATCCGACGAGTACATGTCGAGGCGAAACTCGTCGAGCGTGTCGCCGGAACGATGATAGACGGCCACGACGTGCTTTTTGTCGGGGGACATTATTGTGCGATCGAGGATCTCGTCCTGTGCCCGATTAGAGTCAAAGTCGGTTTGAACCGCTGCGTTTCTCTCTTCAGCAATCTCTTTTGACGGATCCGCAGCCGGTGCCGGCACGTCCGCCTCGTATCGAAAATTAAGTCGCACCGCCGGCGTATCGCTCATCGAAGGTGTGGCCGGCTTGTCGTTCTTCCGCATCGAATCACCGCAGCCGCAATAGAAAAAAACCGCAACGGTGATGGTGAGTGCCCGCTTTTTGAAACTCATATTAAAGATCTGCATTCAGGTATTCACGATACAGCTTTCGCTGCGATTCTGTCGGTTCGGCAACGGGCACGAAGCTGTAGTCGCGTCGCGTGTTTGCGCCGAGAGTAAAATTGATGTCGATGAGTTTATCAAATCGAAAAATTGTCAGCTTGACCTTGTCGCCCGGCTTTCGCTCGCCGATATAGCTTTGCAAAAATGTCTGACTTGCTCGATAGCCGTCAAGCGCGACGATCTGGTCGCCCGTATTCAGGCCCTGCTCGTACGCAGGCGTGTTCGCTGGCACGGTTCGGATGTTGAGCCGCCCGCCTTCCTCGGCCATGTCGGCGCCGATGTAGGCGCGGCCCGCGTTTGATTCGACGGCTTTTAGTTCGAGCCCGAATGGCGCAATAAGCGAGTTGTAATCGATCTCTTTGCGGCCGCGAACATAACTCGAGAAAAACTCGTCGAGGCTTTTTCCGGCGACAAGCTCGCACGCTTTCTGAAAGTCTGCAGGTGTGAAGTTCTTATTCTTTTTGTAGGACTCAACGTAGAGGTAACGCATTACGTCGTCGAGCGATTTTGTTCCATCGGTCGCTGTCCTGATCGCGAGATCGAGCATCATGCTGACGATCTCGCCCTTGTCATAGTACGAGATCTGATTATTTATTGAGTTCTCGTCCTGTCGGTAATATTTTATCCACGCGTCGAGACTCGCTTCTTCAAGACTGGTTTCAAAACGTCCGGGTCGAGTTTGCAGCGATTGAATGCCGCCCGCCTTAACACTCAGATATTCCTTGTCCGTGATCAAACCGGCTCGTCTCAGCAAAAGACTTTCGTAGTAAGAGGTCGTGCCCTCGGCGACCCACAACAGCCGCGTGTAATTTTCATTCTCGTAATCAAATGGGCCCAAAACATCAGGTTTTATCCGCTTTACATTGTAGGCGTGAAAAAACTCGTGGGCGACGAGATAGAGAAAGTTCTTGTAACGCGAGTCGGGTTTAAAGCCAAACCGGTTCACCTGCAACGCGGTCGAGTTCATGTGTTCGAGACCGCCGCCGCCGCGCGTGTTTACGATAAACGTGTAGTCGTTATACGGCAGCTCGCCAAAGATCTTGTAAGTTTCCTCGACGATCTTTGCGGTGTCGGCGGCCAGCTTGTTTAGATCGTAGTTGCCCTCGCCCGTGATCACATATCGATGCATCTTGCCCTGCACGTCAAATCTGATCTCTTTAAAATCGCTCACCTCAAACGGCGAATCATAGAGCACGTCATAGTCTGCCGCTCGAAACGTGTTCACCGCTCCCTCGAGGGCCGGAAGACCGGTCGCGACGCGCCAGTTTTTTGCCGGGTTCACCTTTACGGTCGTCGCAACTTTTAACTGGCCTTTTACAAACATCAGCAGCGCACTGTTGTTCCAAAACGCGTGTTCGTCGTTCAGCTCGTTTGTGCGCACGGTTAGCTCGTTTGCGTAAACTCGATACGTCGCGACGATATCTTTAGCGCCTTTGCAATCGACGGCCCAGGTATTTTTATTTGTTTTTGTCCAGCCGAGCGCCGCACCGGTCGCGTCCGTCACCGCAAAATCCTGAACGTGACGCGCGTATTCGCGGATCAGGTAGCTTCCCGGCGTCCAGACCGGCAGCTTTAGTTCAAGCTGGGCCGGCATCTGCGTCCATTTAATCCGCATTTCAACCTCGAGCAGATGAGTTGACGGTTTTGTCATCGATACGGTGTATGCGATGTCCGGCGGCACCGGTTTGACCTCCGCGGGTTTTGTTTTCGGTTTTTTCTGAGCGGGCGTCTCTTGATACATAAGACAGAAACTCGCGATGAGTGCGACGATAATTGTGTTGGTGGCGAGTTTTAAGGACATTTTTTACGTTTCTCCCATGAGATGCTAAGGTTAATTTTCGTTAGTTTACTATAAAGAAGAATGAATGACGAAAAAGTTGAGAGCAGCGAAGTAGCAACCAACGAGGGCAAGTTTCTCACGCCGCCGCTGATCTTGATCTTCGTCACGATCTTCGTCGATCTCATCGGCTTTGGAATGGTGATACCGATTCTGCCGTTCTATTCGCAGACCGAGCCGTTTCTTGCGACACCGTTCGAGATCGGCTTGCTTGTCGCGATCTATTCGTGGATGCAGTTTTTTTTCTCGCCCGTGCTCGGTCAATTGTCGGACAGGTATGGTAGGCGCCCGATCTTGTTCTTTGCGTTATTGGGCTCAGCTCTCGGTTACTTTATCGTTGGTTTTGCGAATACGCTCATTCTCGTTTTCGTTGGGCGAGTGGTAAGCGGAATAACGGGCGGAAGTCTTGGTACGGCACAGGCCTATATTGCCGACGTTACCACAAAAGAGAATCGTGCTCGCGGGATGGGCCTTTTCGGCGCGGCGTTTGGGCTCGGGTTTATCCTCGGCCCCGCGATCGCCGGCGTGCTGAGCAAGTACGGAATACACGTACCATTTTATTTTGCAGCTATACTCTCGCTTGTAAATGCCGTCGCCGTGTACTTTATTCTTCCCGAATCTCTAAAACCGGGGCTCATCAAACCCGAGTCTGCAAAGAAGAGCAAGATCGCAGATATTCTCGAGGTGATCGCGGAACCGCGGCTTAGAATAATCACGATCGTTTATTTTCTTCTCATAATGGCGTTCTCGATAATGACGTACGTTTATGTGCTTTTCACCGCGTTCACGTTCGGTTACACGACTGAAGAGAACGGTTATCTGTTTGCGTTTGTCGGCTTTATATCGATCGTGATGCAAGGCGTGGTGTTTGGCATCGCGGCGAAAAAGTTTGGCGAGGCCCGGCTCGCCGTCTTTGGCTGCTTTCTTCTCACGCTCGCGCTATTCGCATCGCCATTTTCATCACCGGCGTTTGGGGGTCTGGCGCTTTTGCTTGCGATCTCGTTTTTTCTGGCAGCCGGCAATGCTTTTGCCACGCCGGCTCTTTCGAGCCTTGCATCAAAAAATGCAGGCGAGCATGAACAGGGGCGTGCGATGGGTGTTCTGCAATCCGGAGCGAGCCTCGCACGAGCCATCGGCCCGACGATCGGCGGCGTGCTGCTAAATAATTCGCTAAATCAGATCGACAGATTCACGATCTTTCGCACATATTGGGCGGCGTCAGCGATCATGCTGATTGCATTTTTTGTGGCGATCTATGCGGCGAGAATTGTAAAGAACGGCGTTACGACTCAGGCTTAATGTTATGAAGTTAATGTCGTCGAGGTTGAGCGTTCTCGAGCGGTATCGACGGCGACTTTCACGACCATCAGTTGCTCTTGCTACGCGAACGTCATGTGCCCTGAATGCCGGTAACGAGTATCAGTGGAAGGGCACCAACCACGGCTCCGATGATGATTTTCTTTTTACGGCTCAATGCCATTTGAAATTTTTCCTCTCAAACTTGAATCAGCCAAAAGTATAACCGAAAGCGGGTATTAAGACACCGTTTTTGGCATTGTTTCAAAAAAGTCGACGGGCGAGGACTACAAAGAAAGCGTGAAAACAGGCATGACCGCAATCCTGTGGCAAGATTGAGATACTATGGTTTTTCAGCTTCAACAACTCTTGCTTTTGTGAGGTTTTTCATTCCGTCTAAGACAAAAACGAAGCGCATTCCGTCCACGCTATAATTTTTGTCTGATGGTACCGCGTAAACACTACCCGTAAATTCAGCTGTAATTTCAAAAGATAAATTTGTTGTGTTTATCAAAGAAATCGCAGAACACAAAGCTGGTTCCGTCTTTGAATCGCACGGTCGGTTTAAAAACTGTGAGGAAAACTCAATATCAACCAAGGAGTGTCGTTGTGGACAACTTTCATCACCAAAGCTTTGGACTGATCCCATCCGATAAAGCGTCGTGTTTATATTCACACGTTTTATCGCGTGAAGTCGCCCGGATTCCTTATAGAGTTCACAAACGCCCCCTAAAACAAGGACTTCATCAGGTGATCTCCAATCGCTCTCAGTATGACCTGTGGTGTCACAACCTGTCATGAGGCAAACAAGAATCGATACAATTGTTACTCTTGAGAAGGTCACGACTCTCGTATAGCACCTTTCTAATAAGCAACATTTCCCCATATACATTTCTCCATACGTGCGCCAGTATCTGTATCGCGATGTGCGCTCGCTAAACCTAACCCACCGCCAACGTCTGCGTCACGAGCAGTTGAACCTTAGCGTCTATCGCTGCTCTTTGCTTGAGCCAGATTTCCACTTCCAGTATCCGCGCCTTCAGGTGCTCAAGCGTAGAGAAGAGCTGGTCCCGGCACAGTGCCGAAGCCTCGCACATGTCCACCTCTTTGATCACCTTCTGAACGGCCACTGTTCTCATCAACGCTTTCGGCATTCCGATGTCCCGGGCGACGGCACTCAGACGGT
>JBJXFZ010000014.1:0-6109 GCA_046154245.1 Pyrinomonadaceae bacterium
CGAAGCGGCATGATCTTGGCGTCGGGGACGGTTATAGCGACGATGCCCGCGACATGCGTGCCGTGGCCGTAAGATGGATCAACTCGCGAGATACCTACTTCGCTCGGGTCGTTGTCGCCATCGACAAAATCCCAACGGTCGGCAACCGGCACGAGCCTTCCGGCAAACGCCGGATGAGTTAAGTCAATTCCGGTGTCCAGGACGGCGACGATCACAGGATTACCGTTGTCGACACGAAGTCCTTTTGTGCAAGTTGCGTTATTAGGTCCGCAGGTCGCAGCGAAAGCCTCGTTGAGCCTGATCCTGTGAGGAAACCACTGTCGTCCATAACCTTTTGCGTTGCTGCCGATTGCCCATGAACGGCCGATCGCCCACGAGCGGCCGAGCGTCCACGGCAGGCCGGTCCGTTCGACTTGCGAAAGTTTTCGGTTTACCTCGCGGAAGATTATTCGCGCGTCGCCGTTCATTGCCGTGACAACCTGCGGCGGAGTTTGTCCGTTTGTGATCTGAAGTAGGTATATCGCGGGTGACGCAACCTGCGATAAAGGCGTTGGATTTAGCCCATATTGCGCGGCGACGGCAGGCAGATCTGCAGCATTTGTTAGCTGGACTATGACCTGGCCCGTTACATGATCGGCTTGTGCAGATAAACTGCCGGCGGCGGCAATCGCGAAAAACACGACAAATACTAGTCGAAATACGATTCTATTGAGGTTACTGCGCATTATGTTCGAGCCGATCTAAGCTACTCCTCTGCTCTAACAGTTACCTTAATCTTACCAAAAAGACACCCGGGTCAAAATTTTCACGGTCCGATATAGAAGAATGGCGCCCAAAGTGCGGGATGGGCTTGGCGAGCGATCATCTCGATCTGGATTTTCCTAAGAGCGGCCGGAGGCGCATCCCCGGCAACTATGTGCCCGTAGAATTTGGGCATCATCTCAGTCGCAGCCGTGTCGTTTACCGCCCAAAGACTGACGATCATGGACCGCGCTCCGGCGGCCAGGAATCCGCGGGCGAGGCCGAGGATCTCTTCACCCGCAAATATCTTGCTGATTCCGGTTTCGCAGGCGGTGAGCGTGACTAGCCCGGCCGTGATCTTTTTCGCGACCAGGTCTCGCACGGTCACCCAGCCGTCCGACAGGTGCAAACTCGAGAACATCGGATTATCGGAGCGAAATTGACCGTGACACGCAATATGCAAGAGATCGTAATCGCCGGCGCTCGCCGAGAACGCGCCGAATGTTGCGGCCCTGCCGCTTAGCCGCTTGGCATCGGGCAGTACCCTGCCGATCGACTTAATTTCGTTTTCAACGAACGGAATTCGTTCATCGGCAAAACCGACAAGCAGGGCGCGGCGCAATTTACGCCGACGCCGCTTTGTAAGCTGCCGCCAAAGCGCGGCACTGGGTGCGTGGCATATTTCGAAACCCTCGATCAGGTACTTTTCGCCATTGAAGAGTGCGCTAAACGGAACATAGTTCACCGGCCCGGCGGGAACTATCAGTAACCGATCTCCGCGAATATGCTTTTCCACTGGAGCGAACAGTCTTTCGTAAAGTTCAGCGAGGATGTGATCGGTCTTTGCCTTTAACAGTTGCGCAAATCTCTGCAAGTGCTCCGAGCCATAGCGAACAGTGTCGAGCTGGAAATGCAGACGCTCTAACAACTCGCCAACTTCGCGTACGGTTGCGAGCGACGGCAGATAATCGATGCCACCGGATGTGACGACAAAAGCTGCGATCTCACCGTCGAGCACGACGTATTCGACTAACGAGGTCGACGACCCGAGTTCAGCCTGCAGCGTCTGGACGACAAGATCGTCGCGACCGGCTTTTTTGGCATGCCCTGTTGCACCAAGGCTGTTTATCTGACGATCAACATCTGCGAGCGATTTTTCGCCCCTTCGTATCTGATCTCTTACCCGTGGCAGCTCGTCGGGCGGACAAACATCCGCCCGGCGGTAAAGAAGATTCAACTCTGAGCGTACATCAACGGCCTGGGCGATAAGTCGCCCCTCTCGGCCAAAGCGTTTCGCGATATGGGCACCGCGATCGAGCAAGGAACGCGAGCGCCCCTTTTCAAAAACTTCGAAGGCCCTGTCAACACGATCTTGTGCAAGGAGCAGCTTGCCGAGATCGGCGTATGGGTCGAGCCGCGATGCAGAGAACGACAGTTGAAACTCATCACCGCTAAGCTGTCGCCGCTGACGCTCAACTATGTCGATGGCTTTGCGAAAATGTCGCGCGGCGCCTAAGGGATCGCTTCCATTGAGGCATGAGCGCCCGAGCCACGTCTCGCCCAGGCGAATGACGTCGGGGTGATTGTTTTTTTTAGCCAGCGTGATCGCCCTATGGAGATGTTCTTGAGATTTCGCTACCTTACCCGACTCGAGCTTTTCGATTCCTTTAAGCAGTTCAAGACGAACGGTATTCCGCGGGTTTTCATCCACAGCGATGCGTTTCGAAACAGAATCTAGTAGTTGCCGCGCGGACGGGTGTTTGCCAAGCGCCAGTTCTGTCTCGGCCAGAGCCAGTATTGAAACGCGAACGGCGGAGAGATTCCTTTCACGCTCAAAAAGATATCGAGCCCTGGTGAGCGAACGTTTTGCGTTTTTAGCGTCGCCGGTTCGAGCGAGAAGACGGCCTAAGTTCAGCCTTGTTCGGGCTTCTTCCGCGCGGAGCCGTAACTTTGAGAACGTCGAGGCCAGACGGCGGTAGATCTCGGTTGCCTCGGCCGTGAGATTCAGCTCGGCATAAATGTCAGCGATCTCGAGTTCAGCGACCGCCGATTGGTGGGGCATTTCGAGTTCGGCGTACTGCTGTCGCGATCTTTCTAGTGAGCTAAGCGCCGCCCCGTATTGTCCGCGCATCAGGGCAAGATTGCCTAGGCTTGCCTCGATCTCCGCTTCGGTGACAGGCATTTTCTGCGAGCGGGCTGTTTCGAGTGCGGTGTTGTAATAGCGTTCGGCTTTAACGAACTGGTTTAGCTCCATGTAGCTGTTTGCGAGACCATTTTCGGCCATCGCCTGCCAGCGTTTTTCACCCGCTTTGATAAATCTTTGCCGTGCCAACGCGCAGTATCGCACCGCTTCGCTGTGCTGCGAACGCCGCGAGACGATGTTGCTAAGATTCATCTCGATCTTTCCGACCCCGAGATGGTCACCGTTCGCCGCGAGAGTTTTCAACGCGGCGTGGCCCGTGCGTATCGCCTCGTCGTAGCGTCCGAGCATTGCAAGAACGAGCAGCAACGCGACCCGGGCCTGAGCGGCGTCGTGCTTTTGACCTATTTTTGCAAGGGTTCTGGCGGCATTTTCAAGAGAGACAGCAGCATTTTCAAATCTACCTTTGGTGATATCTGCGATTCCATCGACCCAAAGTGCGGCTGCCCGGATCGCTGGCCCGTCATTTACCTTAGCAAGTGCGGTCATCGCCGCGGCGGCACGGCGAGCTTTGATCGGCTCGCTTGTCCATGTTGAGTAGCAAATCGCTCGTATCTCGTTAGCGAGCCTCTCATCGGCGATCCGCAAATGCTGCCCGATCAATGTCCGGCGCTCACGCGCGCCTGCGGCGGAGATCAAAAGCTTTGCTAGTTCGGCTCTTTTCATCAGATGTGTCGATTATACAATGAAGAAAAGACAAGGGCTGCGGGGCCCTCGTCTTTGTTGTCGGAATGGTCTCGGTAGGCTAACTAATGGTTATCTTATCTATGACTATTTCGGTGTCACTATTGCGGATTAAGAGACTGTATTCACCGCCCGGCAAACCGACGAGTCGAAATTCGCTCAGTTTGTCCGTCTTTGTCTTGCCGGTAGCAAGCTCGTTCCGGACCTCGACGTCGCTGTCCTCAAAACCGAGGCCGAGTATCTGGCCGCGAATCTCAAACTCTTTACCATCGGGCATTATTCTGAGGTCGACAGCGATGTCACCCGATTCGTAAAGCATCTGACGCGCTTTGCCGGCCGTCGCCGAACGTTCGCCAAACGCCGCAGTCCCCGGAGCGAGATCGACTCGCAGAACGCCAAGTACACGGCGAACCAGCGTTTGCTTGGGTTCGGCTACGCGAGTGCGGAACAGGTTTTTCGCGTATTTGATCGCGTCGGCCGGAGCGTCTATCGATCTATCCGCTTGCATCCTCTTAACTATCAGGTCGAGTTTTGATTCTTCGGTAAGTTTCATGACTTTTTGCGGTTTCAAAACCGCCGCCTTCACACAAACAGTGCCCGCTCATCGCGCAAAAAGACGCTATGGCGATAAAATTTTCGCGAGCTTTTTCAAACAACGCGAACGCAGCGGGCTTATGCTGGTTTCGCCGACGCCAATCGCTTTGCCGACCTCAGCATAACTCGCTGCCGGTTCACGCAAATAGATCAGACTGATTATCTGTCGGCAACGTTCCTCGAGTTTTGTTAGAGCGGAGCGAATCATGTGTTGTTCTTCGAGCTCGATAAGCAGATCATCGGCGAGCGGGGCGTCGTCGGCGAGCGATGCCATCTCGTTCTCCATTTCTTCTTCGGTGTCGGGGCCGTGAAAACCCTTTGTGCCGCGGATCAAACCCCAGGTTTTGAATTTCGCGGTCGTTACTATCCACGAACGAATTCGCTCCGGCTGCTCGATCTCGTCGATCTTTTGAAAAAGCGTGAGAAACACGTCCTGAAAGACATCAGCCGCCTGTTCGTCATTCAGCCCGGCGCGACGGGGAATGGTGTAGATCAGCCGCTGATAGCGTTCGACAAGTTCGTCCCACGCCGTCTGATCGCCTTTGCGGCAGCGTTTTATCAGCAGTGCGTCGTATGCGCCAACGTCCGATGACTCTAACGTTGTTTCGAGTGTTTTTGGGCGCTTTCCTGCTTGCTGAGCGTCTTTCACAGTTATGGCTTGATGTAGAGTTCCTCAACGTTCCAGATCGAAAAGGGGAGAATGCTGCTGGGCGACCAGTTGCCGATCTTCGAGTTCGCCGCCGACGGAACGTGACGCGCGACCACCGGGATCACCGGCAACTCGTCACGCATAACATCCTGAATATTCGAAAACAACTCGTAGCGGGCTTTGATATCACGCGTGACGATCATTTCATCGAACAGCTTATCGACGTTTGCTTCCCATTCGGTTGAAGGAGTTTTTTGGTCGGGCTGCCATTGGTGCAGAGCACCGCCCGAGAGTAAAAAATTCTGAGAGGACGACGGCTCAGTGTCGCCCTGAGCGACGCCCAGTAGGATCGCGTCGTAATCGTACGTCTTTGTCCATTTGTTCATGAGAGCCTTTGTCTCGATAGGGACCACGGACATCTTTATTCCGAGTTTTACGAGATCCTGCTGGATGACGGCTGCCATCAGCTTTCGCGGCTCGCTCTCGATCTGAACAGCAAGGGAAAATTCCACAGGGTTATTCTGAGCGTCATATAGGATCGGCTTCTCCGGCGTGCCGCGTTTTTGAAAACCTGCATCTGCGAACAATCTCTCCGCCGCAGCTAGATCGTAGCTTATCTTCGGCAGATCTTTTTTTGCCCAAACCTTATTCGCCGGCGAAACAAAACCGTGCAGAGGCGTTGCTAGGCCTTGCAGCGTATTTGTCGCTATCGAATCGCGATCGACGGCCGCCGCTATCGCCTGTCTAAACCTCTTATCGGCAAACCAAGCTCTCTTAACCTGATTCGAGAGCGGCTTGCCGTCAGGTGTGCTAGCATTCAAATTAAACCAGAAATGATCGACGCCAAGTCCCGGCCCGGCATCTTTTGCGATGATCGCTCCGCCGTTCTTTGTCAGCTCGGCAAAATCCGTAGGTCTGATCTTGTCCGCCAGGTCGACACTGCCGCGATTGATGTCGATGAACGTCTTGTTCGGGTCCTCGATCACCTCGACATTGAACTTGTCGAGATAGGGAAGCCGCGTTCCCTTGCTATCGGTTTTGTAGTAGTGCGGATTGCGGGTAAATTCGAACCGCTGTTCCGCAACGGTTTTGGTGACGACAAAGGGTCCGCTTGAAATGATCGCTTCCGGTCGTGCCGTGATCTTCCAACTGCCGGCGAGCTTGCCCGCGTCGAAATCACCTTTGAGCGCGTGTTCAGGCAGCACGCCGAGATTGATCAGGTAATTCTCAACACTCGCGAC
>JBJXFZ010000017.1:0-2677 GCA_046154245.1 Pyrinomonadaceae bacterium
GCGGCGTGTCGATCGCAATCTGTTTCCGCCCACAGTTCTGGCAAATGGCTACCTAAGCTGGTCCGCAACACGGCCAAATAACAACATCGCACAGCTCGAGATCAATGAATCGACCGCTCATTCGACCTACGACGCCCTTACCTTGTCGCTACGCAGGCGTTTTGCTGATCGATTCCAGTTCGAGGCAAATTACACTCTTGCAAACAACCGTGATGACGATTCGAACGAACGAAGCTTTTCACGACAGACCACCCTCAACCCATTCAACCTCCAACTCGAGGAGGGCCCGTCGAAACAGGACGTTCGCCATAATCTCAACATCAGCGGTCTGTACGACCTCGGCCATGGATTTACCCTAAGCGCCATTCTCGTCACCCGCAGCGGTTTCCCGTACACGGCGATAGTCGAGGACGGAACGGACACCAACAACGACCTAAATGATGCAAATGAGCGGGTCGTGATCAACGGCGTAATATCCGACCGGTTCGCCTTTCGCCAGCCAAACTTTGTCAATCTCGACGTTCGGCTCTTAAAGGCGTTCCGCTTCGGCGAAACAAAACGACTCGAATTCTCGGCCGAGGTGTATAACGTCACGCGAAACACTAACAAAGGATTTGGCGTTGATGCTATCAGTAATCACTGCACCAGCAGTTCGGCCCTTGCCAATACGGCGAATCCGCTGAGCATTACCTGCCCGGCCGGATTCTTTCCATTTGTGCGAGCAGGTGAACCAACCAGTGCCCCATCGACCGCGCGTTTTGGCGGCCCGCGCCAATTGCAGTTGGGTGCCAGATTTATCTTTTAGATAGGGACACTTCCTGAACAATGCGAGAGCCGTCCGCTGACCATATTTGGTTATGCGGCCGGCTCTTTCCTTTGACAACACGTTCTATCCAAGAATTAACAGTTTTTTAACACTCAGTTCATTCTGCGTTAACCTCTCGCCCTCATCCTGTTTCTTGCAAGCAGAAAATTTAAAACAGGTTCTTGAAAAACACCCGGCGGGATGCGGCCACAAGGCTGTAAATCCCGTCGTTTGTAAAATTTTTTTGTTGAAAGGAGTAATTATGAGATCGAAGGTCTTTTCGAAGATTCTTTTTGTATTTGTTTTGCTAACGTGTGCCGGCGGCGCTTTCGCCCAGACAACCGGCAGTTTGAGCGGTACTGTCAAAGATCAAAATGACGCCCTGATCCAGGGAGCAAGCGTCATGGTCAAAAATACCGCCACCAATTTGACCCGTAGCGTCGTCACCAACGACGAGGGCCGTTGGACGGTGACCAATCTTCCCGTCGGTACGTACTCGGTGAGCTACGACAAAGACGGTTTTAAGAAAGCGAGCAGTGCCGGCGTCGATGTCGAGGCGTCAGTCACGCGTTCGATTGATGTGACGCTCGATGTCGGCGTTTCTGATGTGTACGTCGATGTTTCGGCGGATCAACCGCTTGTGCAGACCGAGTCGGCCACTGTGTCACGCCAGATCACCGGCGAGCAGTTGACCAAGACACCGACATCGATGCGCAGCTTTACGGGCCTGCTGGGCTCGGAATCGGGTGTGTCGAGCGAGCTGTCGCCGGTTGGCGTAAACGGCAACGGCAATATCTCGCCGTCGGTCAACGGTACGCGTACCACATCGACGAGCCTTTCATTCAACGGCGTCGATGCGCCCAATATCACGAGCAACGAAGGCTCGCTTGCCGACAATATCTCGCCGGCACCCGAAACGCTGCAAGAGGTCAAGCTGCAAACTTCGCTGTACGATGCATCGACGGGGCGTAGCGGAGGCGGCAATTTCCAGCTTGTGACCAAGGCGGGCGGCAACAAATTTAACGGCTCGGCCTATTACTACCTGCAGAACAAAAAGTTCAACTCGAACGAATTCTTCCTCGAACAGAGCGGCAATGAAAAGCCGCGGGCCGACCGCGTCGAGACCGGCTTTACCGTCGGCGGGCCGATCATAAAAGATAAGACATTTTTCTTCGCCGGTTATCAATACACCGATGCAAATACCGGCCTCGTGCCGACCGCGAGGACAAGAACCGTGGTTCCGATGGCATTAAGCGTGCTCGGCACCGATCGTTCCAAGGCCGCGATCGCCGCCGCCTTCAACCAATTCAGCGGTTGCGCTGTCGGCACGACCTGCCTGCTGCCGACCGACATCAGCGATCACGCATTTAAGATCTTTAATCTTCGAAATCCAGTAACCGGCGGTTTCTACATCCCGAGCATCGCTAATTTCCGTGCTCTCGGCATTGTCGATCAGACGGGGACCGGAAGCTTTCAATTTGGCAGCTTTCCAGGCATAACCTCGCGAACGCTGCAACGCAACAATCCGCTCGCCGAGGTCATCAGCGTCGAGCCGTCGCTGTTTACTCAGCATCAGTTCACGACGCGGCTGGATACGCAGTTGAGTACGAACAATACGCTGAGCGGTACGCTGTTTTATGCAAATTTCCCAGGACTCGATTCGTTCCCCGATCCGAACAGCCTGGTATCGCCCACGACGCTTCGCCGTGACGACCGCAACCGCACGGTCTCTATCGGCGATACGCACATCTTTTCGCCGGGCTTTATTAACGAGGTTCGTTTTGGGTACTTCTCGCTAAACAACAGCCGCGAATTGACCGAGGATTTCTCGACCGGTGACTTTACAAACGCATTTGTCGGCGTTAACAATCC
>JBJXFZ010000033.1:0-54766 GCA_046154245.1 Pyrinomonadaceae bacterium
CCGGTAAAAAGGCCTATTAACAAACATGCCCGGCTTGAGCAAAAGGTGCCCGCACCTTTCGCTCAAGCCCGGCAAACCGGACATTTGATGTGCTAACAAAACCGGACATCTTCATTTGCTATTAACAGAGTTTTTTCTTGTTAAGAAAAACTGGTTTTGCCGTGCGAGATATTAGGGTTGTTACTGAGATTGGGGAGTTGTAGTTCAGGAGGTCTATTCACCATTCACTGTTCATTGTTCACTATTCGCTATAAAATGTTCACCATTCACCATTTTCAATTCACCACTGAAATCTGGCCTTACGTACTATGCTAATTGTTGTTTGTTTTTATTTCGATCCTAAGATCAGCGGAATTGTAAACCCAAGAATATTTGTCTGTCAAGCAGTTTTATTTAGAACGCCTTGAATTTTTCGCCTAGCGAATTATGGAGATTCCATTTCTTTGTCGTGTCCAAAGCGCGTTCTATCACGACTACTTTGTTGTCAATCAGTTTGCGGAGTTGTTCAACCGTTGCGTCGCTTAGAGTTTCGTCGAGGCACACAACGGCTTCTTTCTCGCTGTCTGTTACCTTTAGAACTTCGTTTTCTGTGAACTCGGCAATCTTTTCTGCTTTGTAGGTGAGCTTGAATCCTTCTTTGATAAGGACTTCGGTCAAGAGTTTGTCGCGGTCAAAATCTATCTTCAATTGCTTTTCCTTTTCGTCGATATAGGCCCTTAGCGAAGTGATCTTCTCTTCATCGCTCATTTCCGGCACGGGTGTCCATTCCGTTCGCGGGAAATAGGATTTTTCAAGAGTAAAAACCTTAAATCCAAGCCCATCATCCGGATTGTCGTTGCCATTGCCAAAGAGTTTTGGGGTTTGACGTCTTTTTTCGGCGAGTATCTTTGCAGCAGCTAGTTTATTACGTTCAATCGTAATTTGGCTGACTGTCTTGAAACCTAAACGTCGGGCAGGGCTATTCTCCGGCGTCAATTCGGGCAATTGAATCAAAATGAAGACGCGGTCGGACACTTCATCGAGGTCCATTACCGCATGCCCGGTCGTGCCGCCGCCAGCGAAGAAGTCCAGCACTATATCCCCCGGTTCCGTACTTGGCTTTATAAGATGCTTAATAAGTTTTGTTGGTTTTGGATTATCGAAGGGTATATCACGCCCTTCCTTGATTTTGAAAAGGTCCTTAAGTTCGACCTTACCGTCCGCGTTTGCAACATCATCGATTATCGAGGGAATTTTCACATTGCCGTCATTATCAAACTCATAAAACTTTCGATAAACAGTATAATTGCCGTCTTTGCCCTTTTTGAAGATTATCCTGCCTTCCTTAACCAGGCGATCAAAAGTAGTCCTTGCGACCATCCACTGGGTTTCAGTACAGGTTCCATCGGGAAGTTCAATAGGGTAGATTAAGGTCTTTCGCTCGGCAAGATTTGATTTGAGAGGCCGCGTGTAATACTTCCCCCTCTCTTCAAAATATTCGTCCTCAAACTCAAACTTTTCCTTTTCCCGATCGGGCCGTTCCATCAGAAAACTGCCAATCGAATCGACGTCCTTGGCGTATACAACAATGTATTCATGCAAGTCTACAAAGTGCTTTGCATGCTTTCCCCCGATATATTTCTTCTTCCAAACTAACTCTGTAAGAAAATTACGTCGACCGAACACTTCATCACACAGCTTTCGAAGATTGTGGGATTCGTTATCATCTATCGAAATAAAAATGACCCCATCGTCTCTGAGGAGTTGTTGGGCGACCAGGAAGCGGCTGAACATCATTGAGAGCCACTCACTATGAAATCGACCGCTGCTTTCAGGATTAGCGTCGATCTTAATACCATCTCTTTTGGCGTGGGTCCTTTCCAAATACTCGTGATATTCCGTAACATGTTTATCGGAATAGACATAATCTTTCCCGGTGTTGTACGGCGGATCAATGTATATGCATTTGATCTGGTCGCGATACCCGCGAAGGAGTAGTTTGAGAACTTCGAGATTCTCGCCCTCGATAATGATGTTTTCGCTCTTGTCGGCATTGACGCTACGAGCTTCATCGAAGGTAAGAGTTAAACGCGTCGGTGTAAATGCTTCGTGCTTTGCTTTGGTCTTGCCGAACCAATTGAATTCATAACGCTCAGAACTCGGAACCTCCTCAACAATTTTGCGAAGCTCGGTCTCGTTGATCTTGCCTTCGTCGGAAAATATGTCGGGTAATAGTGCTTTAAGAGTCGCAAGCCGTTCTGCGTTGAGATCGGAAGTTTCAGGCATTAGTTCGTGAATAGTCTCGGGCATAATCTTGTTTTAGTTAAATTGGGCAGTGATCTCGTCTTTAAAGGCATTGTATTCTTTTATCGGAGCCTTGTAGATATCTTCCGCGGTAATGTCCAGATCTACACCGAGCGCCTTAAAGTGTTTTAGTGCACAGTTCATCTTAAAGTTCTCGCTTTCACGTAGAGCTTTCATATCGCCAAGTTTCGCTGATCCCTTTGTTTCTACGACGAAGTGATACTGATCCTCGTGTCCAGTGCTTATATCGGCGCGTTTTAATACGATTCCGAAATCCGGTTCATACCAACCAATCGGTGTCGGAACGCGGTAGTGTTTTGGGAGCTTTAGAATGCACACGATTTGATTATCGGAATCGGCGCGTTCTGCAAACCTCTTCTCAATCGCACTGTCGACTTTCTGAACGTTGTAAACACCGTAATTGGGTGTGTTGGCAAGGCCTTTTTCTTGGTCGCTAACGGTGTCCTCGTAATCGTCAAACTTAAACTCAAACTTCTCGCCAGTCACGTGGTATTCAAGTCCCCGAATCATCGAGCGCAGTTCGATATCCTTAATTATTGCTGCTGCCTTTTGTACAAACATCGGTGGATTCTTGATCCAGTGTTTTAAGATATCGTCATTTTTACTAAGCCGACCAACGATCCTTAGAATCGATGCATAGCTAAGATGGGTTTCTTCACTAAGCTCCTCGATGAGATCGAGTGATGAGAAACGCGCCGCAATCTTTTTTGAACTGTCACCTTTATAAGTATCTTTGAAGCCCTCCTCTGTCATTGCATCCACAGTCTGCAGAACCGCTTCAATAATTGTGTGTGGTATGCGAATTTTTTCGATCTGCCTAACTGCTTCCTCGATGATCTTTTCGTCGTCGAACGCAACCGTGTACGTGGTTTCTTTAGCAAGAGCATCCCAAAAGGCTCTTAAAGCATTATTAACAGTTTGCTTCGCGCTTCGATTGAACTTAACTGTATTCTGGGAAACTCCTTTCTTGGAGTGTGTCATTCCGGCTCCAGCCGTAGACGTTCCGTAAACCTCTTCAATTTCCTCCTGATATTGTCTGGCAAATGTTTCATAGGTTTCGTTGGGAATGACCGTTAGCTTGTTGATTCGCTCCCCATCCGTAGCCTCGGCTTTGTCATATTTACGTTCTCCGTCTTGATCGACGCAGATACGCAGACCACGCCCGATTTCCTGACGTTTTTTTATCTCAGAATACGTTGTTGAAAGCGTGGCGATATTAAATACGTTCGGGTTATCCCAACCTACGCCAAGCGCGGAATGTGAAAAGATGAATTGCACGGGATTATCGAGGGCGAGAAGCGTCTTTTTGTCCTTCAGGATCAAATCATAGATCCGTCTTTGCTCGCTTTGTCCCCCCTCAGTATCGGAGGGTTCTCCGCTGGATTTGTGAGCGAAATAATAGCCTTGTACCTGTCGGATTTCCTCATCCGTCGGAACATTGCCGTCGTGAAAGGTCGGATATATTTCGCGGTACTTATCAACGAATAGCCTCTTGATGATGGGATTGTCGCCAACATAATTAGCGACAAGATTAATGAAGACCAGTGAGAGAACCTTAATTCCCTTTGGTCTAAGTTTCACTGCCTTTTTGAAATGCTCTTTGATGAGGAACTCAATCTGCATTGCCCAGACCGCCTCTATGTTTCCAGCACCTTGCTTCTCCGCTAACTCAAAGTCTTGATTAACGAACGTGACCCGCCAAAGATCGTCATTTATATCCTTTCGGATATTTTCGATCTCATATTCAGCGTAAATGCTGTTTTTCGTCTTTTCCGCCAGGCTGTCGCCCACCTTCAACCATTGCGTGGGAACATATTTTTGCTCGCCATCAACGCTCTTCTTCCAAGCCTTCAACTTCGCTTTTATATTGCCGGCTACATTTTGAACCTCGTGAAGCTCCATTTTAAGACTGGCCTCGTCATTCTTCTCGACCACCGTGAGGACGTCTATCTTCTTAACGAGGCCCTCCGCATAGCTCTCGTAGGGAGTGAGGCGATAGATAAGATTCGTGGTGAAGGCTTTTCGATGGGTTGCTGAGAAGCGAATGCGAACTAACGGATCGAGACGATTAATCGCGGCGCTTGTTGCTTCGGCATCCATTCCAACTTGGGGTTCGTCCATGACTATAACCGGGCGCGTCCGAGCGAGAAGATCAACGAACGGAAGATTATCAAAAAGATCCTCGCGTTGTTCCCGGTTTAAGATGCGAGTGTCGCCGACGATAGAGCCTGTTGTCGCGACCATGATTTGCGGATATTGTTCTTCTACAAACTTCCCCACTTCATGAATTCGTTTGCTGTCGTACTCAAAATAGTTCGGCGTGAAATCGTAGATATCGTTAAGTTGTTTCTCAAAATCGCGGAGGGTCTGTAAAACACCTTGCCGGATAGCAATAGATGGAACAAGAATTATGAATTTTGTAAATCCGTACTCCTTGTACAAGCTGTAAAGCGTTTTAAGATAAACTAGCGTCTTTCCGGTTCCAGTTTCCATTTCAACGCAAACGTCGAAGGGCAAACGGACGCTGACTGTTTCCTCGCCAAATTTAACTTCCTTTGCAGTCGGGCATTCGAATTTAGCCGCATCATCGAGGATGCCGTTCGCTGCGTAAATCTTTTTTATGTTTTCGCCTATTTCTTCCGGCGAGATTATAAGACGGTTCGACCGAATACCATTATCCGTGGCATTGTCGAACGTGTTTCTAGCCGTTCCATCGAAAATATCGACAACCGATTGGATCGCGTCTTGCTGATATGGAAGTTCTTCGAGTTTTAGCTGCATTTAGGTGATGATAGCACAGGACAAATCCGTTAATATATTGGTATGAAATGTTGGGCGTCATGCCTTGGGGATTGTTCCGGTGTTCAGTCAAACGAGCATTACTTTTCGGAGAATCTTTTCAAGACTGGAAAAGTTATTGTAGAAGGCTTTCCGTGGTTGAACGGTGAGAAGAAGGAGTTCGGCATTGCAGCTCTTACAGCGAATATTCTTTGTGAGGGCCACAACAATCGATTGTCGCCATTCGACGCAGAAGCTGGCAACGTCTGGGAAAAGCTAAATAAGATGAATGCGTTACAGAACTACCGAGATAAGTTTCCGAATACGAAGTCATGGAACTTTATGTCCGAAAAGGTGGATGGGATTAATTTTGAACGCTGGGTCGCTAAAACCGCTATCAACCTGTTTTGCATCGTCGAAAAAGAGGGAATCTGGGCTATGACCAAGACAAAGCCGAGGGAACCTCCAAAGGAAATAGTTGAAGCTGTTTATGCCTTGAAGTCGTTCGATAAGCCGATAGGTCTTTATATTCGCGCGTCTCTTGGTGAAAAAATTGAGGTCGGCGAAACAGTTGGATTCAAGGCCGTATTTGATCGTAATAAAGAATTTGTCGCAGGGATTGTAATGTTCAAAGGAATTGATTTCCTTCTTTGGTTCTCTACCGAAAACGCTCTGTTCCTAGATAACATTCCTTATCATTTGCCAAGCTTGCAGTTCATGCATGTTTACAAAAACAAGTACAAGCATTCACATTCGCTGAAATTTGGCTGGGGCTAAGACAAAGGCCTCGCCGACGACGAAACCGGAACGCTGAGCACCCACACTTCACGCAACGTTGGACTAAGACAACAAAATTTCTTTAAGCTGCTTCTTCGGATCGGGGAACTACTTCAAAAACCGGAGCCTTGCGCTCGATCATTTCGCGGGTGACGACGATCTCTTTTACCTTTTTTTCGGACGGCAGGTGATACATCGATTCGAGCAGGATCTCTTCGAGGATCATCATCAGGCCGCGGGCGCCGACCTTGCGTTTGTGGGCCTCGTGGGCGATCGCCGTGAGGGCCGCGCAATCACCACGGCATTTCTTCGAGAGGTTCCGAGATAATGAATAGTGAACGGCGAACAGTGAACAACTAATAGTGAACAGCGAACAGTTACTACGCTTCGCCTTTTAGGATCGCGTCGAGCTTTGTAGATTCCAGAATGGCGACTTCGTCGAAGAACTCTTCGCGCTCCTCGGGCGTTAGGGGATCAAGGCACTGGGGTAAAGCCGTCGAGCAGGTGTGGCGTTTGGTGTTTGACGATGATGTAGAGGTGCTTCTTTTATCTGCCAAACTAATCGGTGATCGGGAGTCAGGAGAGAGTCGAAGGAGCGTGTGAGCGGTCTGTCGCCAGAAAACTAATGTGGGTCGCGGCTTGTGCGGGAAGCAAACTCGTCGCGTATCTAAAACTCTCCGCAAAGGTCGCGTCTTTTCAACGACCCGGCTTTCTAGTGACAGTTCTTTACTGCTTTTTCAAAATCCCGCCTTGAATGCGGAAAATATATACGGTCGCGTGATGGATGTCAATTTGTATCAAGGCTTCAGTTGCCTCTCGAGCACTTGACAAGCGATTAGTAATGCCCTTAGAATAAATCACATTACACGTAGTAGTGTTCTCAGCAGACACTGCTGATAACGATAAATACAGTGTTTAACGTATACTTCACTACTTTTTAGTGTAATACTTTGGAGGAGAACAACTATGAAAACCGCGACCGCAAATTTTGGTCAAATGTTAAAGGACGAGAGAAAGCGGCAGCGAATTCTCTTGAAAGATCTTGCCGATTTTTTAAGAAAATCTGTGAGTTATTTAAGTGATGTTGAAAATGGTCGGAAAGGAGCCCCAGACCTGGAGACAGTCAGTAAAATGGAGCAATTTTTGCTCATCTCCGACAAGCGGTTAATTAACCAAGCATCCGAGGAAAGGTGGTCAATTCCGAAGAGCATAATTCAGCAGGCCCGACGTCGACCTGCGGTAGCCGACTTCCTTCTTAGGGCTAGTGAGAAAACAGACGAGGAGATTTTAGAATTTCTAAACTCGGGAAAGAGGGATTAACAAAGATGGGTAAACAAATTGTAGTTGCAGATGGGCGCAGCGGTGTCGGAATCGACGCCGCTGCAGTGAAAATCATAGAGTCACATGCCAACGAGATGCTCGTTGAACCTCGACCATTTGATGTTCAAGGTTATTTTGAATTTGACCTCGAGACCGAAACTGGAATTGTGGCTGAATATGCAGAGCCTCCGTTTAACGCACATGGCTACACAGATATTGAACAAATGAGATGTGTAATTTCGCCAAGCCTACTTGAGAAGCCAACTGATCGTCGATTTTTGAGATCGACTATCGCTCATGAAATTGGACACTGCATTTTGCATGTCCCCGAATTTCGGTCGAAGAAGAACTTGGTGCGTTTCATCCATAATGATCAGGCAGCTGTACTCCCGCGGCTTAATGAAGATCAGGTACGCCTATGTTTCAATCCGGAATGGCAGGCATGGCGATTCGCTGGCGCGCTTTTGATGCCGGCTCCTAGCGTCTCCAAAGCACTTACTCTGGGAGCTGCTATTGAAGACTTGCAGGATATATTTGACGTGAATCCGAAGTTTGCTGCGTCAAGGCTACGAGCCTTACGTATTTTGCCAAAGATTTGAGCCTTGATGTCTGTTCACACCAAGGCCCAAAATGAACTCCCGAATTTCACGAGGAAACCGGGAGGGTTGATTTGCTAAATCAGGGTAACGCATCTGCATTATTGCAGAATCCTGCCAACGCTGTCAATTAGGTTTCCTCAACAGGAGGGACTGCCATGAGTAATACTCAAGCTGACTCCGAATTCATTTACGTCGCAAGTTATTGGAATAAACAAGCTAATAAGCGAATTTATGCCAGATCTTACGGTTTGAAAGCATTTCGGATCCGGGTAAAACCAAAACGGACTAGGAAGAAATAGCTTCTGATGTGTACTTAAGTGTCTGCGACTCTTTTTGCGGGTCGAGAGATTCGTTTGATGCTTATTTTTGATCCCGGTGAACAGTGATGGATCAATCAAAAATGTAATGCCAATATAGACCCGCCTTTAATTTAGAAAAGAGGAAATATGGCTAATAGAAAAGAACATCATGTTGTCCCGAGTTCACGCGGTGGTTGGGATGTTAAAAGAGAAAATGCTAACAGGGCGTCTATCCATACCGACACAAAAGCGGAAGCTGAACGTGCAGGCCGTGAGATCAGTAGAAATCAAGGCACTGAATTTATCATTCACGGTAAAGATGGCGTCATACAACGGTCAGACAGCCACGGCAACGATCCAAATCCACCAAAGGATAAACATTAGGAGAAATTATGAATAATTTATGTTGTGGACAGTGTGTCCAAAAGCGACTTGTAAACAATCCAATGCATATGCTGGGATGAGCATTAAGTGGGTAACCTTGCTGGAGCGAACCGTCCCTGCACTTTGTCCAGCTTGTGGCCCAATTTATTATGGAGCTAAAATAGTCGCCAACTCGCATGGCGTCTCTGATGGAGTTCGTAATTTTGCAGCTTTAGTTTGTTTCGGGTTGCTTGTTTTCGCAGGTGCAAAGTTTGTTGATGAACTTGTCACTTAGAGGCAGTAAATAATTACAGATAAGGGCAGACGGCTGCCGTAATTCCGTAAAGGAGACCATAAAGTAATGAATATTTCTGACCATGATAATAAGATTCAAGCTGCAATTGACGAAAAAGACAGTCTCTATAAGAAGATGGAAGACTTGGTCGCAGGTTTTGAAGTCACTTGCACAGAGTTTTTCACAGAAGATTTCCCCATAACAGTCGAACGAGCGATAACAGCTCTGCCTGACGTCACCCAAAGCTTGGGATTAGAAAGCCTTCGTGAGCTGAAATTAGAATTGAAATTATTAGTAGAAAAGATCCCAAAGATTGTCACTCAGGAACTTAATCAGAACAGTATCTGGGAACATCGAAACGAACTGCCTGAATGGAGTCTTTCGGAGTCACTGCCTGGCTTCAATCTGCGGCATAAAGCTGGGGATAGGGCGAGCAAACAGCTACATGTTATAAAAGGGCATGTTGGAACTCTACTTCTAAAGTATGGACTGGCAAAAGCAGGCCGCGATGAGGCATGGGAGAACAACGGTAAAGTAGTCCGGTATCGCTATTCTATCGGGCACAGCGATGAGCGATTTAGAAAATTCCCCAATAATTATAAGAATCTCTTTAATCAGTTTGTGACGGCACATATGAACATACAAAAAGCCGAACGCAATAAAGAAGAGGCTGGTGCCAAAAGTTTGTGGGATCAAGCTTAAGTCAAATATTCTGAACGCTGCTATTGTTAATGGTGACGGGCAGGGATGGAATCTGGAACCAACCGATAGCTGATAGTTGATAACTGATACCTAATCCTCGTCGTCGCCAATGGTTTCGTCCCAACGGAGGAGGCGTTCATGGTCGGCGGAAAATTTGTCGAAAAAGAGCGCCGAAACCTAATCTCAACAATTAGTCACTGGGCTTTGTCCCGACCGAAATATCATCACCGGCGGTGTTGACGGTGAAGATGATGTTGTCGTCCCAGCATGTGCAATAGACGGCTTTGGTTAGGGTGAAGTCGGTGCGCTTCGTTACGCTGACGGTTTTCATCACGCCTTTGATCTTCTTTTTCTTTGGAACCTTATCGAGATAATAGGCCTCGGTCGCGGGACGTGTCTTTTTGGTAGCCGCGATTATCTTTAACAGCGAATCGCGCGTCGTGTTGTCGCCGGGATGTCCGCGAGGATGTGCGAATTGGAACGCGTGAAATCCGCCAGGAGTTTTATCCTCGAACTTGCCCGCCGAGATCACGGCGTAGTCGGGCGTCATCTTGGCGAGTATCGCGTCATTCGTGCCGTTGTAAGAGCCGTGATGACCAACCTTGTAAACGTCAACGTCGAGATCGTCTTTGTTCTTAAACTTGTTAGTCAGATAGCGTATCAGGCCTCCGCAGTTGTTCGGAGCTTCGTCTTCGGTTTCCCAGTCGCCGACGAGCAGGAAACTCTTTTGCCCGAATTGCACACGCATCACCAGCGAATCGTTATTCTCGTTGTTGCAATATCGCCGCCCGCTCAGGAACCGAACCTCGGCACCGGTATCGACGAGGACAGCGTGGTTTTGGAATTCGAGCAAGATGGCTTCGCCCTGGCCGATGTTGATCACGTGCATCTGCATTCCGAAATTCTGCGGTTGAGCTAGAGTGTTAGCCGCCGCGAAAAACACAAAAGCGAATGCAGCAATGACCTTTAGCAATGTCCGCGCACGAGTGCCTTTGCCGATTGGGCAGGCGTCGTCACTATTGGGCTTCATAACGAACACGCGGTGTTCTCCTGTTTATTAGTGCGTGGAGAAATAGTAAATCGTAAATGGTGAATCGTCAATAGCCAACCGTGAACGACGAACGGCACAGGTCGTGCCTCTAACTAATCACACGGCTTTGTCGCCCCCGGAATATCACCACCCAAAAACAGCGAACCGCGAACAGCGATTAGTAAAAGACCAGACGGCGCACGAGTGCCCGTCCCGCTTGGGCATGCGTCGTCACTATTGGGCTTCATAACGAACACGCGGTGTTCTCCTGTTTATTAGTGCGTGAAAAGATAGTAAAACGAAAAGGGCCGAGAGACAAGTGACGAGGGACGGGAAAGTGAATGGTGAATAGCGGATGCAGTGTACAACGGATACTGGAGACTGGGCGACCTCCCACCACCTCGTCATCGAAGCGATGCCACTCCTCCTCAGGCAGGAGGAGAGCCTTGAGTGCATTGCATTTTGTCTGGTTTTGGGGCAGAGTAAACGTATGACGTTTGAGCGGATAACAATCGATCCCAAACGGATGAATGGGCAGCCATGCATTCGCGAGCTCCGGCTAACGGTGCGGCGCGTGGTCGAGGCTGTTGCCGCATATCCCGACCGCAACGAACTGCGGCGAGAATTCCCCGAACTCGAGGAAGAGGACATCCGCGAGGCACTCGCATACGCAGCGGCTAACCTCGACGATCGCGTTATCGAACTAGCTTTGACTAAATGAAATTACTGCTCGATCAGGGAACCCCACGCTCTGCGGCAAGTATCCTTAGAGACGCAGGTTTTGATGCGGTTCACACAGGTGAAACCGGTCTTGCTGAGGCCGAAGACGCCGAAATTATTCACAAAGCCGCTCTCGAAGATCGCATCGTAGTTACGCTCGACGCGGATTTTCACGCCCTGCTTGCATTGTCACAATCTCAAAAACCATCGGTAATACGGGTTCGAGTTGAAGGGCTCCGTGCAGAGGATTTCAGCTTGTTGCTTCAATATGTATTACACCAATGCGAAGACGATCTAAATGCAGGATCTATGATCTCTGTAAATCAATTTCAAATCCGCATTCGCCGCTTACCCTTTTCCTAGGGATCTGCCGCAACTGTCGATGTTTACACAACCGCGGGTTCGAGCAGCGTGAGCGTGGCTGCGTCGGCGTCGAGTTCGGCCTCGATACCGACGGGGAACGTGCATTGGTCGCGGATGTGGCCGAATGAGAGGCCGTAGACGACGGGGACGCCGAGATCGCCAAGGCGGTCGCGCACTACGTCCTGCACGGTTTGCGACCAACGGCCCGCGGGCGGTTCGCAGCCGTCGAATATGCCGAGAGCGACGCCGGCGAGGCTTTTGAGATCGGCGCTTTGACGAAGCTGGGTGAGCATGCGGTCGATGCGATATGGGCGCTCGTTCACGTCCTCGATAAAGAGGATCTTGCCTTTCAGATCACGCAGCGCGTACGGCGTGCCGGCAAGCGCGGAGAGCAAACTCAGGTTGCCGCCAATTAGCCGACCGCGACATTTGCCTTTTGTGATCGTCTCGGTTTTGTAAAGCGGCGCTTGTTTACCTTTATCTATATTGCCGTCGGCGAGCTCAATTTTGTATGGCGTCGCGGCGCCGTTTAAGAGATCAAAGACACGCGGCTTTGTATAATCCGAAAACGTCGAGGACGCGCCGGGTCCGTGAAAAGTGACGAGTCCGGTCGCATTCGATATCGCGACATGAAGCGAAGTGATGTCAGAGTAGCCGACGAAGATCTTCGGATTTCGTCTGATCACGTCAAAATCGATGTCGGGCAAAAGGCGCGGTGCTCCATCGCCGCCGCGGATGCACCAGACGGCGTCGATCGTCTTATCCGTAAACGCCCACATCAGATCGTGCAGACGCTCTTTGTCGGTGCCTGAGAAAATTCCGTTGTCGCCGCGGGCATATTTGCCGACCTTCGTCTTGTAACCCATCGACTCAAGCATCGCGCTCGCGGCGTCGAACTTTTCGGGCTCGGCTCCGCTCGCAGGTGCGATGATGCCGATCGTTTCACCTGCGGCGAGGCGTTTTGGCTTTATGACCTTGCGAGATCTGGTAGTTTTTTGTCCAAGTACGGCTTTGCTCATAAACGGCAGTATTATTGCTCCTTTTAATAGATCGCGACGGTTCAGTGCCATGGATTGAATTAGTTTAGCAATTCGCTATCGCCCTTGCTGACGCGCGGGCTTTTGCAACCTGGTGTTTACGCCGTTCTGGCACAAAAAACGTGCCAGTGCCAGCGAGAACGTCGCAACCGGCTTACGCGCGGGCTTGTGCATTAGAGATCTTCGCGCGCGAAATCGTCCGACTTACCGCCCGTCTTCGACTCGAGACGAATGTCGGTAATGCGGATGTCTTTTTGCGCGGCCTTGCACATGTCATAGATCGTGAGTGCCGCGACCGAGACGGCGGTCAGAGCTTCCATCTCGACGCCGGTCTGAGCGTTTGTAACTGCCTCGGCGGTCAGAGCGACTCCGTCGTCGGTAAACTCTGCCGTGACATTTACCTTGCTCAGGTTTATCTGATGGCAGAGCGGGATAAGCTCGGATGTTTTCTTAGCGGCCATGATGCCCGCGATTCGCGCGATCTCGAGAGGGTCGCCTTTCGGAGTCTTGTGCGTCTTGAGAGTCGCAAGAGTCTCGGCTGAGAGCAGCACTCGGCCGCTCGCGACGGCGCGACGCGTCGTTTCGTCTTTGTCGGAGACATCGACCATCGTTACTTTTCCGCTGTCGTCAAAGTGTGACAATTCGCTCATAGTTTTATCGCCTTAAAGATCAGCGTGTTGCCGCCGAGGATGACTTCGTTGGAATTTAGCTCGTTTGTCCATCGTGCATCGCGTTTTGCCGATGACGATAGTCTACCGATCAGCCTTATCAATCCAACGACCGCCAGATATGCCCACGAGTTCGCCTTTGGCTTATCTGCAAAAGTCTGCTCAAGTCTAAAACCATACTTCTCGAGCAGGAAACGCACCTCGGAATATCCGATCGGATTGACGTGAAGAGCAACTTCTTCGCGACCGGCGAACTCGCGTCTGATCTCGGCACGCGCCGACGCGGACAGCGGCTTAAAGTGCGACGTGTAACCGTTGATGAGCCACTTGAAGCGTTCCTCGATATTCATAATGTTCGGAACCGAGACGATCAGTTCGCCGCCGGAGCTTAGCAGCCGCGAAAATTCGCTGATGGCGTTTGACGGATTGTCGATGTGTTCGAGGCCCTCGACACAGACGATCTTGTCGAAGGTTCCGTCGTCATACGGCAGGCGCGAATCGAGATTGCCCGAGCGGATCTCGATATCAAAAAGCTTGAATAGCTCGGGGTAAAGGTCGCAGCATCTGACGTCGTAGCCGAGATCTCTTAATCGCAACGCCAGAGCGCCCTCGCCCGCCGGCACGTCGAGCAGACGGCCCGTCGAGCCGTTGAGTATCGACTCGACCGTGTCGTAAATGGCTTCGTGCGCTAACGCGTGCGGTTCGGACATAATCTACAAAATGGCGACCTCGGCGACATCGCCCTCATTCTTCATCTTGCCTTTTGGAATAAATATTAGCGAATCTGCTCGCGCAAACCCGACGAAATCAGACGAACCTTGCGATCTCAACGGGATCGCTACCAGTTGCCCCGATCTATTCGTTTCAAGCCGGGCGGGCAAATACGTGTCGCGGTCGCGAGCGGCCTTTGCATCAGCGGCGAGAACGGCGGCGCCGCGTTTCAAATCTACGAAACTTGCGCGCTGCGCATTCAAGATCGCTCGGCGAACGAACAAATGGAAGGTCACCGCCGCCGACACAGGGTTGCCGGGCAAGCCGAAGATCAAAGTCTTGCCGAGCCGTGCAAAAACCGCGGGTTTGCCAGGCTTTAGGCAAACCTTTTCGAAGAAGATTTCGGCGCCGAGTTCGTTTAACGCGGCCTTTGTGTGGTCGTATTTGCCGACGGAAACGCCGCCGGTGACAATTAGGATTTCGGATTTGAGATTTCGGACTGCGGATTTGATCGCTGACTTTAACTTGGCTATGTCATCACCAACCATCGGTAGCACGGTCGTCTCTGCGCCAAATTTACGGCAAAGCACATCGAGCATTGCCGAGTTCGAGTTGCGGATCTGATCGCGGCCCGGTCGTTTTGCAATGTCGACGATCTCGCTGCCTGTAGCGAGAATGGCGACTCTCGGACGCTTGCCGACCGAGACTCTCGCGTAACCAAACGAAGCGAGGACGGCGATCATGTTCTCGGTAACGACCTCGCCGCTTGCGACGACACGCTTGCCACGCTTTATCTCCTCGCCTCGACGGACGATGTTTTGACCACGCTTTGCGGCCTCATTAATTGTCACAACCGAGTCGACTTCATGCGTCAATTCGACCTTTTGCACAGCGTCGGCACCGCTCGGAACCGGCGCGCCGGTCATGATGCGCACGGCCTCGCCGCTCCGTAGTTTTCTATGCCAGCCGTGACCGGCGGCGGATTCGCCGACAACCTTCAGCGTGACCGGCGCGTTTTTTGTCTCGCTTGCAACAACTGCGTAGCCGTCCATCTGCGAACGGTCGAACGGCGGCAGATCGCTATCGGCGACAATATTCTCAGCCAGAATTCGACCGACAGCGGCTGAAAGAGCGATCTTCTCAGAGCCGATCTTACGCGATTCGCGGTCGATGAGCTTTATGGCTTTGGAGACAGGTATCATCGAATGATGTAAAGCTCGGTCTGTCGCGGACGGATAAACTTATAGCCGCTCGGCGTCATCACCGCGTCGTCCTCGGCCATGATCGTGACTTTTTGATCGCCCCACTCGGGCACGATGGTCGATGTGTTTAGCTCGATCGACATGTACGAGCCGGGCAAGATCCGATTACCTCCGCCGCCGACCGTACCGCGAAAGTCTATCGAAGGTCCAAGGCCGTGACCGTGTGTGCCGAGCGGGTGCGAGTAGATCATGGCTTCGATGTTTTGGCTCTTCATCTCAGCCATCGTCTGCTGGTAGACCTCCGCGCCGGTCATGCCGACCCGAGCAAGCGAGAAAAGCGCATCCTGCAGCTTGTTTGTATTTTTGAGAGCGGCCTTTAGACCCGCGGGTGCGTCGCTCTCGCCCGCGTTTAGGATATATGCGTGCTTTTGCCAGTCGGTCGAGAGGCCCATGTAATTTAGCCCAAAATCGACGTGGATCAGATCGCCACGCTGGATGACCTCGGCCTCTTTTGCAGTGCTCAGAAACTGTCCCGTGTTGCCGGTCTCGGTCCTTTTTCGCTGGATACGCAGATCGGGTTGAAACCAAACGGACAGACCAAGCTTGTTCACCTGTTCCAACATCCACCAGCGAACGTCGCCGACGGTCGTCTTACCTGGCGTTATGACTTCGCTCGAAAATGCGCGGCGCGTGATGATGTCGGTCGCTAGAACGGCCTTTTCGTATTCGACAAATTCTTCGGGCAAGCGTGTGTCAAAAAACTCGGTCAGGAAATTTGCCGCCGAGACAAATTTCTTTTCATTCTCGGCGCCGAGTGCATCGGCGAGAAAACGATAAGAGTCGTGCGAGAGTCCGCTCTGCTGGCCGCGAGTGCCGCCCATGTTGAGGGCAATGCTCTTTGGATTGCGTGCGTCGACGATCTTTCGCAGCTCCTCGCCAAATTTGTCGCGAGCGGGCATGACAAAGCGATAATGATTTCTCAGGCGTTCCTCGTCGTAACGCAGCATCGCTATTCGCTCGATTCGTTGGCCCTGATCGATGAAGATAAAAATGTCGCGACGGCCGACGATTGGTATCGGCGGCACGATGTGCTCGGTCACGGGGTCGCTGTTGAATTCCTCGTTGACGACGAGCCACATTTCGATGCCGTGGCGCTTCATCATCGGCAGAAGCAGCGAGCCCAAACGCTTCATCAGCCACTGCTCGCGGACATCCATTTGCTGACGCTGATCGAGCAGCTTTGGCATTGGCGGGATCGGCGCATTTTGGCTGAAGAAAGTCGCGGCAGTTGCGGCGATGATAAACGAGCTGAAAATGATCTGTTTTGATCGCATAATCACGTTACAAGAAATACACTTTCGTTTCCTCATAAAGGTAGTGTAACATTGGTTTGAGAATGACGAAGGATGAGAGAATTTGATATCGAACAAGCGTCGCTTCACGTAAAGTGGAATTACGTGAAGCTTCTGTCTGCTCTGCCAGTTACTGGAACGGAAGCATTCGGGGTTTTATGCGACAAGCTCGCGCCCTTTGGACTCAGTGCTTCAAAAATCCTCTTAGAGGCACCGTCAACGAAGCTTGGAGATGTGGTTTTAACAATAATCCTCCTTGATGGCCGCCTAGATATTAAATTTTGGATTTCTTCGTTTGAAATAATTATTCATGAGCTATACGAGGATGACGAGCAGAACGTTGTTGACATAGCCAAGATAATTTTTGAGGCGTTAGAAAAAATTGATCAGAACGCGGAAAAAGGGACAGCTAATATCCGCCTCATGTATCATTTGAAGCTAGTACCTGGCGAAACCGCGAAATTCTTATTAGAACATCTTAAGGATACGCCTCAGTTGACTCCTGAAATGGCGATCTATCAAAAGAACGTTGATGGGATGAAAGCTTTACAAAATGTCCGCGTAGCGTTTGCCAAATCCCTTGCGTATGATGATGCACTGTTTTTAGATGTAAATCTTAATTATTCACAAATTGATGATGTTGTGGCTTTCAAAGACACGATTACTCAGGATGTCTACGATATTTGGAAAGATCTTGGATTGAAGGATCTGGTTGCCGATTAAGCTTATGGATACAATTATACCTCTGGCACCTTTTGATTATTTTTCGTTGTTGTCGAGCGGGAGGCAAAGGGAAGACTTTGCCCATGAACAACCAAGTCTAGAGAGTTCAATTCCCGTACAGCCGTTGAATCTCAATGATTTGGTTTTGAGCCCCGAAACTAATTTCATAATTGGATCGAATGCCAGGCATCGGATTGATGAATTTAGTCGATACCCATTTGGTTGGTATGGTGGGAAGGGAAAAAAATTATCAAAATGGTCAGTTGCAAACTTTGATACATTCGTAAAATGTTTGCCAGAATTGAAACGAGTTAATCCCAGCGTATTTCTTACACTTGAGGGCAACTTAGCTTTGGGATGGGAAGACAGAAACGGAAAGAAATGCGAAATTGAATTTTTTCCCGACAAGGTCGAGTATTTCATTGAAGTGTCAAACGAGGAATTAAGTGTTGGCTTAATCAAGATCTTCGACTTAGCGGACAGATTTAGAGGGCTATTGTAGTTAATGGCACGTCCAGAAGTTTCCCATCATGAGAATATTGTGCGTGCTATTCACTCCGCTTGGTGGGATATTCATGCAAATCGGGGATTCTCATCAGTTTTCAAGGGTCAAAACAACTCAGTCAGCCGCCTGTCGATTTTGAATCTGACACAACTCTTTGAAATTTTTCACACAGAACTCGATTCATCGCCAAATGGCCAAATTGTTGGCGCGGGCGAAATAAATGTAGGTCGTTTGATAGAAATCGGACAACAACATATCAAGCCAATCGAGTTGACGGTTGAAGAAGCTCCATTGCCGGAGAATCGCGCCCACGCTGAAATACCACAAAAAATTTCGAAAGGGCTGGCTAATAGTATTATTAGGGAATTAAGTTTTCATAAGAGCTGAGAAGAATTAAGATTGAATCTTTAGGAGCAAAATGATCGAATTTGAACTGACCGAAGAACACATTGCTTTGCAAAACACCGTACGCGAGTTTTGTGCGGGCGAGGTTGCACCGTATATCAAGGAGTGGGACGAAAAGTCGCATTTCGACCGAAAGGTCTTTGACAAGATGGCCGAGCTTGGACTGCTTGGGGTTTGTATTCCCGAACAGTACGGCGGAGCCGGTTTTGACTACATTTCGCTCGGGCTGGTCTGCGAGGAACTCGAGGCGTGCGATACGTTTTTGCGTGTGGCGATGAGCGTGCATGTCGGCCTGAACAGCTTGAGCGTGTATTCGTGGGGAACCGAGGAGCAAAAACAGAAGTATCTCGTCCCGCAGGCAAAAGGCGAGAAGCTTGCGACGTTTGGCCTCACTGAGCCGAACGCCGGCAGCGACGTCGTTGGAATGAAATCGTATGCGCGGCGCGATGGCGACGACTGGATCTTGAACGGCGAGAAGATGTGGATCTCGCTTGGCGATGTCGCCGATCACTTCTTATTCTTCTGTTGGACCGATCCCGAGAAGCAAAAGGTGCGTGACCACAGCGGCATTTCGTGTTTTATCGTCGAGCGAACAATGCCCGGTTTTTCGAGCGGGACGCTGCACGGCAAGCTCGGCATCAAGGCCGGGAATACGGGTTACTTTTCGCTTGCCGATGTGCGCGTGCCCCAAGCGAACATGCTCGGCAACGAAGGCGAGGGCTTTAAGATCGCAATGTTCTCGCTTGAGAACGGCCGTTACACGGTCGCGGCGGGTGCAACGGGCGTCATTCGTGCGTCGCGTGACGCGTCCGTTGCCTACGCGAACACGCGCGAGGTTCAGGGACAGACGATCGCAAACTTTCAACTCGTAAAGCAAAAGATCGCAAACATGGAAGCAGATTATGAGATGTCGCATCTGCTTTGGCTAAAGTGCGGCTACCTGAAGAATATGGGCAAGCCATCCGCCAAAGCCGCGTCGATGGCGAAGTGGCAGGCGACGACGCGTTCTGAAACCGCCGCGTCGATGGCCATCGAGATCCACGGTGCGAACGGGTACACGAACGACTATCCCGTCGAGCGATACTTACGCAACTGTAAAGCTGCCGTTATTTACGAGGGAACGCGTGACATACACACGCTGATGCAGGCCGACTGGGCACTTGGGCTGAAGAAAGAAAAGGCGGCTCGGGTCATTCTACCGCCATATCAAACGAATGATGCGAAAGGCACTGCCGGTTAATCGATCAGGGAAAGAAAAGGGCTGTCTGAAAAGTACTTAAATTCGCTGAAAGCGATAAATTTAATAGCGAGGGGTGGAGTTTTGACGACACCCCTCGTTGTTTCGGAATTGGTTTTCGACCCTGAAGGCGTCGAATTAAATCGCCGATAATTCGACGCTTACAGCGTCGGGGCTGTTTTTCGCTTTGACGGCGGGTATCGCTCGCAAACTCGCTCACCCGCCGCTATTAAATTTGTCCCCGTCGGGGACTGCAAGGATTTATCTTTTCAGACAGCCTGATTCTTTTGTCGTAGTTGTATTATTTCTTGTCCCCGCCTGTCTTTGCGTCAGGTGCCGGTGCGTTCGCCGGCGGATTCGTCGCCGTTGACGTTGATGGTTTCATGTCGTTCAATGAGGGGCTCTTGTTTGTGAGTTTCCACTCACCATTCTCTTTTACAAATTCGACCACGATACCGTTTTTATACTTGTTTGATTTGATTCGACCGACGGCTTTATCGCCGTTGATTATTTCGTTCGTAACCTCGCACGGATCTCCGGAGACTTTGTCGGTGGCTTCGAGGTATTTGATTAAGCTCTTTGCGTTTTCTTCTTTCATTTCTGCCTCAAACTGCTTGATAGTTTCGGCCGAATAGACTTTACGAAGCGCGGCTTCGTCATTCTTCACCCAAGCATTACAGTAAGCCTTAAATACCGGTGTAAGGGTCGGCGCGTTGTTAATCGTCTGCTCGGGTGTTGGCGTCACGGTTTCGAGCGGGTTGTTTGAGTTGCCGGTGTTCGCAACGGCGTTGTTGTTCGTTGCCGTGTTGGGTTTGTCCCCGCCGCAACCAATAAACAAGATCGCGACTGTAACCACTGTTAAAAACGTAGATATTTGCTTCATAAATTCGGTTCGTCTCCTCAAATTGAGAATCCACGAGTATAATAAATTTATCGGCGATGAACAAAACCGCACAAACCGAGTTGCACAGGCTTTTTCTTATCGAGCGACTGCCCGAGCCATTGACGGCGGCGAGCAGCCATCTGCAGATCTTCGACAATTATTTTGAGAACACGCGGCTGCGCGTTCGACAAATTCGCGATCCGTACTCGAACGCGTGGACGAGAATTTTGCAGCAACGCTTTCCCGCTCATGAGGGCGAATATGCCGTGACAAAGCTCGCCGAGATCCACCTGAATGACGCGGAGTACACCGTGTTCGAGCGTTTTGGGAGCCGCGAGATACGCAAGAATCGTTATTTTCACGAGTTCGACCGCGTGAGTCTCGCGTTCGATGTTTTTCTGGGACCATTGTGGGGACTGAACACGGCACGCGTCGATTTTGAGACCCGTGAACAACTGGTCGAGTTTCTGCCGCCGCCGTTCGCGGTCTTCGAGGTCACTGAGAATGCTTTCTTCACCGGCGACAACTTGGTTGACAAGACGTTCGCCGACGTTCAGGCCGAGGTTGCACGGATTGGAGGGCAGATGCCACCGAAGGCAGCCGAAGGCTAGCAAAAAGAATGGATTCGCGACCGATCATTCGTTGTTCCGGGCCGAATTTTGACTATTCACCAATCACGATTCACTATTTACTATTATGAGCTTTATTGAACAAGTTTGGGCACGCGAGATCATGGATTCGCGTGGTAACCCGACGATCGAGGCCGAGGTGATCTTGGAGGACGGAACGCAAGGCCGTGCTGCGGTTCCGAGCGGAGCCTCGACGGGCGAGAACGAAGCTGTCGAACTTCGCGACGGCGACAAAGCGCGTTATCTCGGCAAAGGCGTTTTGACCGCAGTCAAAAATGTAAATGACATCATCGGCCGCGAACTCGAAGGCCTCGATTGTCTCGATCAGACGTTGATCGACAAGACGATGATCGAGCTTGACGGTACCGAGAATAAATCGAAGCTCGGTGCAAACGCGCTTCTGGCCGTAAGTCTCGCGAACGCGCGCGCCGCGGCGAGCTTTCAGGAGATGCCACTTTACCGGTACATCGGCGGCACGAACGCTAAGACGCTGCCGGTGCCGATGATGAATATTATCAACGGCGGAGCCCACGCCGATAACAATGTCGATTTTCAAGAGTTTATGGTCATGCCGGTTGGGGCGACGAGTTTTTGCGAAGCTCTCAGATGCGGTGCCGAGATATTTCACAATCTCAAAAGTGTACTCAAATCACGCGGTTATTCGACGGGCGTCGGTGACGAGGGCGGTTTTGCTCCGAACCTGAAATCAAACGAAGAAGCCGTCGAGACGATCCTCGAGGCAATCGAAAAGAGCGGGTACAAGGCGGGTGATGACGTAATGCTCGCGCTCGATCCGGCGTCGAGCGAATTTTATAAGGGCGGCAAGTACATTTTCAAGAAGAGCGACAACCGCGAGCTGTCTTCCGACGAGATGGCGGCGTATTGGGCCGACTGGTGCGCCAAATATCCGATAATTTCGATCGAGGACGGCATGGGTGAAAGCGATTGGGATGGCTGGAAGAATCTAACCGGTAAGGTCGGTGACAAAGTGCAGCTCGTCGGCGACGATCTATTTGTGACGAACGTCAAATTTCTGCAAAAGGGAATTGACGAAAACGCGGCGAATTCGATCCTCATCAAGGTCAACCAGATCGGCACGCTCACCGAGACGCTCGACGCTATCGAACTGGCGCGCACAAACAATATGACCGCCGTCATCTCACATCGCTCTGGCGAGACCGAAGACAGCTTCATTGCAGACCTCGCCGTCGCGACAAACGCGGGCCAGATAAAGACCGGCAGCCTGTGCCGCAGCGACCGTATCGCAAAGTACAACCAGCTTCTTCGTATCGAAGAGGATCTGGGCGACTCGGCTGTCTATCCCGGCCGAAAGGCGTTTTATCAGATTGTTCATTAATGTCGGTCATACAGTACCTCACGAATATCCTCTGTGGAACCTTCATGTTCTTAGTGATGGCGGCTTATATGTCAGTCGCCAGTGGTGTAGCCCCTTTGGGGACGCTCATGTTTTTTGCCCCAATATTGATGTTCGGATTTGTTTCGGGCCTGTCGATGTTTTTCCCTAGAATAGCCGCAATACTCAGTTTTTTTCTGGCGCTGCCATCGCTTTATGTCGGAATTATTGGCATGGTTTATCCGAGTCCGGGCACCGAGGCTATTGTATTTATTGTCCCGGCCTCAGTCGTTACCTTCGTTTCAGTAGGCAGTCTTTTTTGGACGAAGACTTCGATTTGGTCTCGAGTACAAAGACCGTGGGTTCGGGTATTGGTGTTAATAGCAGCAATCGCACCCGCCGCCTACACGGTCTTATTTCTCGCAAATTTTTTCAGAAGTGTGACGTTCAATTGGAACTAATACGAATGAACATCCGGGACGAACTTCTCAAAGAACATTCAAAACGGCAGACGATGAAGATCGTCAGGTATGTCGGGGATGATAAAGAGCGGTTTGCTGAGTTGATAAAGCTTTTCCTTGGGCCCGTCTATCGCGAGTCGCAGCGTGCCGCATGGGCGGTCGGTTACTGCGCCGAACGCAACAAAGACCTTATCAAACCGTATTTTTCAAAAATGGTCCGGCAGCTCGAGCGCGATGATGTTCACGTGGCGGTGCGGCGTAATGTTGTGCGCATGCTGCAGTTTATCGACATACCAAAACGACTCGAGGGCCGCGTTTTTGACGCTTGCTACAATTTACTGGCTGACCCGAAACAGCCCGTGGCCGTGCGTTGTTTTTCGATGACGGTCGCGGCAAAACTAGCGAAAGGCGAGCCTGAGTTGTTAGACGAGCTTCGCCTCGTTACGACAAAATATCCGCAAGCGGCGACCGCCGGCTTGCGCAGCCGTGCGAGAAGAATTCTCGGCGTGTGAGGCTAAATGAAACAGCGAAAAGGTGACTACGAGTTAGATACGGACAAACGCCGTTTGGACATAGCGAGCATTCATCACTTTCTGTCGGGAACGTATTGGGCAAAAACTCGCACGCTCGAACAAACGCTGACTGCGATCGAGAACTCGCTTTGTTTTGGCGTCTATCGCGGTCGCGAACAGGTCGGGTTTGCTCGGGTAGTGACGGACAAAGCGACTTTTGCATACATCGGCGACGTTTTTATCATCGAGGCCGAACGCGGCAAAGGCCTTAGCAAATGGCTGATGGAGGTTATCGTCACGCAGCCGGATCTGCAAAACCTTCGCCGTTGGCTGCTTGCGACGCGCGATGCGCACGGGCTATATAAGCAATACGAATTTGATGAGTTGCGTTTTCCCGAGCGTTGGATGGAGCGAACATCGCCGGATGCATACTAAGGTTTGATATACTTGGCTAGATCTTAACGTGGCCCCGACTGACGTGCGGGCTACAGACACGGATGACTTCACAATACACCAAGCGACCGCTCGCACTCGTGATCCTCGATGGTTGGGGCTACGCGCCGCGCACCGAGGGCAACGCCATCGCCATCGCCCATACGCCTTATTACGACGAAATAACCAGCAAATATCCGATGACAACCCTTGTCGCGGCCGGTGCGGAAGTTGGACAACCCGAGGACGCTGTCGGTAACCCGGAAGTCGGCCATTTGAATATTGGGACCGGTCGCGCCGCACGTACCGAGCTTGCAAAGATCAGAGAGGCTATCGCGAGCGGCTCGTTCGCCGAGAACGCGGTGCTTGATCGTGCTTTTTCTAAGGCTCGGACAAGCGACGCGGCCGTGCATCTGATCGGTTTGCTAAGCGACGGCGGTGTTCACTCGTCATTGGAAAGTCTTTTCGCCCTGCTTCGACTGGCAAAACAACACGAGCTGAAAAATGTCTTTATCCACTGCATTCTGGACGGGCTCGATGTCCAGCCACGTACGGCCGATATTTATGTCGAGGCGCTTGAGATCAAGCTCGTGGAGATCGGCGTCGGGCGGATCGCGACACTCTGTGGCCGTTATTTTGCGATGGATGCGGCAGAGAACTGGGAACGCACTGCCCGTGCATTTACAATGCTCGTTCACGCCGAGGGCGAACGCAGCAGCGACGCGGTAACGTCGATTCGTAACTCGTTTCTTCGCGGTATATCTGACGAATTCATAGCGCCGATCATTGTCGAACAAGCGCCGGACGCGCCCGTGGCGACGGTAAAGAACGGCGACCTGCTTTTATTTTTTAATCACCGGCCAGAGACGATGCGGCAGCTTGTCCGTTCGCTCTGTGTGCCTGACGGCGAGACGAACGCTAAGCCGGAAGTCGAAACGGTTTGCCTTACGGAATACGATCGCGCGTTCAACCTGCCCGCGGCCTTTCGACAAGAACCTGAGAAGAATACTCTTGTCGAGGTGCTCTCACAATTACAGATCCCAAACATCAAGATCACCGAGGCGGCCCGGCTCCCGCATCTGACGTATTTTTTTAATGGCGGAGCCGACGATCTTCAGCAGTTTGAGGAGCAGGTTGTTCTCAAAACCGCGTCGAATGCGAATCTTCATCCCGAATCGCAGAGTTTTAAGATCGTTGACCGTTTTTGTCACGATATCGAGAAAACGCCCGACGGTGTTTTTGTCGTCAACCTGCCGGCCGCCGAACTCATGGCTGAGACCGGCGATCTAAAACGCACGATCGCTGCGATCCGTTGCGTCGATACTTGCCTCGGCGGCATATTAGAGGCCGTACAAGCGCGTGGCGGCGTCGTTCTCGTGACGTCGTCGCACGGTAATTGTGAAGAGATGGTCAACGCCGACGGCGGTGAGCCAAGCGCATCACCGACGGCCAATCGCGTACCGTTTCATCTGATCGACGATCACGAACGACAGTTAAAGCTCAGTGGAAATGGGGCTCTAGCTGATATCGCTCCGACGATACTCGGTATTCTCGGCATCGACAAACCGGCGGAGATGACCGGCAACGACCTCCGAATTTTATAAAACAGTTGACTCAGCAGCTTCCCGAATTTAAGAACATCCTCGTCATACATTTCGGCCAGCTTGGCGATGTCGTGCTCGGTTTGCCCGCGCTAAAGGCGATTCGGAAGCACTTTCCTGATGCACGAATTACGTCCTTGCTGGGCAAGCCCGGCGCGGATATTGTCGCCCTCGCAAACGTCGCGGACGAAATAATTGCGGTCGATCGCGTCGCGCTCAGAGACGGCAATAAGATTACTTCGATCGGGCGCATTTGGGCGCTCGCGAAAGATATCAGGCAGCGGAAATTTGACTTTGTAATCGACCTGAACAGCTTGTATGAGACAAATCTGCTTGCGTTTCTCTCGGGTTCGAGATATCGGTTGTTTCTGAATCGCGAGAATCGCTCGCTCGATTGGCTGGCAAGTTTTCCTGTGGCGCCGCCGCGCGAAGATAAATCAAAACATCACACCGATCGATTTCTCGAGGTACTTCAACCGCTCGGCATCGTCGATCAGCCGCGCATATGCCGCGTCGAGCCGTTGGATGAGTCGCTCGTCGGAGCAAAAAAATATCTGGCGTCACAAGATCTCGATGGCAAAACTTTGATCGGTCTCTTTCTCGGTGCCGGACATCCGACGCGGCGTTGGGACATCGAGAAGTTTGTCGAACTGTCGAAACGGCTGTCCGCAGACAACAATGTTCGTGTACTCGTATTGCTTGGCCCCGAAGAACGCGATTTGCGCGGCCGCGCCGAAAATGAATTTGGCGATTCAGCGGCCGTCGTTCCCGAAATGCCGTTGGCCTCATTTTATGCGCTGCTTTCGCTTTTAAGGGTTTTGGTGTGCGGCGACACCGGACCGATGCACCTCGGCGCGATCGCCGGGGCAGGGATCGTGCTCCTTTCGGAGATCGGATCGCCCGATATTTTCAGGCCGTTGATCGATCAACTTGTCGTGCTCGAGGATAAGCCATTGGCTGAAATCGCTGTCGACGATGTCGTGAAAGCCGCCGAGCAGTTGCTGTAGAGATTTACGTGCTGGCGATTTACTTCGCGTTCGTTGCGTCTTTGCGTGAAAGAACACGTTTGCCTCACGCAGAGTCGCAAAGAACGCAAAGAAGCTGTGTTTTGTTAGAGCGAACTTTTTGCTCACCACATTTTACCTTATAATTAGTTTTCGCTTTCCTAATTATGGTTGAAGAATTTGCGTATGATAACGCCGAAGAGCGCCGCAAGGTGCGCGCACAAGGTACCGGTTGGATCGAGGTGATCGCCGGCTCGATGTTCTCTGGCAAGTCCGAAGAGTTGATTCGGCGCCTCAACCGTGCGCGAATTGCGCGGCAAAAGGTCCAAGTTTTTAAGCCAAAGATCGATGCTCGATATTCGAATGAGGAGATCGCATCGCATTCGGGTCAGACTCATCTTTCCGTACCGGTTGCGACAACAGCCGAAATGTTGGCACACATCCACGACGACACGCAGGTCGTCGGCATTGACGAAGGACAGTTCTTTGACGAAGCGATAATTGACGCTGTTAATGAGCTTGCGGCGGGCGGTAAACGGGTGATCATTGCAGGTTTAGATCAGGATTACACCGGTACGCCGTTTGAACCAATGCCTCGGCTGCTGGCGATCGCTGAGTTCATTACAAAGATCCACGCCATTTGCGTTAAGTGCGGCGCGACCGCAAACTTTACACAACGCACCGTTGAGTCAGACGCCCTTGTCGAAGTCGGCGCCGCCGACAAATACGAAGCGCGCTGTCGCAAATGCTTTGTCCCCCACGCCGACGCTCCGACGCTACACGATTAGGCTAACCCTTCGGGATCTTCATCGAATAAAGGATTGCGGCGAATGTATCGCGTTGCTTGTCGAAATTCGAGCCCTTTGTTGAGACCATTATATTTAACTGCTGGTTCTGGCCCTGGTAGTTTCGAAAGCCGATCCACTGATGCCGCCGCGGGCCGCTCTTGTCCTCGGGCATCGCCTCGATCCACTCGACACCTTTGACGCCGTCGATCTCAAGCCACCTGACGGTCTCGTATTTGCCTTGTTTCAACTGTTCAAGCGAACTTGTGTATGTCGCGTTTATGCTTGTTTCGGACGGGAAATTTGACGGCATCACCGAGATTGTTGCGATGAGAAATCCGTTCGCGGGCGAACCGTAATTCAGTGATTCTTTTTGCACTTGCATCTTTGGCCAGCCAGACGGTAGCTTCCACGACATTCCCTGATCATCCCATTTTATCTCTGTCGAGCCGTCCTGGATCACCTGCTGCGAGGCGGTGAGCTTTGGCTTCTCAGCCGAACCCGATGACGAGGTCGATGACGAATTTGAGCTGCTGCCCGTATTCGTGCCGCCGCCGAGCTGTTTAAGCTTGTCCTGCAAACCGCAAAACGTAAGTGCAAATGTGATCAGTCCTAATGTGAGCAGCGATTTCATCGATGTGTCCTCCGAGTTGTTTTGATTTCAAAACATTGTCACCGCAATCGCCGGAAATTGCAAAAATGCGCCTGCTCTAGTTTTTAAGTGAGAAGTTTTGCAAGAATCTCCTGACCCTTTCGTTCACCAATCAAACAGCGACCTTTCCCCGAGACAAAAAACTTAAGGAGTAATTTATGAAGTACCAACTATTTACGCGTTTGTTCGCAGGCATTGTGCTCTCCATTTGTGCGGTCGGAGCGGCCTTTGCACAGACTAATGAGTATCGGCTTTCGTCTGCGTATACTCACAAAAATCTGACTATCTTTCTAATACACGGCAAAGACGAATCAAAGAAAACCAACATGATGACGCTGCAAGAGGCGATGGAGCGAAAGCTGTTTCGCGTCTATGAGACGTCGGAGGTCAACGAGCTCGAGGTCGAGAATCTCTCAAAGGAACTCGACGTATTTATCCAGGCGGGCGACATTGTAAAGGGCGGCAAGCAAGATCGCGTGCTGGCCATCAGCATCATCATTCCAGCGCGTTCGGGACGCGTGAAGATCGAGGCGTTCTGCGTCGAATCGGGGCGCTGGCAGAAGCGCGGCAACGAAGACTCGACAAAATTCGATAGCTCGAACGAGCGCGTCGTTACAAAAGAGCTGAAGATCGCGGCAAACGCAACACGCTCGCAAGCCGAAGTTTGGAACAAGGTTAGCGACGCTCAGGTGCGTCTCGCAAAGAATGTTGGCGGCTCTGTCGCGGACGGCAGATCGGCCTCGAGCTTGCAACTGAGTCTTGAAGACAAAAAAGTTGTTGCGAATATCGATGAGTACGTCAAAGCTCTCAGCGGCGTCATTAACGGCAAATCCGACGTCATCGGTTACGCGTTTGCGATCAACGGAAAGATAAACAGTGCCGATATTTATGTCTCAAACTCGCTTTTCAAAAAACTTTGGATGAAAAATCTGAAAGCAACCGCGACCGAGGCCGTCGCCGAGTCTCGTGGAGTTCGCCTCGCAGAACCTGTAAAGGCAGGTGATGTAAAGGGGTTTATGGACGATTCGGAAAAAGCAAAATCGCGTGAGCAATCGTCCGCATCAGGCGGTGCGCGGCTCGTCACGCGCGAAGACAAAGACAACGTCATGGTCGAGGCCCGCGATGAAAAATCGAAAGCTGTCGTCCATAAGAGCTACGTTAAGAAGAATTAAAAACAAGGGAATTTTGGCCGCAGATAAACGCGGATATACGCAGATAGAACGGCAAATCTTCATATCAGCGTCATCTGCGTCAATCTGCGGCTAAATCAATTTCGGGTTCGTGATCTGTGAATTTTGCGGTTTCGTCGCTGTGCCGCATGTCGCACACATGAGCCCGATTTTTTATTCTGACGCGGCGCCCTTGTTCATCATGCCGAGAACCTGACCGATCACACCGCCGCCTATGGCTCCCATAACCGTCGAACCAAGGACATCCGCGATTACCGGAATGTAGTTCTTGTGAAGGTTCATAAACGCCAGGAACATTAGCTGAAATGACAACGCGATAAGAAACCACACGACTGCTCCGCCCTGCATTCCACGAATGAACGTGCGGATTCCCGCCCACTTGTCAAAGATGTACGCAAGCAAAAACGCGGAAACAAGATTCGCCAAAACCAGTGGAATCCACACCGGTGTTTCATTCATCAATCCGGGATAGGTATTCATATTCGGTTTCATAACCGCGTTCTCGAGAATAAGCCCGTAGATGACAAAACCGAGAACAAAAAACGTGACACCGCCAGCAACGGCCGCGGCCAAAACTCTTGTAAGCATAGAGAACGCTCCTTCTAAGAAAATTACCCTAAAGCCCTTGAAAATTTGTTTTGTGGAGTGAACAGCCGAAAGGTATCCGAGTTTGGCTGGAATGTCAATCAGCGGGTTGTTCGTTGGCGCCTGCAAGTCTGCGTTGATTATCGAAATGGTTTGCGATCTCGACCGCGGTTTTATTTCCGACAAAAGGTTTTAGATCGCCTGCCGATGCCTTTGCGATTCGCTCGATTGATCCAAACTCGCGCAGCAGTTTCATCTTTCGTTTTTCTCCGACCCCCGGAATTTCGGACAGCTCAGACGAGAAGTCGCGCTTCTCACGGCGTTTACGGTGAAACTCGATCGCAGTTTTGTGCGTCTCTTCGCGAATTTGCAAGATCAGGCGAAAGGCAAGCGAGTTGCGATCGAACGGGATCGGCCGATCTTCGCGTCCGTGGATCAACAAGTGTGAAATTTCGCTGTGCTTTTTTGGTGGTTTGACCAGGCCGACGAGCATTATCTGTTCGAGATCAAGGATGCGCATCGCCGCGGCTGCTGCCGAGAGTTGACCTCTGCCGCCATCGATAAAGATAAGCTGAGGCAGCGGCTTTTGTTCCTCAACGGAGCGTCGGTAACGACGAAAGACAGCTTCGTTCATTGATGCGAAATCGTTTGCACCTTCGACCGATTTGATGATGAACCGCCGATAGTCTTTACGTGCAGGTTTGCCGTTCTCAAAGGTGACGATGCCGGCGACGTTCTCTGAACCGGAAATGTTCGAGATGTCGAACGACTCGATTCGCTCGGGAAAATACGAGAGTTCGAGTAGCTCTTGCAACTCCTCGAGAACTTTTTGCGAATCCGGTTTGAGGACGCGGAAACGCTGCTCGAACGCGATCTTTGCGTTTGTTTCGACGAGCTTTATGAGATGTTTGTTCTTTCCGCGTTTCGGGTCGAGAATGCGCACGCGGCGACCGCGACGCGTCGTGAGGGCACGTTCCAAAACATCGCGATCTTCAAAATCCTGCGGCACGTGGATCTCAAGCGGTACGTAATCTGTCGAGTAATATTGCGACAGGACCACGCCTAAGAATTCGCTTGCGTCGAACGAGTCGTCTTCGGGCAGATCTTCCCAAAAAAATTCACGGCGACCGACGATACGGCCTTCGCGCATTGTGAAAAGCTGTAGAGCCAGCCTCTGTTTTTCGCGATAAAAACCTATTGTGTCAACGTCGCGTTCCGCGGTGGTTGCCATCTTTTGCGTTTCGCTGAGAGCGAGAACCGTGCGATGCAGGTCGCGATAACGAGCCGCGAGTTCGTACCTACCCTCCTCAGAGAACTGCCACATTCGGGCTTCGAGCGACTTTGCAAGCTCTTTGTTCTTTCCTTCGAGCAGCGTTCGAACGTCGGCCGCGGCCTCTTGATATTCTTCCTGCGTGCACAGGCCCTTAACACACGGGCCGAGGCATCGTTTGAGATGATATTCGAGACACGGGCGCGGCAGTTTGCCGTCGATCTCGATCTCGCATGTGCGAAGCTGGAATGATCGGTTTACCAGATTCAGAGTGTTCCGCGCCGCGACCGCGGGCAGGAACGGCCCGTAATAGTTCGAACCGTCGCGAACGATGCGGCGAGTGACAACGACCTTTGGAAAAGGTTCGTTCGTCAGTTTGAGATGCGGGTATGATTTGTCGTCTTTCAAAAAGACGTTGAATCTCGGCTTGTGCTTTTTTATCAGGTTCGACTCGAGCACTAATGCCTCAACTTCGTTATCCACAACGATAAACTCGAAGTCGGCGATCACACGCACGAGTTGCCGCGTCTTTGGGTCGTGATTGCGGCTCGAGTGGAAATAGGACCGCACGCGATTGCGAAGATTTTTTGCCTTACCGACATAGACGATCTTGCCCGCCGCATTTTTGTGGATATAGATGCCGGCGTCGGTCGGCAGGGTCTTGAGCTTTTCGGCAATGGTCACACGATCATTTTAACTTGACGACAAGAAGTTTGACCACATTGGCTGTGAGAACGCCGAAGAATTGACATTTTCAGAACATTGGATTAAATCATAGATGCTGTATCAAAACTAAAACTTTTTTTGGAGGACAAAAATGTCAAAATCTATCGAACAATCAAAAGCCGTAATCCAGTCAATGATCACACTCGCCGGAGCCGCTCTCGGCCTCGTGTGCGCGCTGGCGTGGAACGACGCGATCAAGGCCGCTATGAAGGAATTGCTCGGCGAGGCCGACAATCTTACGGGATTGTTTATTTATGCAGTTCTCGCCACACTCGTTGCGGTGATCGTGCTGATTGTACTAGGCAGACTCGCCGGTAAGATCGGCGGCGAAGCTGCGGTAAGTCGCGAGGCCGAAGGATAAAGGGGCTTTAGAAGGAACGAATGGAGAAGTCGCGAGGCGTGGCCTGGCGGCTTTTTTCCTTCGTTTTTATGCCGATTTGGTTGCCGGCTCAGAGTCCGACCACGATGCCTTTCGCGTCATCGTTCCCCACGTCGATTTTGTTCGCAAGATCCACTTCACTATTCCCTCCAGCCGCCAGATAGACATCATTTGCCGAAATCCGAAATTTTCAACAAACGCTCCTGCGACCATCTTCAGGAGATCCTTTTTTGCAGGGTAAGTGCGGAAGGCAGTTTCTTCGAGCAAAATTGCACCGATCGATAAGAAAAACCCTGTTCCAAACGACAGGAGCAGGAATGCAAGCGCTCCCTCGTAGTTGATCAGGCCCGTAGCGTAGCAAAAGACAAAGAAGCAGAGTCCCGCAACTTCGATCAACGGGCTGATGCCCTCAAGAAACAGTAGGAACGGAAATGATAGCCAGCCGACGCCGCCCGCGCGTGGGTGAAATAGCAGTTTGCGATTCTCCCAGAGGCAATCGAACAGTCCTCGTTGCCACCGCACGCGCTGCTTTTTTAATACGCCAAAGGTCTCGGGCGCCTCTGTCCAGCAGACAGGGTCCGCGACATAATCGAGACGGTAGGGAATTTTGTTTAGACGGAAGTGGCGGTGCAGACGCAGAACCAGGTCCATGTCTTCACCGAGCGATTTGTGGCTATAGCCGCCAACTTTGATCACGGCCTCTTTGCTAAAAAGTCCGAACGCTCCGGAGATCAGCGGAAGGGAATTGAGTTGATTCCAGCCGACGCGACTGGTCAAAAAAGCGCGGTTGTATTCCAACACCTGAAAGAGAGCGAGCCAGGACTTTGGAAGACCTATTTCGGTCAGATGACCGCTCTTCACGCTGCATCCGTTCAGGATCCTGACATTACCGCCGACGCCAACTGTGTCCGGATTGTAAAGAAAAGGCTGCACCATTAGCGTCACGCAATCACGATTAAGGATCGTGTCAGCGTCGAGCGGCATGAACAGGCCGTAACGGGCGCCGTTTATCCCGGCGTTGCATGCGTCAGCCTTGCTGCCGCCGTTCTCTTTGTCAATCACGCGCAGATTCGGGTACTTTTTCGACTGGAAAACTACTCTTACCGGTTTGTGCTCGACGCGTTTCCGAAACGCAACGGGCAGCTCGGTGAGGTCGAATTCCGCGGTTAGAACCTTGAGCGTCTCATCCTTCGAACCGTCGTTTACCACCAGAATTTCAAACTCCGGATAATCGAGTTGGAGCAGGGCCCGGACCGTCGGTACGATCACCGCTTCCTCGTTATAGGCAGTCACGATGAGACTAATAGGCGGTTCAAAACCGCTTTGTGGGTCGGGCAGACGGTGGATAGTGCGTTTACGAATGAATCGGGGCAAAACGACCATCGAGATCGCCGTCAGAACCATATATGTTCCGTTGAGGGCGACAAAATACAAGAGAAAGAACCACTCTGTTATCTTGATAAGGTTAATGTCGTCTGCCTGAAACATAAGAGGTCCATCTCTGTCATGACCTGACGGAGAATATCGCGTGAAAAATGGCTCGGAAGCGTGCGTGAGAGTTTATCGACCTTTGCGGCCGTCATGCCGGGCATCGAGATGAGCATACTGGCCGCGCGATAACGAACCCACCAATCGAGATCGTCGGTTGCGGCGATTAGGAGATCGATATCTTTTTTGTGGCCAAGGCGGCCAAGCGTCAGTACGACGTGAAGACGAACTTCCCAACGCTCGTCATTGATGAGTGCGCGAATGCGCTCCAGATCATCGTCGGAATTTACAAGCCGCAAACATGCGATCAGAACTTCTTTCTCGTTGCAATCCGAAAGCATCCTGCTTACGAGCAGGTTGCGATCCGCAAAATTTGCAAAAGCGAGGTACGAGATAAGCCGGGACATCTGGCGTTCCTCCAGCTTTTTGTCGAAGTTGTTTGCGACGAGTTCGCAGAGCGGTTTTGTTAAGGCGTCACACTCTATTTCTTTGAGGACCTTTGCTACAAATATCGGCGACCAGTCGCGACGCATAGCGATCTTATCGAGATGTTTTTCTAAAGTTGTGTCGACGTCGATGCGAAACAACGCTCGCCACGCCCACGAGGAAATTACCGGATCGCGGTCTGCGATGAGCTGCTCGATGCCCGGGTACGAGGCCATCTTGCCAAGGTTGCCGAGAGTGTTTACGGCCATGAGACGCTTGTCTACAAACGGACTGCTCAGCAGGTCAACCGTCATCGAGTCGAGTTTGAGCGTCTCGCCAAGATCGTTGAGTCCCTTTTTTGATTCGCCCGAGATAGACTCGTGCAGATAATTCCAGTCGTGGAGAAAGTGTGGCAAGTGTTTTTTTGTAAGTTGTCGCCGATTCTTGATGCCGAATTCGTTCGCCACAGCCTCGAAGAGCGTTTTCTCCCACCGGCGATTTACGAACCGGCGCCGTTTGTGTAGAGCAGCGGACCACGAGCGAAGAGCGAGCATTAGGCCAATGCACACCAAGCTGAACGCGGTGAACGACGCGCCGATCCACCACGCTACTGTCACTGCATTGTTAAAACCGATAACGAAAACCAAAATTTACACCTCTGCGGTAATAGATATCTCCTTGTCGTTGAAAAACTGCGTCTAAATTGGCTCCGACATTCTTTGTGAACCAGTATCGAGCCGAGCCTGAAACGCTCCAGGTTTCGCTGCGGAGAATACCGATGTTAGGGCCGAGATTTTCGTGCTCACGACCAAACGTGACCGACGCTCCTACGCTGTTGATGTCTTCGCCAAAGTAGCGATTGTATTGAATGCGGTGCGTCGGCGCCGTTCCTGCATTGGTCAAATTTGTGATGTACAGCGTATAGGCGGCGCGATTGTCGCCCCAGTACTTTTCGGTCAGGCCGTAAACAGTCGTTGCTTTTACAGTATCGTAGGCTGTGTAACGAGCACCGACGTGGCCAACGACACCACGGCTTAGAATGCGCTCGCCCTCGAGCATTACCGAGAATTTGCCTACATATTTGTGCGTATGGCTGAGCATTGTCTCGCCTGTCACAGCCCACTTTTGCCCAATCCCTTTGTAAAAACCAGCGACGACCTCTTGATCGCGATTCGAATTTCTGTCGCTGACCCGGTAGGTGCCCCAGACGATCTTGCGTTTTGAGAACTTACGCTCGAAATAGAGCGACGCGATGCGCCACGTGCCGAAGTTTCGCGTCAAGCTCTCCTGCGAGTACTGTAGCTGCACTTCGTACTTTAGCTGTTTTTGCTCGTCTGAACTCTGGGGCGTGGGTGGCTCTTGCGGTTGAGGTTCGGTTTGAGCGTGTGCTCCAATACAGAACGCGATCGCAGCGATAACTGAGAAAATGAGTTCTTTCTTCATAACGGTTACGGTTTTTTCTTGAGCAGCCGATTCATCCTGACCATCAGCTCGGCAGGTTTGAACGGCTTTGTCACGTAGTCATCGGCACCAGCCTCAAAAGCACGAACGATGGTTGCCTCACTTGATTTCGAAGTCAGCATGATGACCGGGACTTTCTTCCACTTTTTGTCGGCACGCATTTGCGTCAGGACCTCAAAGCCATCTGCATACGGCATGATTATGTCGAGAAACACGAGGCACGGCGGCTCGCCGCCCTCGAGATTCTGGATCGCTTGTCTGCCGTTGCTGAGGACCTTGGCTTTGAATCCATGATTCCTGAGCCAATGGGCCAACAGGCGCGAAATTACCCGGTCGTCTTCGACAACAAGAACGCTATTCGATTTTGACGCGGAAGTATCCTTCGCCATAGAGTGGTTGATGACATTGTGAGCCTCTGAAAAGAGGAGTGGACGGAAAACGTCCGTTCTGCGCGTATGGGACTAACTTATTGTGCAGTTAGCAGGAGTTGGGATGCTCTAATTATCACATACTTAGGAGCGAAAAATAAACAAAAAACACGTAAAAATGGACACTTTTTTGACGAAATCGCCCAAATCTGCGGCCAGATTTGTTAAACAGGGCGGTCTCGTCGCTTTCCCGACAGAGACCGTTTACGGCCTCGGGGCAGACGTCTTTGATGAGGCGGCTGTTGCGAAGATATTTGAGGCAAAAGAGCGTCCCGCCGACAATCCGCTGATAGCACATATTTCGCATGTTGAACAAATCGATGAATTGACCTCGGAGACAAATGAAAGTGCAAGGAAATTCATCGAAAAATTCTTCCCGGGACCGCTCACGTTGGTTCTGAGAAAATCCCAGGGAGTTCCACTATTAGCCACCGCGGGCCTCGATACCATCGGCGTACGGATGCCGCGTTCGGCCGTCGCGTGCGAGTTTTTGAGGGCATGTGACACGCCGCTCGTGGCTCCATCGGCAAATCTCTCGGGGCGGCCGAGCCCAACTACCTGGCAAGCTGTCTATGAAGATCTAAATGGCCGCATTGATTGCATTCTCCAGGCAGATGCAACCCAGATCGGCCTTGAATCCACGGTTGTCGATTGCTCCGGCGAAGCGCCGATCCTGCTGCGGGAAGGAGCGATCTCATTGGAAGAATTGCGCTCCGTTGTGCCGACAACGACGCGGGCACGAGACGGCGATTCGCGGTCGCCACGCAGCCCGGGGTTGAAACATCGTCACTATTCGCCAAAGGCGACCGTTAGGATTGTGGATTGCGGAATGCGGATTGCGGATTCGGATGCCGCAGGTTTTATTGGTATCGACTCGCCGAACGCAGAATTTGAGATCGAGCGAATTTGCGCGTCGGTCGATGAGTACGCGCATTCGCTTTTCGAGTTTTTTCGTGAATGCGACAGGCGGGGTGTTGAAACGATTTTCTGCGAAAGCGTTCCGCCAACCGGCATCGGCGCGGCGTTGATGGATCGTATTCGTCGGGCAGCGCAGGATTAGGTTACTTCGCAAACACGGCAAAAATCGCAAACTCGCCGTTGTCTTTCAGGAACTCCGTTCGCAGTTGTGGTGCGCCGGTTAGTTGGTGTTGATATTCTAGCGGAACTAGCACGAGGACAGCCTTACCGCCCTCGGCCGCGAGCACATTTACGATCTCGGTCGGGCCGTAGAGTTTTCTCTGTCGGCCTTTTTCATCGCGCAAAAGTCGCCCGGCGGCGTAGAATTCGGCGTTGTGTGAGATCGTATGCAGTGTGAGGACCTTGCTCGACGCGAGTCCCCGTTCGTCTGCCGCCGCGATCAGGGATCTGACTGAATCATGATCGGCAAACCCAGGAACAACAGTTGTAAGCAGAACTACTGTCACCACAAATGTTGCTGTTGCAATTCCAGTTACAATAATTTTCCACACTGGTTTATGGACGAGACGCGTGATAAACAACGCTGATATGATGATCGCCGGCGGCACAGCGGGAAGGATGTAACCCGGAAGTTTCGAGCCAGAAAGCGAAAAGAAAACTAGCGGGACACCGAGCCAGGCAATTGAGAGTAGAAGAAGAGGCGAAGTGGTGAAATGGAGATATCTGTTCTCATCTTTCTCCGTGATCTCTGTGGCTTTGTGCTGAATTATTCCTTTGATCAAGTTCCAAATGGCCGCAATAAAGAGTGGCAACCAGGGCAGCGTCATCAGCGGCAACACCCAGAAGAAAAAGTAGAACGGCTGCGGATGCTTGTACTTATTCGACGTAAATCTCTGAAAGTGATGCTGTAGGAAGAACTCGTCGACGAACTCCCAGCCATGTCGCAAGTACATTGGCAAATACCAGAGGCCCGCGATGGCGGCCGCGAGCAAAGTACCCCAAAGCAGGCTGAGTATGAATTTGCGGCTCGGCATTCGGCGGCTCAGTACGAAATAGAAGGCGACGATCGCGTACGGAAAGACGATGCCGATCAGACCTTTGGCAAGCAGAGCAAGGCCGATAAAGAAATAAAAGCAGACCAGCGGAAAATACTCGCCCGTGCGCGATGTTCTGTGCTTTTGATCAAAAACGAAGAAAGCGACCAAAGCAGCGGTCAAGGGAAACGTGACGGTGATGTCAAAGCTTGCACCGCGCGAAAAAACCATAATGCCGAGCGTCGATGCCGCAACCAGGGCGAGCCAATTTGCGAAATTGGTGTTTGTTCCGTGGCCTTCGGCTGTCACGACCGACCGGCCTAAAAGCCACAAACTCGCGACCGTTCCCAAACCAAACAGTGCCGGGCCGACTCGTGCGGCCGCCTCGCTGACGCCTAATAGAGTGAAGGATGCGATCTCGAGCCAATACAACAGGGCCGGTTTTTCGAACCAGTTGTATCCGCCAAGCGTTGGGGTCACCCAATCACCGCGCTCGAACATCTCGCGAGCAACTTGAGCGTACCGCGGTTCGTCAGGGCCGAGCAGCGGAATTGTCAGACCGAAAAAATAGGTAAAAACGGCGAGTAGGGCGAGGCAGATCCACAGCCAAGATGGCAGCGCACTACGGTCTTCGATGTCGGTCGTTGTAATTTCAGGCGTCATGAAACAGAATGTAAAGTATTGCTGAAAAGCAGTTTGCAATCAAATTATGGCGGAAAACCACAAGATCAGACTCGCGGCGATCGGCGTCGGCAGCCTCGGTCGGCATCACGCCCGCAACTACGCCGAGCTTGCAGCCGAAACCCCAGTCGAACTTGTCGGTATCTGCGATGCAAGTCCCGAAACCGCTGCTGAGATCGCTGCCAGTCATGGTTGTGCGAGTTTTTCGGACTGGCGCGACCTGCTCGGCAAGGTTGACGCAGTTTCGATCGCCACTCCGACCGAGACGCATTGCGAGATCGCCTGCGCCTTTTTAGAGAATGGCGTCCATGTTCTCGTTGAAAAGCCGATCGCGTTAACACTCGACGAGGCCGACAAAATGATCGCGACGGCCGAAAGGTCAGGCGCGAAACTCATGGTCGGCCAACTCGAACGCTACAATCCGGCGATGGTTGCCCTACGTCCGCATGTGACAAAACCGCTTTATTTTGAGATTCACCGCGTTTCGCCATTCCCGAACCGGTCGCTCGACGTCGATGTTGTGCTTGACGTGATGATCCATGATCTCGATGCGGTGCAATGGCTTGTCGGCGAGGATGTGAAGATTACCGAAATTCGTGCTGTCGGCATTCCGGTTATCTCGGACAAAGTTGATGCCGCAAATGCGCGGATCGAGTTTGAGAGCGGTGCCGTAGCGAACATCACGGCGTCGCGCATCGGTACCGAAAAGATCCGCAAGACGCGCTTCTATCAGACAAACGCGTATGTCGTTCTGGATTACGCAACAAAGTTTGCGTCGCTCACATCGCTAAATCCTGACGCGGCACATCCGCTCGCCGGCATTTCGATAAATCGTCTTGAGATAAACGACGTCGAGCCGCTGAGGGCCGAGATCATGGCCTTTCTAGAGTGTATTGACAAAAATACGCCGCCGCCGATCACGGGTCGCGACGGGCGGCGGGCGTTAGAGTTAGCCGTCGGCGTGCTCGAGAAGATCGATGCTCACCGCAACCGGCTTAATGTCTAGGCTTTTGCTTTTTCAGTTTTTTTATCTGCGTTGGCTGCGGCGATCTGTTCACCCATGGTTTTCATCCATTCCTGCGTTTTCTTAACGCGTTCGGCGCCGTCGGGTCGATCCATGATTACCTTTTCGAGGTTCTTGAGGGCTTCGGGCGATTGCCACATCTCGCGCAGATCAGCCAAGAGCGGCTGGATCTTAGCAAAAACGAGAATGTGCTCGCCCGCTGTCTCATAGAACATATCGGCATCGATCGCACCGTGATTCACCATCGTCGCTGCCATGTCCCAATAGGAAACAACCATGCGAAGATAGCCGCCGACTTCTTCGTCCATCATTGTTTTCATATAATCTTCAGCGCTAGTCGGGTTGTAGCCAAAGATCCAATTGCGCGCCTTGCGCATCTTTTTCTCGCGACGCAGATCGTAAAGTTTTAAGATCAGGTCGGCTGATTCTGTTTTGCTCATGTTTAGTAAAACCTCCGTTAAAATGTATGCTTACAGTCTAGACCTCGGTTCTGCGAAGAGCAAACATAGGTGTATGAACGAGCAGATCAGCAGCTTTTTACAGGTGCGAATCGACGCCGGCGACTTTCCGTCAGCCGTGTATCTGGTTGCAGAAAAAGGAGAAATCGTCTTTACCGATGCTCTCGGGCTCGCCGTCATCGAACCAGAACGCATACCTGCAAGACTCGATACGATATACGATCTCGCCAGCGTCACAAAAGTCGTCGCGACCGGTTTAGTTGTGGCGAAATTGTACGAGAGCGGGAAACTCGATCTAAATGAGCGCGTCGGAGCGCATCTACCGGCCTTCAATAGCGATGACAAAAATTCGATCACGATAAAAAGTCTGTTGGTGCATGATTCAGGGTTGAGCGGTTGGCTGCCCATGTATTTGCTCGCGAGTGAGCCACGGCAAGTCGCGTCGGCCATTGCCGAGAGACCGCTCGAATACCCGACGGGCACGGCTGTGGTCTACAGCGATCCGAATTTTATCTTGCTTGGTGAAATTGTCGAGAAAATTTGCGACACACCTTTCGATGAAGTTTGTCGCGAGATGATCGTCGAACCGCTTGGGTTACGCGACACGTTTTTCAACCCGGCAACAGGATACAGACCTAGGATTGCAGCGAGTGAGAGGGGAAACGAGTTCGAGCGGCAACTTTGCTTCGAAAAAGGTTATCTTCAAACACCCGTAGGCGCAGGTGGTTCTGACTCGATCCACGATCCACGATCCCCATTCCGCAGCTACCCGATCTGGGGCGAGGTGCACGACAACAACGCGTATTTTATGGGCGGTGTCGCGGGTCACGCAGGGTTGTTCTCGACCGCCGAAGAAGTTTTTAAGATCGCACAGCAATTTTTGCCGAATCGCACCAGCCTCCTGAAGCCCGAAACCTGTGACCTATTCAGGACAAACTTCACGCCCGGACTGAACGAGGATCGATCTCTAGCATTTCAGCTCGCATCGACAGAAGACTCGACCGCCGGGACAAAGATGTCTTCGACAAGCTTCGGGCACAACGGCTTTACCGGCACGAGCCTCTGGGTCGATCCCGTTAAGGAACGCGTCTTTGTTTTGCTCACAAACCGCACTCACGATCACGCTTTGCCATTCGAAAACATCAACTCCGTCCGTCGTAGGTTTCACGACATGGCGATCGAGCTGCTAAGTGAACGTTGAAAAGAAGCAAATAGATGAAGCAATGCCCGATGTGCCGTTCAGGGAGGCGCTCAAATTTTGGGTAAAGCTCGGCTTCATCTCATTCGGCGGGCCGGCCGGGCAGATCGCGATCATGCACAAAGAGCTTGTTGAGCGACGCGGGTGGATCGACGAAAAAAGTTTTCTTCACGCTTTGAATTTTTGTATGCTGCTGCCCGGCCCCGAAGCTCAGCAGCTCGCTACATACATTGGTTGGCGGCTTCACAAGATCAAAGGCGGTATTGTCGCCGGCGCGTTTTTCGTCATTCCGTCGATTTTTTTTCTGCTCGCGTTGTCGTTCGTTTATGCTCGATACGGAAATGTCAGCGAAGTCGCGGCCGTGCTCGACGGATTCAAACCGGTCGTTGTCGCGATTGTCGTCGAGGCGGTGATCAAGATCGGCAAGCGTTCGTTGAAAGCGTGGATTCACTTTGCCGTCGCGGCGCTGTCGCTGGGTGCGGTTCAATTTTTGCACGTTCCTTTCCCGTTGATCGTTGCGGCTGCATTGATGATCGGTTTTATTTGGAGCCGACGCTCTGAAATAAAAGATGAGCAGGCCGACGCTGAATCGATTCCGAAGCCGGGCCATTTTTATATTCTGAAAGTCGCACTCGTCTGCTTTCTGCTCTGGCTTGTTCCGCTGATCGCGACGCTCCTCATCTTCGGCCGCGAGAGCGTGGCGACAAAGCTGTATCTGTTTTTCACCCAAGTTGCATTTGTTACATTCGGAGGTGCGTACGCGGTTTTAGCGTATGTCAATCAAGCTGTCGTCAGCGCCGGTTGGATCATGGCGGCACAAGCGGTCGATGGTCTGGCGTTGGCCGAGACTACGCCCGGCCCGCTGATAATGGTGTTGCAGTTTGTCGGCTTTATGACCGGATGGCAGAATGCGGGAAGTTACGATCAAAACGTTTACGCCGCGATCTGTGCGTTGCTTGTCACTATTGCGACGTTCTTGCCGTCGTTCTTGTTTATCTTCGCCGCCGGGCCGTATCTTGAGAAAATTCAAAGCAACACTCGACTCAGCGGCGCACTCACGTTTGTCACTGCCGCAGTCGTCGGCGTTGTTCTCAATCTTTCACTGGTTTTCGGGTCGGCGGTTATATTGCAAGATTCTTACGTTAATATCTTCGCTGGTGTCTGTGCCCTCGCCGCCTTTACGGCGCTTTATTTTTTCAAAGTCGACGTTCTATTAGTTGTGATTCTGGGCGGCGTGATCGGTCTCGTCAAATACCTTATTGTCGGCTGAAATTTGCTGGCAACTCATAGGTCTAATCCGCATCATAACGGCACTTCCCAAGGTGTTTAATACGGCGTGGAGAGTTGCTCGGATGAAAAGATTAACAACTGGAATTTTGTTGATAGCGGCGATGGCGGCCGCTGTCGTGGCTCAGGCGGACCGTTCGACGCGGCCGCGTGTTGCGACCACTCCAACACCGCCGGTGATCGCAAACGATACTTACAAAAATCCCGCTCCGGCGACGCCTCCGGTTTTGATCGGCGGAAACAAACGTCCGACGCCGGCTGCAACTTCAACACCGCCATTAAATGAAGACGACGAGGTCATTAAGATCGAGACGAACCTCGTCACAATGCCTGTGTCTGTGCTTGATCGCGACGGCAGGTTTATCTCCGGGCTGCAGCAAGACGATTTCAAGATCTTTGAGAACGGCGTCGAGCAAAAGATCGATTATTTTCAATCTGTCGAGCAACCGTTCACGGTGATCTTGATGATCGATGTCAGCCCGTCGACACAGTTTAAGATAGATCAGATACACAACGCGGCGATCACGTTTATCGACAAACTGCGGCCTAGTGAGCAGGTGATGGTAATCGCATTCGACGACAAGGTACGTGTGTTGAGCCCGATCACGAACAATCGAGCAATGCTGCGAAACGCAATTCGCCAAGCTCAGTTTGGTGATGGCACGAGCCTTTATGACGCGGTGAACTTCGCGATTGACGATCAGCTTCGTCACATACAGGGTCGCAAGGCGGTGGTGCTCTTCAGTGATGGCGTCGACACCACCTCGCAAAAGGCTAACTATGACAGCACTCTACGCGAGACCGAGGAAGTCGACGCTCTTTTTTACACGATTCGATACGACACATCTAACGACATGTATGGCGGCGGCTCACCGCGTTGGCCGCAACCTCAGAGAAAACCGACACTGGGCGGCATTCTAGGCGCGATCTTAATGGGCGGTAACGTCAACATCGGTGGTGGCGGTTCATCACGCGGACAGAACCCGACCGAGTACGCAAAAGGCAAACAATATCTACAAATGCTCGCTCAGAACAGCGGCGGGCGAGCGTTCGAGGCGCAGTCGATGTACAATCTCGACGCTGCATTCTCGGGTATTGCCGAAGAATTGAGGCGCCAGTATTCACTTGGCTATTATCCCGAGACGGTCGGCAAGATCGGCGATCGCAAGCAGATAAAAATTCGCGTCATGCGCCCCAGCGTCGTTGTTCGTGCTAAGAACAGCTATATCGTCGGCCAGACGAACCGAACGGTCGCCGGAAAATAGAACTTAAAACTACTGGCGAGCTTCGCTTTGCGTTCTTGCCGACTTTGCGCGAGATAAAAGACGTTTCACGCAAAGACGCAAAGTCCGCAAAGGACAACGTCATTTACAAGAACAGTTATCTTATCAGGCAGACGCACCGAACGGTCGCCGGAAAATAGAATACGCCCGCCGCTCAGAACTCGAACGGCGGGCGTCCTGATCTCCTAACTACTTAATTATTTTTTGTTGCCTTTAGGGTTGAGCCTTCTTTCGTTCTCAACTTCTTCAAGTGCGTATTTATCGAGCTCGATGTCGGCATCGTCGATGAGCTGCGTGTCAACAGTTGATTCGATCACGCTTTGAATCGAAGTCGGCACGTTCGAGAAAAAATCATAGCCTGTCGTCGATTCGACCTGATCGACGCTTACGCGGAATGAGCGCCAGTCCGTGCTGATGCCGTTCTGATTTGGCATGATAACCGCGATCAAGCGTGTGGATGTGGTTACTCGCGAAACGTCATTTGTACCCGACGGCATCACCATTATCACTTTCCAGGTGGTAGTCGGAAGTGCGATCACGCCGCTGCCAATAAAGCCGCTCGTGCCGTGACCGCCGGAGATTATGTAAAGCTCGTTGCCCTGATTAGCAAGCGTGCGGCAATAGCTCTCGAGACTCGCCCAGGTTTGCTGATTATTATCCGGCGCCTGCGGGATCATGTTCGTCATCAAAAACGTCGAGGAATTGTCCGAAACTGTTTTTGTCCTGTCCCCCGACGGGCACATGTGACCGCGATCGTACCCGGAACCCGAATAGTCGGTTGCCGTCACACGATACCAGCCGACGGGCAACGCCGTGTCCGAACGAAAATCGTCTTGTCGCGGAGTCGATCCGAGCCAGGACGTATCGAGGTGCCACGAAACCCAATTCGGACGTCGATCATCGCGATGGTACGAGAGGACATACGTCGATTTTTCCATGAGGTAATTGAATGGCAAGTTGACGTCCGTTACCGCATTCGACGGATTGCCCATCGTGAGATGCACGTTCGATGTCGGCGGCGGAGTTGGAGTCGGTGTTGGCGTCGGCGTAGTTACAAAGTCGCTGATCGAGATACTGTCAAAATTTATCCTATTCGCACCACCCGAAACCTTGCGAAGTTCGAATCTAACCGCTCCGGAATTATTTACGGTAAAGTTCGTGGTTGTGAGCGTTGTCGAGCTTGTCGTTATCGTCGAGCCGACTTTGGTCCACGTCGAGCCGTTGTTCGTCGATTTCCATAGCTCCCAGTTGCTATTGCCGTCCGTGCCGTATTTTGCGTGTTGTACCGAGAATGTGCCGGCGCTGGTGACGTTAAAGTTCATACGCACTCGACCGGTTTCGCGGACACGCGCAGAATACGAGGCTGTCTTTCTATCGCTGGTTGTGCTGCCGGTCAATGCGTCCGACAGATTCCAACTCCCGCTGCCGAGCGTGACATTGGCTGCGGCATACGCAGTTTTTCCGCCGGCCTCGAAGCCTTCGGTTAGCAAGGTTGCTGCATTCGAGCTTGCGGCAACAAAACCGAGCGAAGCAAATACCGCTACGAGAACTAAGCCTGCAAAGACGCCGATTCGATTTTTCTTCATGAATTTCCCTCCAGATCTAAAAAGAAAAAAAGCGTCCGAAAAATCGAACGCTCAAAACGAAATAATGAGGTGAGTAAACCGCTTCGCAAAAACGCTGCGATCATGGCGATCCCACCGGAATGTAGAGTTAGTCTGTATCAGATAATCTCTGCGAAGATTATATACCTGATCGGCAGCTAAACAGAAATCTAGATGATGGTGCCATCGGCGATCGTTGCATTCTTAGGGACGATGATGATGCCGTCGCGAATAAAATATGTGCGCTCCGGTGAGTCGTAGTTCTGAACGTTGTCGTTGTTTAGCAGCTGGACGTTCTTGCCGATGCGCACATTCTTGTCGATTATCGCGCGTCGGATCTTAGTATTCTCGCCGATGCCGATGTGCGGCCGATCGTTCTTGAGATTCCAACTGATCTCGGACAAAGATTCGAAAAAATCTGAGCCCATGACGATCGAATCTTCGATATCCACGCCTGCGTCAATACGGCTGCGAAGGCCGACGATCGATTTGCGAACGCGGACGCCATTTAGGATACAGCCCTCGCTTACCATTGAATTATCAATGTCGCAATCGTGCAGTTTCGACGGCGGCAGATAGCGGCTGCGTGTGTAGATCGGCGCAGAAGTGTCAAAGAAATTAAATTTTGGCAGCGGGCTCGCAAGGTCGAGGTTTGCCTCGTAGAACGCTCGGATAGTTCCGATGTCTTCCCAATAGTCGTTGAATAGATGCGCCTGTACGGCGTATTTCTCGATCGCCGCCGGTATGATCTCGCGACCGAAATCGACCCATGAGTTGTCCGCTTTCAGCAGGTCGACGAGCTTTGCGTAATTAAAAACATAAATTCCCATCGATGCGAGATACGGACGGCTGGCTGCCGCCTTTTCATCGAGCCCAAAAGCGGTTGTATCGACCCGCATGTCTGCAAGCGCGTCACCAGTTGGCTTTTCTTTGAACTCAACGATCTTACCGTCGCCGTTCGTCTTGAGCAGGCCGAAGCCCTCGGCTTCGTCGGGTCGGCACGGAACGACCGAGATCGTGACATCGGCGCCGGTGTCGAAGTGGCGCTTTAAGAATTCTCGGTAATCCATGCGATACAGATGATCGCCCGATAGTATCAGCAGCGTATCGACCCGCCAGTCGCGAAGATGCGGCAGCATCTGGCGCACCGCGTCGGCAGTACCCTGAAACCACTCTTCGCTTTCCTTTGTCTGTTCGGCGGCGAGTACCTCGACAAAGCCAGTGGAAAACGAGGAAAAGCGAAACGTTCGCGAAATGTGGCGATTTAGCGACGCGGAATTGTATTGTGTGAGGACAAAGATCTGCGTGATCTCTGAGTTGATGCAGTTCGAGACCGGCACGTCGATAAGACGATACGTGCCGCCGAGCGGTACCGCGGGCTTTGAGCGTTCCCGCGTCAGCGGAAACAGCCGCGAACCGGCTCCGCCGCCGAGGATGACCGCAACTACGTTGTCGTGACGACCCATAATAGTGAATAGTGAATAGTGAAAAGTGAATAGTCAAGAGTGGCGCGGTAGAGGGTCATTTCGGACTTTGATCCTTTCTCACTTTGCGTTCTCCGCGTCTTTGCGTGAGATTTCTTTGAGCTTTGAAAGAAGTTTCACGCGGAGGCCGCAAAGAACGCAATGAAGACGAAGGGAAATATTCAAACTGAACCATCGCCGAGTGGTACGTTTTCCTTGACTATTCACTGCTCAATATTCACTATTCACTAAGCAGATGTGGTACTGGACAAAAATCGCATTCCTCGTCTTTGTCGGAGCGCTTGGCGTGTGGCTCTTGTACGAGCTGGTCACATTTCCGTGCATTTCGTGCTTAAGAAATGAAAACCCAACGACGTCCTCGATGATCGAATATCGAATATCCGAGGCAAATAGCGAGGGACGCGAGCCGCGCAAGTTTATGATGTGGATGCCGATCGAACAGATCTCGCCCAACCTGCAGCGAGCTGTACTTGCCGGCGAGGACGCGCGGTTTTTTGATCACGACGGCTTTGATTGGAAGGCGATCGAGGCCGCGTGGGACGAGGCCGTTAAAGAAGGCGAAAAAGAAGCTCGCGAGGAGTGTGAGGCTGAGGCAAAGGCCGCAAAACAGCCGGTAAAGGACTGCAAACCGAGCGAGGACGACTGGATTCCGCCGATGCCGTCCTTCAAACGCGGAGCCTCGACTGTCACGCAGCAGCTCGCGAAGAATCTTTTCCTCTCCGAGGACCGCAACTTCTTAAGAAAGGGCCGCGAGGCCGCATACACATACTTCCTTGAGCGTTACCTCACAAAGAAGCGCATCCTCGAGCTTTACCTAAATGTTATCGAGTGGGGCGATGGCGTTTACGGCGCCGAAGCCGCGTCGCGCGTTTATTTTAAAAAGAGCGCGTCCGACCTCACACGCGACGAAGCCGCCTATCTCTCTGCCATGATCCCCAGCCCGCTCAATATCTTTAACCCCGCAAAAAACCGGAAACGCGTCGTTCGCCGCCAACGGGTGATCCTTCGCGGAATGAACTCGATCAAACTCGCGTATTCAGAAAAATAACTCCGCAGGTTCGCCTTCGCGCACCCAGTTCGTGTGACGTCTGTCACATCACGAACGTGTGTCGCGGGAGCAGAATAAATTAGACGAGACAATTCGAATTTTTGCCTTGAGGAGGTGAGCCATGTTTAGAAAGTACATTAAATTTGGGTTAGCGATTGCTTCTCTTGCGGTAGCTATGTTGACACTGGATACTGCTCGGCCGAGTGCCCAGGTCATGCCCGACAAAGCGGCGGCCCAGTTGAAGATGCCCGAAGTGATAAAACTCGCGAAAGGGGCAAAGATGGGCGAAGTTACTTTCAACCACGTAAAGCACAACAGCGGTGAATACAGCGTCGGTGGCCCGATAATGTGCATCGAGTGTCATCATGTGGCGCAACCCGCGTCCGAGGCGGCTAAGTTTCCGCCGCTGAAGACCGCGTGGCCGGCCGATCGCACGACGACACTCACGATCGAGTTGTTTACAAAGGATCCGAATGCCGCGGGCATTGCAAAATGTCATGACTGCCATACTCGCCAGGGTGAGAAGCCGAAGTTACTCCCGGCGATCCCTGAACTAAAGGACCCCGGCAGCACGACCATCACGACGCTTACAAATCAGCTCGCGTTTCATCAGACTTGCGACGCCTGTCATTTTCAGATCAAGTTCAACCGCGTCGGGACAAAGGTCCCGGACGCCGTAAAATGCGTGTCGTGTCACAAACGGTCGACGTCGTAGACAGGAACTCGATCAAATTCGCGTATTTTCAGAAGTAGGCGCGTGAGGCCAGACTAGTTTGCGTTTCGTGGCGAGGCGAGAAGATAGGCGATGTACAGGACGATCATTATCGAATCGGCGATGACGGCCGTTCCGGCACCGAATCCCATAAACTGATTGCCATAGATAAGCACTAACGCGATGAATACGGCCTTGCTCGCGCCGGCAATGACGAGCGCAAACCGCCGCACAGGTTCCACAAACGCGCCGTAGATCAGCATTATTCCCATGAGCCCGATTAGCGCGCTCCAATTGCGCACCAGCACTTCGCTGAGTGGTCCGTGCAAGTTCTCGCCAAAGTTAGACTGTAGCGAAGTTTGCGGCGAAACAAGGCCGAGAAACATCGTGCACGTCAAAATCCCCGACACCACCATGATCCATCTAAAATTTGAGACAAAAAAGCGCATCGTTCTCTCTCCTTATTGGTTGTTATTGAATTGCCGATCATTATATCCGAGATCGCCCGCGAGGACACACCGGCCGCTTAGCGGCATTTGAATTTAGCCCTGGGTTTTGACCCACGGAAGCTTGAAATTCAACGATTTTGTCGCGTCAGCGACAATTGAAATTCGCGGCAGTTTTTCCCGGTCGAGGGGCTGTGCCATCTCGCAGTGCGGTCAGGCTGAGTAGGGTGATTTTGGGCTTTGCCCCGTCGCGTCACCGACACGAGAGCCCCTGGCGGGGCGACGGAATTTAGCCCCGGGTATAGCGACGCGAAACCCGGGGTAACCGACCCCAACGAGTTCCCGTAGGCGCGCGAGAGCGGGCGACAGATTCGAATCCCCGCGCTGAGAAAGGAGAAGCGCGATCATTTGCTGGCTTCTCCCTATCACAGCGCGGTTAGGCGAGCCTAACCGCACTGGATTGCGGCAAGCCGCGGTTTATGTCGTCCCAATTTGCCCGACGCGATAACCCTCTCGCCCGACGCGATAACACTAAGTGACGGAGCGATAAAACTAAGTGACGGAGCGATAACACTAAGTGACGGAGCGATAACACTAAGTGACGGACCAAGAACACTAAATGACGGAGCGAAAACACAAAAATACGGCCCGGGAAAGCCATCTCCCGAGCCGTAAAACTACTGACTGACGCCAGTTTACCTGTGAATCCGCGCCGCGCACGTGTGAATCCTCGCCGTTCACGCGGCTGTGCCGCTCTATTTGCGGAAATGCTTTGCTTTTCCGTCAGCCGGATCTAAAGAGTCTGCGGCTACGCCGCAGCACGGAGGCGTAGCCTCAGGAAATGGTGGGGCGAGCATCGGTGAAGCCGAGCTTCACCGCAAATAGAGCGGCAAAGCCGCAACCGACGGAGGGCTGGTGACACGGGACGCCGCGTTGCGGCGTTTGCGGACGAGGGCGTCCGCCTCTCCGTTACATTCCATGCCCATGCTGACTACGGGACGCCGCGTTGCGGCGCTTGCGGACGAGGGCGTCCGCGTTCCGTTCACATTCCCATGCTGACCACGGGACGCCGCGAGCGGCGTTTGCGGACGAGGGCGTCCGCGTTCCGTTGCGACTACTTCTTCCCGCCGACGAGTTTCATTTCGTCGACGACCCATTTGGCGCCGCCGAATTTTTCGGTGACGAACAGAACGTATCTGATATCGACCGAGATGGTGCGGTTCTTTTCGGTGTCGAAGTAAAAGTCATTACCGAGCCCCTGGAAGTTACCGTCAAAGCAGAGGCCGACCTGTTCGCCGCGTGCGTTGAGGATTGGTGAGCCGGAATTGCCGCCAATTATGTCGGTCGTCGAGAGAAAGTTGACGACGACGCTGTCACCCGAGCCGTAACGGCCAAAATCTTTGGCGTTCTGCAGATCGACAAGTTTCGACGGCAGGTCGAACGGCTTTACGCCAGTCTCCTTCTCGATCATGCCCTTCATTGTCGTAAACGGCATGCGATATTCGGCTTCGCGCGACTGAAAGCCTTTGATGTAGCCGTATGAGAATCGCAAGCTGCTGTTCGCGTCGGGGTAGACGGGCGAGATGCCTTTCATCTCGGTGTACGCCTGCATGTAGAGCAAGCGAAGACGGTCGATGTTTGCGGCGAACTTTGCCGAGCGAGCGCTGAGGGCGGCTCTTTCATCGACGACTGCGGCGATGAATGGGTGCTTCGACTGAATCTCGCTCCATGACATCGAGCTTACCGAATTGATCTCAGCATCGGTTGTGTCGGCGACCAATGCCGCAAACGCGGCTTCGGCATCGCGGCGCGCTTTGCCTTTTTTGTTCTCAAACTTCGCGTCCGCGGCAGCGAAACGCTGTCCCGCGGGCAGATTGTCAAACTCCTTGAAAAAGAACTTGAGCATCTCGCGTTCGTGCGTGGCGTCGCGTCCCTTAAGAGATTCCTGGATCGCCGCTTTTTGTTGCGCGGGAATGGCTCGACCCGATTTGACGGCGCTTGCATACGTGTACATTACGCCTAATGCCGCCATTGCATTCGGATCGGGGAATCGACGCATGATCACGTCTCGCATCTGTGCTGCGTTTGATTCCTCTGAAAGAGCCTTTAGCTCGGCGAGGACATTGCCGTATTTCTTTTGGCGCGCCGGGTCGGCTGCGATCCATGCCGCCATGCGAGCTTCGTCGGCCTGACGCTGCTGGACGGCCTGAACGCGTTTTAACTGCAAATGGCCACCGCCGAATGCCTTGCGCGAATTATCAAAGTTTGCGATATCCGACTGAAACGCGATGCGTTTTTCTTCGTCGGTCGCGCCGATCGCACGCAGGCTGTCGCTCGCCGCACCCAGCCATCTTTCGAGGAAGGGGAAGTTCGCGTCGCGAGCATAGATCACCGACCAGCTCTCGCGGTAACGCGTTGTCGAGCCCGGATAGCCAAGCACAAAGACAAAGTCGTTTTCCTTTAGACCACCGATATTTGCTGTGAGAAACTTCTTCGGTTTGTAAGGAACATTATTCGTCGAGTATTCAGCCGACGTGCCGTCGGGTGCGACATACGCTCTGAGAAACGTAAAATCGCCGGTGTGACGCGTCCACTCGAAGTTGTCAGGGTCGCCGCCAAATACACCGATGTTGCGTGGCGGGGCGTAAACGACACGAATGTCGTTGATCTGCTGCGTCTCGTAGAGATAGTAAAAATAACCGCTGTTTAGCGCCTGAATGCGAATGGTGGCGCCTGCTTTCGCCTTTGCGTGTTCGGCGGCCTGCAGGGCGTCGGTGTTGGATTTGATCTTTGCTGCAAGTGCGTCACCCGTGAGATTTTCGGTGCCGCTCTTTATCTTTGCGGTGACATCTTCGACGCGGTTTGTGAGAAAGATCGAATAGTCTTTTGCCGCGATTTCGCCGGCGCGGCTATCGGTCTTAAAACCGGTTTCGACAAGATCCTTCTCAGGCGTCGAGGCCGCAACCAGCGCGTCAAACCCGCAGTGGTGGTTAGTCAAGATCAATCCCTCGGGCGAGACAAACTCCGCCGTGCAGCCAATGCTGAGCCGGATCACGGCGTCGGTCAGCCCGCCACCCGCAGGGTTGTAAACTTCTTCGGGCTTGATCTTCAGGCCTTTTTTCTTTAGCGGAAGCGAGGCGATCTGGCCGGGCGCGTACATTCCCTCGTCAATGGCGAAGGTGAATGGTGCAGATGTCAGCAATATCGCGATGCAAATCGCGAGCGTAGATAAGCGGTTATTTTTGAATTTCATAGAAATGTCGTTTTCCTCAAAAGTGTTTATTAGATGCTGGAAGTATAACAAAAAAGCCGTCTTTTCAGACGGCATGCTCAAAAACTTTAGAGACAGCTACTTTCTAACGATAGTTGACAGATCTGTCGGCTCGGGTGGCAAGAAGTGACGCGGGTTGATCGGCTTTTCGCCCAAACGCAACTCGTAATGAAGATGCGGGCCGGTCGAGCGACCCGTGGAACCGACGTAACCAATGAGTTGACCACGGTTGATGGTGTCACCGACGGTTACTTCAACCTTTGAAAGGTGTCCATAACGCGTCGAAAGGCCATTACCATGATCGATCTCGATCATGTTCCCGTAGCCGCCGGTCCAGCCGGCCTTCACTACCGTGCCGTTTGCCGGAGCCACGACAAGATCGCCGCGTTCGCCGTCGATGTCCATCCCGGGATGAAACTCATACGAGCGGCCGCCGAACGGATTACGGCGGAGGCCAAATTCGTTGTTGATCTTGCCAAGGTGTGCCCACATCGTCGGCAGATTGGCCGGATCACTGGCTTTCTGGATCACGCCAAGCTCGCCGTCTAGCTGTTTTGATTCGCCATCGAGTTCGTTATCGTCGGCCGGTCCGCCACTGTTAAAAGCAAAATCCTCAGGTGCAGGGTGCTGCTGAGGCTGAGGTTCAACTTCGGTTTTGAGTGGTTCGGCTGAGAGTTTTGTGAGGATCGACGTATTGGATACTGTTTCTATAAAGGCCGGGTTGTCAAAGAGTTTTGCTGCCACGAGCGACACGCTCGATATTCCAAGACACAAAAACACGCTTACGATGCCAAAGTGCACGACGCGCTTTGGTAGAGCAAGCCTCCTAATATAAATCCTTGATTTAGATGAATGCGATAAAAGAAAAGCGTACGCCTTGTCGTTTTTCTGCATTATTTGCTTTACAAGCTCCTTTTAATGATTTCGTACCAAAACCAAAGGTTTCAGCACACGGAATCACGCAAGAATAGCCGCTAGCGACTAACGCGAAACCAGAACAAGAGTCAAATAGTTGTTAAGAAAACTCTCGCTTACTAAATTCTTACCCCGAAGAATATCGAGGAATCCCGCTTGATGATCCAAATAACTTGAAAATGTTACTTGGAAGTCAATGAGACCATATGCTTGTGGAAAACGCAAACCGAGAAACCAGAAAGCCCTCGGTTTGCTTATGAGGATAATAAGAAAGAACTATGGGAAGTTACGCCTTTCGCTGTTTGTCCTGCCACGCACGAAATATCATAAAAGCGACGCTGGCAAAGACGCCGATGAAGACAATTACGATCAATATCTTAATAGCAAGTGCCAGAAAGCCAACGAAACCGATCACGGCTTTGAGCAGCGTGATGACCAAAGCGATGATCACCAAAATACTGCTCACGATGCCTGCTCCTTTAATAAGGCCCATAAAAACTCCTTAAGAAACTATACATCTTTCCAGCTACCGCTGCGCGAGCGGTCGGCAAAATCGCTGACATTGTAATCAGCCGGCGGATACGTCGTTCTGCTAAGCGCAAAATTTACCGACGGCGACGGAGCGGCCCAGGTCGAACTTTCTCTCTTTTTGAAAATGTAACCCCTCAGCACGTAAACCCCAAGAGCTATCAACATAACCGGCAACAATGCGCGCAAGATAAAACCGGTACTCAAGACCCGCTGGAAAATAAAGGTTAGACCGAGCAGTCCGAGCACGATACCCCAGAGTTTTGGGTTCCCGGAAAAGCGCTTGACGAGAACGTCGTCGGCAACATCCGGCGTTAGGCCGGAGCGAATCATCTGTGCCGTACGCCACGAATCGAGGGCAGCGAAAAACCACATGCCGATAAAGCCGAATACAAACAACGCGGTCTTTGTGAGGATCGCCATTTGGAACAACCCGACGAAAACACCGAAATATACAAGGGCCTTTACCATCTGACCATTGTATGCAGCACCGAGTCCGGGACAGATCATCGACAAGACGGTCGCGATGAGCGGCGACGTGCGGCGTTGAACAAAATTAACGCTATTTGTTCGGCTCTGCTGACGGAGCAGATCGACACCCATCACGATGCAGTCCTGACAATACGGAAAGCCCTTGATGCGGTGATCGCACGAGGGGCACAACGCCCGTCCGCAGCCGTTACAGCCGACGACTGCTGCATGGTGTGTGTGATAGGCGCAGTTCATTATTTCTTGTCCTCGTTACCGACAAAGGTCGTGCCGGAGACGGGCTCCTGATTCGATTGTTCGATACCGACGGGCTTGCCGTTAAGTGCGTCCGCTCCCTGCTGATAGGTCGCCTCAGCAAGTTCGTAGCTCGTTTGATAAACACCCGCAAGCGAACCATCAGCCGATACCGTCTGGCTAAACACCATGAAGGCGATAATGAACATCATCGCCAGCGGCGCGAGCTGCGGAACGCCGATCGGGAATCGAAGGCCGCGTATCCACTCTGCCGCGCGTGAGCCGAGTGAAGCCTTCACCTCTCTTGCCTGCTCGGTGCCGAGCGTTAGATTCAAAATTCGTTCATGCAGACCGGCGGGCACGGCCAGCTCGTCCATCTTGTAGGTGTAGCAGGCTGCGATCGAGCGGACGACCATGCCGGGCAGGTCCTCGCACGACGTACAAAGCGCGGCGTGGCGTTCCCAGCGGTGGAAGATCTGCGCAGGCAAAAAGCCGT